>NZ_CP014145.1:1844863-2152340 GCF_001542775.1 Microterricola viridarii
CCGTCGAAGGCCGCGGTGAGTGCGGCGAAGTTCTGCGCGGTCGCCGCCTCGAGTTGAGCCCATTGCTCGGCGGTGACCCCCGCCTGCACCGGGCTGCCACGCAGCGTCGCCCGCACGAGGTGCCTGGCGTAGTACTGCAACTCCCAGAACTCCGAGAGCAGAGTCTCGATGCCGGCGGGATCGAATGCTCCGGATGCTCGCCGCAGCGGGGCGGCGCTGGCCTGCACGGCGCGCTGTTGCTGCGCGACGGCCTGCTCGCCGCGGGTCAGTGCGGCGACATCGGCGTCGGTCGCGGCCTGCCCCTTCCGCCACACGTCCAGTGCCACGCCGGTGACGTCCTCGATGCTGCCAATCAGTTTCATCGCTTGCGCGGCGAACTTCGTGCGCGTGTGCGTTGGCAACACGATTGCGGCGATGAGCAGTGCGACGACGGCACCGATCACCGTCTCCACGATACGCACCCCGATCGCCTCGGTGCTGAGCCGGCCGAGGAACTCGTACAACTGCGCAAACATCATTGTCTGCCAGAAGCTGGTCAGCGGCGACGAGGTCGAGCGGAAGTAGCTGGAGGCGAAGACGCAAAGGGCCAGCACGGGCAGGAGCACGGCGGGGTGGGAGCCGGCCGTGATCGCAATGCCGAAGCCGACTGTTGCGCCGGCGATCGTTCCGACGATCTTCTGCGCCCCCTTCACGAAGGTCTCGCCGTCGCTGCCCCCGATCGTCTGGTAGGCGGGCATCGCCGCCCAGTACTGGTGGGTCGTCGACACGAGGGAGCCGAAGCCGAGCGCGATGCCCGTCGAGAGGGCGGCCTGAATGGCGCGTCGCCAGATCGCGGCGGATTCCCCGCTGTCGCCCGCCGTTGCGCCCTCGTGCGCGCTCTGGTGGTGAGGGCCGGACTCACCCCCGTCTGCGGCCGCCTGGACCCCGTCGGCCAGAATGGCGTCCAGCTCGGTGTCGTCTGCGGCGGTGTCAGCAGTGGTGGTGTCATCGGTCGCGGTGCCATCAAACGCGGCGCTCTCTCTCGCAGTACGCTCCGCGGCGTTCTCGTCAGCCAGCGCCGTGCTATCCGGCGCCGCCACCTCCTCAGCCCCGGGCTGGCCTGCCCCGGCGGGGCGGAGCACGAGGTCGGCCGCCCGCGCCGAGTACAGGTCGTCACTGGCCTGCTGGAGCTCGAACGCCGCTGCATAAACCCGCCGGGCCGGCCGCGGCCAGTGCGCCGGGGCGATGGGCGACTGGAGCGCTTCGGCCGCCGAGCGGTTGGGCGGCCCGCCGGGGCTTCGGGTGGCATCGGCATCGTCCGCATCGTCCGGGCTGCCCTTGCCTGTGGTGTGCCCGGCCGCTCCTACCCACGCGGGATCAGCGGGGTATCCGGCGACGTGCTTCTGCACGGTCTGCAACGCACCCGCCAGGCGGGCACGCACCTCGATCGGGATACCGGCGCCGGTGGCCGAGCGCGCGGCAACGGCGAGGTTCGCCAGCGCAAGTTCTGCGGTGTGCACCCTGGTGCGCAACACCTGGGCCTGTTGCGCCGTCAGACCGACATCCGGATCGTCCGCAGTGAGTTGGGCCACCAGGAATGCCGCCGTATGGTGGCTCTGCCGCAACTCAGTGCGTGTTCGGCGTTGCAGGTCGGGATCCCACCGGGCGGCAGACACGGTGTCGATGAGGGGCTCCAACGAGTGCAGGATGCGCTGCTCGAACGCGAACACACCGCCGCGCACCACGCGGGCATGCGCGCCCCTGTTCGGCAAGAGGGCGACCAGCACCGAGCACAACACGCCGACGAGCGCGGCCAGCGAGAATGGCAGGAACTCTGCGGGCTTCAGGCCCAGCAGCAGGGTGAAGTAGAAGCTGACGAACAGCAGCTGGCCGAGCCCGCCCAGCTGGCGGCCGAAACGCGAAAGTGCGACGCCCACGAATGCCAACAGGGCCAGCGTCACCGTGACAGGGATCGGGTCGCGCGGCACGACGATGCTGAGCCCGATGGCCAGCATCGCGGGGACGATCGTCAGCAACCCACCCAGCCGTTTCAGACCCTGGCCGGTGCCGGCAGCTGCCGCCGCGGCCCCGGTGAACATGGCGAGCATGCCACCGAAGACAGCAGCGGGCATCAGAGGCAGGCTCAGCGCACTGAGCACGCCGACGAGCACAGCCACGGCCAGCACGGCGGCACCGAGAGCGCGCGCGGCTGCGATCAGGCGCATGTATCCGGGATCGATCAGCGTGACCCTGCGCCCGATGAACGCCCGCAGCCCCGTTTCGCGGCCGCGCGGCGTCGCCACGTTCGGCGCAGGGGCCAGCACAGCGGCGGGCGCCTGATCGGCCGGGTCGTCGTACACCGGCTGGTAGTCGAGGTCCCGCGAGACGGCCGCACTGAACTGCTCGGCGCGGTAGGCGAAGGGCAACCAGTGCACGTAGCGGTTGTAGGCCTCCCGCACATCCGCAATCGGCGTCCCACCGACCAGCTCGGCCATCTTGTCGTTCACCTGCACGAAGCGGGACACCCAGGGGTCACCCGGTTCTTGAACGCGGGCCCAGCGGCGGCGGGCATGCTTCGCCCGATCCGTTTCGACCTGCAGCTGCGCGGCGAAGTCCCCCGCACTGACGGTTTGCGGAACGTCGGTGCTTTGCCATTTCAACAGCGGATGCATGTACTGCTCGAACTTTTCGAACTGCACCGTCAGCGGCAGCAGCGCCGGCTCCTGGGTGACGGGGTTCGAGCCGGGCAGGCCCCAGCGCAGACCACCGATGATTCCGGCCATCATGCGGATCGAGTACGGCAGCGAGAAGGTGTCCCTGCCGCTCTGGAAGTAGTAAGCGGAGTGGTGCAGTCGCACACCGTCGGTGTACGAGCCGAAGGTGTCGGCGATCGACTCCAGGTGCGAGTCGAGGCTGCGGGCCTCACCGCCCGGGAAATACGGCTTCAGGCTGGCGATCGGTTCGCCGACTCCGCTGCCCGGGCTGAAGAACTGGGCAGACAGAGCACGCAAGCTGCTGATGACGTCGTAGATGCCGAGCAGGAAGGTGAGGATGAGCGAGACGAGGATCACGCCGTTCAGGCTCTCGACAATGGAGAGCGCGCGCAGGAAGTCGGTGTTCGGCGAGAGCTGTGATGTACCGACGGTCGCCAGCTGTGCCGCGCTGAAGTAGACGGCGCCGAAGAAGCCGCCGTTCACACCCGAGTATTGGAAGTTGCTGCCTTCCATGTTCCCGAGGTAGATCAGCGCATACCCGAGGATCACCCCGCCGATCCAGGCGAACACGGTCACCATGATCTGCAGCCCGGTGACCTGGCGGAGCACGAGGGGGCGCCAACGGCGGGCGAGGCGCCGGGTGAGGCGCCGGGTGAGCATCCACTGCCACGACGCGAGCCGGCCGGCGAAGAAGCCGGCCTCGTCGTAATTGAGTGCAGTGAGGAAGACGTCGAGGAGGGTTACCCCCAAGATTAGGATTCCGAGGCCAACCCAGAAGGCGTCCACGCGCCCAGCCTAGGCGGCTGGACGCGTGAAGCCGAGGCCTAGCGTGCTCTTTTTTCCCTGACGCGCATGTTGACGAAGATCGGGGTGCCGGCAAAGCCGTAGATCTCGCGCAGACGGCGCTGGATGTAGCGACGGTAACCGGGGTCAAGGAACCCGGTCGTGAACAGCACGAATGTCGGCGGGCGGCTGGAGACCTGGGTGCCGAACAGGATGCGCGGCTGCTTGCCGCCGCGGACGGGGTGCGGGTGCGCTGCGGTGAGCTCGGCCAGGAAGGCGTTGAACTTGCCGGTTGCGATGCGGGTGTCCCACGACTCGAGGGCGAGCTCCAGGGCCGGAACGAGCTTCTCGAGGTGGCGGCCGGTGCGGGCCGAGATGTTGACGCGCGGGGCCCACGCCACGTGGGCGAGGTCCTGCTCGATCTCACGCTCAAGGTAGCGGCGGCGGTCGTCGTCCAGCAGGTCCCACTTGTTGAAGGCGAGCACGAGGGCGCGGCCGGACTCGAGCACCAGGTCGATGATGCGTACGTCCTGCTCGCTGATCTTCTCGCTCACGTCGATGACGACGATCGCGACCTCAGCCTTTTCGAGGGCGGTGCTGGTGCGCAGCGAGGCGTAGAAGTCGGCGCCCTGGGAGAGGTGCACGCGGCGGCGGATGCCGGCGGTGTCGACGAAGCGCCAGATCTTGCCGCCGAGCTCAACCTGCTCGTCGACGGGGTCGCGGGTCGTTCCGGCGAGCTCGTTGACTACAACGCGCTCCTCACCGGCCGACTTGTTCAGCAGGCTGGACTTGCCGACGTTCGGGCGGCCGAGGATGGCGACGCGGCGCGGGCCACCCACCTCTTCCTTGGCGACGGCCGAGATCAGCGGCAGCTTCTTCAGGACGGCGTCCAGCATGTCGGCGACGCCGCGGCCGTGCAGAGCGGAGACCGGGTAGGGCTCGCCGAGTCCGAGGCTCCACAGTGCTGCGGCCTCCGGCTCCTGGCGAGCGTCATCGACCTTGTTGGCCAGCAGGAAGACGGGCTTGCCGCTCTTGCGCAGCATGCGCACGACCTGCTCGTCGGTGGACGTGGCGCCCACCCGGGAGTCGACGACGAACAGCACGACGTCGGAGAGGTCGATGGCGACCTCGGCCTGGGCGGCGACGGAGGCGTCGATGCCCTTGGCGTCGGGCTCCCAGCCGCCGGTGTCGACGAGGGTGAAGCGGCGGTCGTTCCACTCGCCCTTGTACGAGACGCGGTCGCGGGTGACGCCCGGGGTGTCCTCCACGACGGCCTCGCGGCGGCCGAGGATGCGGTTGACCAGCGCCGACTTGCCGACGTTCGGTCGGCCGACGATGGCGACGACCGGCAGCGCGGGCAGGTAGGTGATGGCGTTGGGGTCTTCGGTGACGGCGTCGAGCACGTCGAAGTCGTCGTCTTCGAGCTCGTAGTCGGCGAGCCCCGCGCGCAGCGAGTGGGCGCGCTGGACGGCGAGGTCCTCGTCGAGCGTGCTCATGCGCTCGGCGAGATCGTCGTTGGCGTCGAAATCGTCGGTGTCGATGTCAGTCATGGATTGTCTCCTCGGTGGGTCTCTGTGGCCGTGTGGGCTCTAGGAGACCGGGGATTGCGTGTCGGCGATCACCGCGATGACGGCATCGACGGTTTCGGCAAAGTTCAGTTCGGTCGAATCGACCGTGGTCACGCCCTCTGCCGCGTTCAGGAAGTCGACCACGCGGGAATCAGCCTGATCGCGCTTCTTGAGCTCGGCTCCCGCGGTTGCGGCGGCGTCATCCTGCAGTTCGGCGGACCGTCTGGCCATTCTAGCCTCTTCCGAAGCTGTGAGAAGGATGCGCACCGGGGCGTCCGGCGCGACGACCGTGGTGATGTCCCGGCCCTCGACCACGACGCCGGGGGCGTCGACGCCGGCGGCGATGCGTCGGAACAGCTGGACCAGGTGCGCGCGCACGGCGGGCACGCGGGCGATCGCGCTGACCGCAGCACTCACCCGCGGCTCGCGGATGGCGTCGGTCACGTCGGTCTGGCCGACCCGCACGACGTAGGCGTCGGGGTCGGTGGCGATGAAGTAGTCGAAGTCGTCGAGGGTGCGGATGACGGCATCCGCGTCGTCCTTGTCGACACCGTTCTCCAGTACCAGCCAGGCCAGCGCCCGGTAGGCGGCGCCGGTGTCGAGGTAGCCGTAGCCGAGGGTGCGGGCGACGGCCTTGCTCACGCTGGACTTGCCGCTGCCGGCTGGGCCGTCGATGGCGACGAAGACGGGGGTTGAAACAGCCATGCTTTAGCCTGCAATCCGCCAGCCGCGGGCGACCAGCTCGGTGGTGAGGCGTTCGACTGCCTCGGGAACTACGGAGATCTCGGCCAGGCCGACCTGTACGCCCTGCGCGTGCTCGAGGCGGAGGTCCTCGAGGTTGACGCCGATCTCGCCGATCTCGTGCAGCAGGCGGGCCAGCTGTCCGGGGGTGTCATCGACCATCACGATCATGGTCGAGAAGCGCTTGTCGATGCCGTGCTTGCCGGGCAGCCGGGCCACGCCGGTGTTGCCGCCAGCGATCTCCTCGGCCACGCGGCGGCGGGCGCCGGGGGCGTTGACGTCTTCCAGCGCCTCGATGAAGCGGTCGAGGTCCTCGCGGTAGGCGGTGAGGATCTCGCGCACCGGGGTGGAGTTCGCGCCGAGGATCTGCACCCAGAGCTCTGGGTCGCTGGCGGCGACGCGGGTGACGTCGCGCAGGCCCTGGCCGGCGAGGTTGACCGAGGCACTCGGCGCGTCGACGAGGCGGCGGGCCATCAGGCTAGACACGACCTGGGGCACGTGCGAGATCAGGGCGACGCCGCGGTCGTGCTCCTCGGCGCTCATCTCGACGAGGGTGGCGCCAAGGTCGAGGATGAGGTCGTCGATGGCGCTGGCCCGCTTGTACGAGATGGCGTCGTGGCCGGCGACCACCCAAGGGCGGCCGACGAAGAGGTCGGCGCGGCCGGCGAGGGGGCCGCCGCGCTCCCGCCCGGCCATCGGGTGCGAGCCGACGTAGCGGGACACGTCGGCGCCACGCGCGATGAGGCTGTCCAGAATCTGCAGCTTGACGCTGGCGACGTCGGTGACGATCGCGTCCGGGTAATCGGCGAGCTCGCGCTCGACGACGTCGGCGGTCACGTCCGGCGGAACGGCGACGACAATCAGCTGCGGGGCGTCGCCTGCTGTGGCGGGGCGCCCGGCGCCGAGGTCGGTGGCGATGCTCACGTTTGTCGGCGAGGCGTCAGCGAGGAAGACCTCGATGCCGCGGGCGCGCAGGCCGAGGCCAACGCTGGTGCCGAGCAGGCCGGCGCCGACGACGCGCACCGGGCCGGCGAGCCGGCTCTCTGCGTTGGGGTTCACTGCCATCACAGACCGCGCTTCTTCGGGTTCTTGTCGGCCTGGCGCACGGCGTACCGTTCCTGGGCTTCTGCGCCGTCGCGCGAGATGGTGAGCACCTGGCCGAGCTCGGCCTTGCTCAGCTCGCGCATCTGGCCGATCGGCAAGGTGCCGAGGTTCAGCGGGCCGAACTGGCGGCGCACCAGGTCCACGACCGGGTGGCCGACCTCGGCCAACATGCGCCGCACGATGCGGTTGCGCCCGGAGTGCAGGGTGATCTCGACGACGCTGTGGGTCTGCGAACCGGCCGGGTCGGAGAGGATGCGGGCCTTGTCGGCCTTGATCGGGCCGTCCTCCAGCTCGATGCCACGCTGCAGCAGGGCGATGGTCTGGGCCGTCATCTTGCCGCGCACCTTGGCGACATAGGTCTTCGTCACGCCGAAGGAGGGGTGCGCCAGGGTGTGTGCGAGGTCGCCGTCGTTGGTGAGGATGAGCAGACCGCTGGTCTCGGCATCCAGGCGGCCCACGTTGTAGAGGCGTTCCTCGAACTGGTCGGTGAAGTAGCTGAGGTCGGGGCGACCCTGCTCGTCGTTCAGCGAGGAGACGACGCCGGTCGGCTTGTTCAGCATGATGTAGCGCTTGCTCTGGTCGAGCTGCACACCAAGGCCGTTGACCGAGACCAGGTCGGTCTCCGGGTTCACCCGGGTGCCGAGCTCCTTGACGACGACGCCGTTCACCGAGATACGGCCCTCGACGATGTACTCCTCGACGACGCGGCGGGAGGCGATGCCGGCGGCGGCGAGCAGCTTCTGCAGGCGAACGCCTGTCGGGCCGGCATCCGGGATGCGCACGAAGTCATCGTCGGGACCGAAGTCTTCCGCGTCGTAATCCTTGGGGTTGAAGTCATCGGAGGTCATGGCTAAATCCTTCCGCGCCGTCCTCGAGAAGAGGAGAGATCGGCGGCAGTTCGTCGAGGGAGTTCAGACCGAGCTGCGCGAGCAGCAAGTCGGTCGTGGTGTAGTTGATGGCGCCGGTTTCGGCGTCGGTGAATGCTTCGGTGATGAGGCCGCGGCCGAGCAGCGTGCGCACGACGGAGTCGACGTTCACCGCCCGGATCGAGGCGACGGAGCCGCGGCTGATGGGCTGCTTGTATGCGATGACGGCGAGCGTCTCCAGCGCGGCCTGGGAGAGCTTGCTGGGGTTCTGCGTCATCACGAAGTCAGCTACGACGGTGTCGTACTCTGCGCGCACGTAGAAGCGCCAACCGCCGCCGACCTCGCGCAGTTCGAAGCCGCGGCGCACACCGGCGGGGTTGCCCGCTGCGTCGACGCCGTCATAGTCGTTGACGAGGCGTGCGACGGATGCCGCCACCTCCTCGACCGGCCGGCCGATGGCGGTGGCCAGGTGCACCAGGCCCTGCGGCTCGTCAGCGACGAGCAGCACGGCCTCCAGGGCGCGGTCGATGTCGAGTGCGTTGTCGGTCTCTTGCACAGTTCCAGTCTCGGTCTCGGTTTCGAGTTCAGGCATCGTAATCTGCTCCCAGGTTGGCGAGGCTGTCGTCGGTCCAGACCTCCGCTGTCCAGCGCAGGGTCAGCTCGCCGAGCGGCTCGAGCTGCTCGAAGGCGATCGCGGCGTGCCGGTACAGCTCGAGCACGGCCAGGAAGCGGGCGATGACGATGCCCTTCTGCCCCGCCGTTTGGTCGAGCCCGCTGATCAGCTGCCGGAACGTGACCGGCTCTCCCCCGCGCAGCACGGCGACGATGTGGGCGGCCTGCTCGCGGATGCTGACGAGCGGCGCGTGCAGGTGGTCCAGCCCGACAACCGGGATGGCGCGCGGTGCCATGGCGAACGTGGCGAGGGCGGCGAAGTCGGCGGCGGAGAGGCTCCAGACGAGTTCGGGTGTCTGCTGGCGGTACTTCTCCTCCAGCCGCACGGTGCGGGCGTGCCGCTGCGACTCCACTTCGAGGTGGCCGGCGAACCAGGCCGAGGCCTCCTTGAACGCTCGGTACTGCAGCAGTCGGGCGAACAGCAGGTCGCGGGCCTCCAGCAGTGCGACGTCTTCCGCGTCGACGAGCTCGCCCTGCGGCAGCAGCCCGGCGACCTTGAGGTCGAGCAGAGTGGCGGCCACGACGACGAACTCGCTGGCCTGGTCGAGCTCCTTCTCGGAGTCGAGGCCGCGCAGGTAGGCGATGAACTCATCGGTGACGCGGCTGAGCGACACCTCGGTGATGTCCAGTTCGTGCTTGGCGATCAGGCTGAGCAGCAAGTCGAACGGTCCGGAGAAGTTGCTGAGCGCGACGGAGAAACCCCCGTCGCCGGTGGGTGCTTCGTGGGGTGCTGGCGCGAGGCCGCTAGGCGACGGCGCCACGACTGACCAGTTCCCTGGCGAGCTGCCGGTAGGCGCGGGCCGCCGCGTGCTCCGGTGCGAACTGGGTGATCGGGGCGCCGGCGACGCTGGCATCCGGGAACTTCACGGTGCGGCCGATGACGGTCTCGAGCACCTTGTCGCCGAAGGCCTCGACGACACGGTCGAGCACCTCGCGCGAGTGCAGCGTACGCGAGTCGTACATGGTGGCCAGGATGCCGTCGAGCTCGATGGCTGGGTTCAGCCGGTCGCGCACCTTGTCGATGGTCTCGATCAGCAGCGCGACGCCGCGCAGGGCGAAGAACTCGCACTCCAGCGGGATCAGCACGCCGTGGCTGGCGGTGAGGGCGTTGACGGTGAGCAGCCCGAGCGACGGCTGGCAGTCGATCAGGATGACGTCGTAGTCGTCGCTGACCTTGCGCAGCACGCTGGCGAGGATCTGCTCGCGGGCGACCTCGTTGACCAGGTGCACCTCGGCGGCGGAGAGGTCGATGTTGGCCGGGATGACGTCGAGTCCCGGAACCCGGGTCTTCTGGATGGCGTCGGCCGGCTTGGCGGAGCGCGACAGCAGCAGGTCGTAGATGGTCGGCACGTCGTGGGTCTGCACGCCGAGTCCGGCCGAGAGGGCGCCCTGCGGGTCGAAGTCGATGGCCAGCACCCGGCGGCCGTACTCGGCCAGCGTCGCGCCCAGGTTGATCGTCGTCGTGGTCTTGCCGACGCCGCCCTTCTGGTTGCAGAGGGCGATGATGCGGGCCGGGCCGTGGCTCTTCAGCGGCGCGGGCACGGGGAAGTCGGTCTGCGGGCGGTTGGTCGGGCCCATGCCCGGCTCCTGCCGCACGCCCCGGCCGTAGGCGAGGTCGCCCATGGCGGAAAGTTCAGCGAGGGGAAGTTCTGCCGAGTGGTCTCGCTTGCTCGCCACGCTGATCTCCTGGTCTGGGCCGATGCCCACTCAAACTGTTGCCTGTGTCGCGCCGTCGCGGCGAGGCCGCGGGGCACTCAGACGATTCTAGCGAGCGCGCGGGTGGGCACTCGTGTACATATCGCGCAGAGTGTCGGCCGTGACCAGGGTGTAGATCTGTGTGGTGGCCACCGACGAGTGGCCGAGCAACTCCTGCACGACGCGCACATCGGCGCCGCCGGCCAGCAGGTGGGTGGCGAAGGAGTGTCGAAGCGTGTGCGGGGACACCTCGATGTCGAGGCCCGCACGGGCGGCAGCGGCCCGGATGATGAGCCAGGCGTTCTGCCGGGATACCCGCTGGCCGCGGAGCCCGAGGAACAGCGCGGGCGTGGCGGTTCCCCGGCGGGAGAGCACCGGACGGGCGCGCACCAGGTAGGCGTCGAGTGCGGCCCTGGCGAAGCTGCCAACGGGCACGATGCGCTGTTTGCCGCCTTTGCCGAGCAGGCGCACCACGTCTTGGTCGATCACGTCATCGACGTTCAGGTCGACCGCCTCAGAGACGCGGGCGCCGGTGGCGTAGAGCAGCTCGAGCAGTGCGCGGTCGCGCAGCTGCTGGATCTCGTCGCCGCGAGTGGCGTCCAGCAGTGCCTCGACCTGCTCGATCGTGATCGCCTTGGGCAGTCGGCTGCCGAGCTTGGGCGGCTTCGTCTCGTGGGCGACATCCGTCTCGGTGTGCCCCTCTTCGAGCAGGAAGCGGTGCCAGCCGCGCACCGAGGAGAGCACCCGGGCGATCGAAGACGCCTGGAGCGGCTCCTCCTCGCGCGTGCCGAGGTGCTGAACGAACGCGCCGACGTGGTTGCCTGTGACACCGGACGGGTCGTCGACGCCCTCCCCCGCCAGCCACTGCGTGTACAGGGCGAGGTCGCGGCGGTAGGCGGCGATGGTGTTGGTCGAGAGCCCGCGCTCCACGGTGACATGGCGCAGGTAGTTCTGCACGGCGCGCTGCATCGCAGTGGGCGGTGGGGCGGGCGGCAGCGTCGCTGGGTCCTGGCCGGGGGCTGTCGCCGTTTCCGGCTCCATGCTCATTCCCCGAGCGCTTCGCTCTTCGGATGCCGCGGCCAACTCGTGTCGCCGGCATCCAGTCCCTGCCACCCGCGCGAACGGGCCACCGTGGCGGCGAGCGCGCCGATCACGAGCGAGGGGTTCTGCAGCCGTCTGGCCATGACGGCGTCGACGAGCTCGTCGAGGCCGACCCAGCGCAGCTCGATGTCGGCTTCCTCATCGCTGCGCGGGAACGGCGACGCCGTCGCAGTGAGCCCGCGGGCCAAGTAGATCCGGATCGCCTCGTCGCTGCCGCCCGGCGACGTGTAGAACTCGCTGAGCACGCTCCACTCTGCGGCCTGCAGGTCGGTCTCCTCGGCGAGTTCGCGCTGCGCAGCGCGCAGCGGGCTCTCCCCGCGGATGTCGAGCAGGCCGGCCGGGATCTCCCACTCGCGCATCCGCACCGGGTGGCGGTACTGCTTGATCAGCAGCACACGCTCCGCATCGTCGATGGCGAGCACTGCGACGGCCCCGCTGTGGTCGACGTACTCGCGCTCGATCTCGGCGCCGTTGTACTCGAAGCGGTCGCGACGCACACCCCACACGCGCCCGTCGAAGACGGTGCTCGAGGAGAGCACCGGGGCCGCCTGCCGGGTGTCGGCAAGCGGCTCGCGGGGCTCCTCAGCGTGTGGCATGTGCGTCGCTACTCTGCTCCGTGACGTGGTTTCGTTGCTCGGGCGCCGTTACTCGGCGTCCTTGACCTCGAACAGGCGGCTGGCCTGCTGGCGGTCGAGGGCGGCAGAGACGAGGCCGCGGAACAGCGGGTGCGCGTTGTTCGGGCGCGAGCGCAGCTCGGGGTGTGCCTGCGTCGCGACGTAGAACGGGTGCTGGTCGCGCGGCAGCTCGACGAACTCGACCAGATGGCGGTCGGGCGAGGTGCCGGAGAACGACAGGCCGGCCGCCGCGATCTGCTCGCGGTATCCGTTGTTGACCTCGTAACGGTGGCGGTGGCGCTCGGTGATGAGCGTCGAGCCGTACAGCTCGGCCACGAGCGAGCCCTCGGCGAGCGCCGCCTCGTAGAGGCCGAGGCGCATGGTGCCGCCCAGGTCGCCGCCGCTGATGATCTCGACCTGCTCCTCCATGGTCGCGATCACGGGGAACTCGGTCTCCGGGTCGAACTCGGTCGAGGACGCGCCGGTCAGGCCGGCCTTGGTGCGGGCGTACTCGATGACCATGCACTGCAGGCCGAGGCAGAGGCCGAGCGTCGGGATGCCGTTCTCACGGGCGAAGGTCAGGGCTCCGAGCTTGCCCTCGATGCCGCGCACGCCGAAGCCGCCGGGCACGCAGATGGCGTCGAGCGGGGCAAGGTTGCGGGCAGCACCCTCCTCGGTCTCGCACTCATCAGAGGGGATCCACTTGATGTTGACCTTGGTCTGCTGGGCGAAACCGCCGGCGCGCAGCGCCTCGGTCACCGAGAGGTAGGCATCCGGCAGGTCGATGTACTTGCCGACCAGTCCGATGGTGACCTCGTGCTTGGGCTCGTGCACGGCATCGAGCACCTTCTGCCAGCCGTCCCAGTTCACGTCGCCGGCCTTGGCCAAGCCGAGCTGCTCGATGATGTAGGCGTCCAGGCCCTGCGCGTGCAGCACGGTGGGGATGTCGTACACGCTGCGGAGATCCGGCGTGTTGATGACGGCCTCCTCCTCGACGTCACACATCAGCGCGATCTTGCGCTTGTTGCTCTCGGTCACCGGGCGGTCGCTGCGCAGCACCAGCGCGTCGGGCTGGATACCGATCGAGCGCAGGGTGGCAACGGAGTGCTGGGTCGGCTTGGTCTTCTGCTCGCCGGAGGCGCCCATGTAGGGAACAAGCGAGACGTGCACGAAGAAGACGTTCTTGCGGCCGAGCTCGTGCCGCACCTGGCGGGCGGCCTCGAGGAACGGCTGCGACTCGATGTCGCCGACGGTTCCGCCGACCTCGGTGATGATCACGTCGGGCTGGGGCTCTTCGCTGGCCTGCAGGCGCATGCGGCGCTTGATCTCGTCGGTGATGTGCGGGATGACCTGCACCGTGTCTCCGAGGTACTCGCCGCGGCGCTCCTTGGCGATCACCGTCGAGTAGATCTGGCCGGTGGTCACGTTGGCGGCCTGGCTCAGGTTGATGTCCAGGAAGCGCTCGTAGTGGCCAATGTCGAGGTCGGTCTCAGCCCCGTCGTCGGTCACGAAGACCTCGCCGTGCTGGAACGGGTTCATCGTGCCCGGGTCCACGTTCAGGTAGGGGTCCAGCTTCTGCATCACAACACGCAGCCCGCGAGCGGTCAGAAGGTTGCCGAGGCTCGCCGCCGTCAGACCCTTGCCCAATGAAGAAACGACACCACCGGTCACGAAAATGTGCTTGGTAATGCCGTCTGAGTTGTCCGCGTTCTTATTGTTCACCACGGGCCTCGATCTTATCAGGCCAGATCCTGAACTTGGCCAGTGTGCGCAGAATCGGTTCGGAGCGGCGAGTCGCCGCCCCGAACCGATGCGTTACACAACGGGTGATCAATTCGTGGGGCCTGCCCAGAAATCGTCGTACGACACCACGATCGGCGACGGGCTGGCCGTGCTGCTCAGGTAGCTGTACAGGCCGATCGAGCCCGGCGCTTGGAGCGCCGCCGTTGCGTCTGTCGAGCTCACCAGCCAGCTGGCAGGCTCGGCCGCACCAACCTTCCATGCCTTCGCACGGATCGTCGTCGGCGCCGTGCTGAAGACCTGCACGCGCAGGTTCAGCTTGTCTCCCGTCGCGTAACTGACGCCAGAGAGGTTCGCCGACTTGAGGATCGTGTCCGTGTTCAGCTGTGTTTGCAGCTGAACCGCCCCCGATGCGCTCACGACGACACGAGCCCCATAGCTGGCCGCACCGACCTGACGGGCGACCACACCGGCGTACATGCTGCTGGCCGTTTGTCGCGTGAACGAGATCTTCGTCTTCAGGTCCGTGTCCGTGGACGAGACCGCATTGAGGAACACCCTCATGCTCGTGCCCGATTTCGCGGTGATCTTCGCTTCCCCACCATTGACGGCGAAGGACGACGCGTTGGCCTGGGGCGCCCAGGCCCCGCCCGTCTCGGCGGTGCCGAGCCCACCGGTGACGGTGCGCGCGAAGGTGTCGACAGCGAAAGCGCCGCCCGGGGTGGCCGTGACCGTGATCGTCTGGCTCGCGGTGCCCGTTGCCCCCTTGTTGTCGGTCACCGTCAACGTCACGGTGTAGGTTCCGGCCGCCGCGAAGGTGTGACTTGCGCTGATGCCGCTCGCGGTGCCGTTGTCGCTGAACTTCCAGGCATAGCTGGCGATGGTGCCGTCCGGGTCCCGTGAGGTGGAGCCGTTCACGGCGACGGTGAGCCCCGTGGCGCTTGCGGTCAGGCCGGCGCTCGGCGCGATGTTGGCCGCGGCATCCGGCGTGTTGGGCAGCCCCGGTGTTCCCTGCACGCCGGACGCAGCGCGCCAGTTCGCAGGGTCCGCGTTGTCTGCCGTCGGCGACAGCAACTCGAGCGACGGACCGGTGCCGTCTGCGGCCGCGGGCCACGGGGCGGCATTCGTGTAGCTGACGGAATCGACGATGCGCGTTCCGGCCTTCAGGATGACGGCCTCCCCCGCATCGTCAAGGGTTCCGCTGAAGCTCCCGCCGACGAGGCGGTTGGCCCCGGTGTAGGCCGCACGGAACGCGACATCCGTGGCGACGAACACCACGCGTCCTCCGGCCGGCACTACGGTTCCCGGTTGGATAGTGAGGCCGACGGCGTCGATGGTCCAGCCAGAGATGTCCACGGCGGTTGTGCCGGGGTTCGCGAGTTCGATGAACTCGCCGCCGGTTCCGGCCGGGTGGTACTGGATCTCGTTGATCACGACCGCGGCGTTCGGCGACTGGGAGACGGGAACGAGCTTGCCCGCACCGGTGTTGCCTATGATGGCCGCCCGCCGGTCGGCGAGGCCCGCAATGAAAGCCGACCGTGCCGATGCGGGGTGTATCCGCCCCACTTGGCGCGATCCAGGTTCCACTCGGGGGTGGTCTTCGTTGAGATCGCGTCCCACTGTGCCTCGAACTGCCCCGCCGCCAGGAACTGGTCGGAGAGGGTGCTCAGCCGCCGGTAGAACATCTCCTTGAACTCGGGGTACTTCAGCATCGCCTGGGTGAACCGGTTCGAGGTGTCCGGGGTGAGGAAGAGCCCCTTGCCGTCAGAGGCTGGCACGGTGAAGATCCAGTTGAGGTCCCAGTGCCACATCTCCCAGCGGCCTGTTCCCTCGGTATCGCGGGCCAGCCACCAGTTGTACCAGCCGCTGTCCTGGTGGCGCATGATCGAGTTGATCGCCATGTAGTTGATCAGCTCCGGCACGTTGACGTTCTCGTAGATCCACGCCTGCTGGGCGGCCGACGCCGGGGCGTCTACCGTGTTGCTGAGTGTCCAGACGTCCGTGAAGTCCTCGTCCTCGCGGGTCTTCTTGTCGAGCCAGAGGGCCGCCTTGAGCGCGGCCGGAGATGCCGTCTTGCCGACGGCGCCGCCGTCGGCCTTGTAGATGGCCCAGTTCTTCACCCCTTGCGCGGTCCGCCAGGAGCCGTCCTCGGTCTCCATGATGCGCCCCAGGCTCCAGAAGGCCGCGTTGCGCTGGGTGCGCACCGGGATAATGCTCAGGCCGCGCGCCCCCGCCGCCTTCACGGTGCTCCAGCCGACGTCGGCGAAGTTGGCCGAGTAGTTCTGCAGCGCAAACTTGTCGAGTGCGTAGGGCAGTTGGCCACCAAGGTCGAACTTGTACCCGGCCGGCATCACGACCTTCCAGTTGACCTTCGCGTCGGTGCGGGAAGAGTTGCCACGCACGCTCATCTGCACGCCGTCGATCACCTCGCCGTTGTAGGCCCAGACGGCCGCACCGGCGACATCGTCGAGCCGGTGGTTGGCGAGGATGTCGGCGTAGACGGCGTCGTCCATGAACCACTCGATGACGGGCAGCTGGCTGGTGACCGCGCTGTCCCTGACCACGACGCCGCGGTAACGCATCGACTCCCCTGCCGCGGGCATCGAGTAGGCCTTGCTCCCGGCCATGGCGTCGATGCGGTAGCGAATCAGCTTGCCACCCGACTGCGCGGGGATCGTCGCGGCATAGACGCCGTCGCCGGCGCCGCCCGGGCTAGCCGCGTCATCCAGGAATGGGATGGCGACGTCGGCCGCGAACATGATCTTGTAGCTCAGCGTTGCCGTCGAACCCGGCTGCAGGCGAGCGCTGACGACCACGGCTTGACTCGGCGTTGGCCGGGCCGGCGTGGCCAGCGTCTCGGTGATGGCCGGCGGCACGCCGGTTCCGTTGATCGAGTTGACGGCCTTGGGGGTGCCGCCGGTCGCCACGCTCGCGCCCCAGCTCTCGGGCAGGGTGTTGTCGGAGAGCAGGTCGCGCAGCTCCAGCGTCGGGCCGGTTGCGTCCGGGGATGTCGGCCACGGGGCGACGTCGGCGTAGGTGACGGTGTCGATGACGGCGAGCGCGCCGTCGACAAGGGTCACGGTCTCGCCGCTGTTGCTGAGATTGCCGCCGTAGACCGCATCCGGGGCGAACCCATAGGTCAGCTGGAACCGTGCGGCATCCTTGCCCACCACGAGGTAACCGTTCGCGGGGATGACGGTGCCGGCCGGCAGGGTGCCGGTCACGCCGGCGCTGAAGGACCAGCCGGAGACATCGATGCTGGCCGCGCTGGTGTTGCTCAGCTCAAGGAAGTCGTCGCCGTCGACGTCGGAGACGGCATGGTAGTTGAGCTCTGAGATCACGATCCCGCCGGGATCCGCATACGCCGGTGCCGCTTGCACGACGACCAGAGCTCCACACGTCATCGTGAGGGTCAGTGCGAGGGCCACGCTTCGGGTGCGCTGAATCGCCATTGATTCGTCTCTCTCCAGAGATACTGTGAGCGCCGGCGCTTGGGTAGGCGCGAGCACTCGCACCGGTTCGGGTACGGTGCATCGCCCATGTTGGCATGACGCAGCGCCTAATACCACCCCGTCAGGGGGTCAAAATGAGGATTCCTTGCGAAGGCGTCAGCTGTCCTGCGCCAGCGAGATCAGCTCGCGGGCGTGTTCCAGACCGCTCGCCGAGTCGGGCAGGCCAGAGAGCAGGCGGGCCATCTCGGCGACGCGCTCATCCCCCTGCAGCTGCCGAACACTGCTCGCGGTGACCGCGCCATCGCGGTCCTTGACCACGGTGAGGTGGTTCTGCGCGAAAGCGGCGACCTGCGCGAGGTGTGTCACGACAATGACCTGGGCCGATTCGGCTAGCCGGGCCAGCCGCCGCCCGATCTCGATCGCGGCGGCGCCGCCGATGCCGGCATCCACCTCATCGAAGACGAAGGTCGGCACGGGGTCGGTGCCGGCCACCACGACCTCGATTGCGAGCATCACACGGGAGAGCTCACCGCCGGATGCGCCGCGCCCCAGGGGCCGCGGGTCTGCCCCGGCGTGCGGCTTCAGCAGGATCGAGACGGTGTCGCCGCCGCTTGCCCCCAGCTCGTCACGCGGGCTGACCTCGATAGAGAGCTCGGCGTTCGGCATGGCGAGAGGGCCGAGTTCTGCCGTGACCTGGCGGGCGAACCGTTCGGCGGCGGCGGTGCGCAGCGCGCTGAGTTCGGCGGCGAGGCGGTCGACCACGTCGTGATCGGATGCAACGGCGGCCTCGAGCTCGGCGATGCGCTCGGCGTCGCCGTCCAGCTCGAACAGCCGGCTGCTGCCGAGTTCCATCGCCTCGATGACCTCGTCGAGGGAGCTGCCGTACTTGCGCACCAGCGCGGCGAGCTCGGCACGGCGCTCCTGCACAGTCTCAAGCTCCCGCGAGCCGTCGGTGTCGAGACCGTCCAGATAGGTGGACAACTCGCCCACCACATCCGCCAGCAGGAACTCGATGCTCGCCAGCGACTCTGCGATCGGGCTGAGTGTCGCATCGTGCGCGGCGGCGCGCTCCACCGCCCGCCGGGCGGCGTTCATCAGGGTGAGGGCATCAGGGGTGTCGATGATGCCCCCGCCGTCGTTCTCGGCCGAGATCTGCTCGCGGGCGATCGTGGCTGCCTGACGCAGCTCCTCGAGGTTGTTCAGGCGCTCTGCACGCTCGGTGAGCTCGGTGTCCTCGCCGGGCAGCGGGGCGACGGCCTCGATCTCGGCGAGGGCCTCGCGCAGCTCCTCCGCCTCACGGGAGCGGCGGTCGCGCTCGCTGCGCAGTCTGGCCAGCTCTTCGTCGTTGGTGTGCCAGCGGCGGTAGGCCCGGCCGTAGGAGTCGAGAACGGCCGCGAAGTCGGAGCCGGCAAAACGGTCGAGGGCCTCACGTTGCGCGGTCGCCGAGCGCAGTCGCATCTGCTCGGACTGGCCATGCACGATCACCAGGTGGTCGGCGAGCTCGGCGAGCACCGCGGCGGGCGCCTGTCGGCCCCCGACGATGGCGCGGCTGCGGCCCTCGGCAGAGACGGTGCGGCCGAGCAGCAGCTCAGGGCCGTCGAGGTCTCCCCCGGCCAAGCGGACGCGTTCGGCGACCGGACCGTCCTCCGCGACCACCCAGCGGCCCTCGACCCAGCTCTGGGCCTGGCCCTGGCGCACCGCGCCGGCGTCGGCACGCTCACCGAGCAACAGGCCGAGCGCAGAGACGACCATCGTCTTGCCCGCACCGGTCTCGCCGGTGACGGCGGTGAACCCCGGGCCGAGCGGCAGAACAGCCTCGGCGATCACGCCGAGGTCACGAATCGTCAGTTCCTCAATCACGTCCGACGGGCCCTCTCCAGCCGGTGACCGGGAGTTGGAACTTGTTCACGAGCCGATCGGTGAACGGCGCCTCGTGCAGGCGGGCCAGTCGCACGGGAACCGGGCTGCGGCGCACCACGACGCGCGCGCCGGGCGGCAGGTCGCGGGTACGTCGGCCGTCGCACCAGAGCACTCCGGAGGCGGAGGTGCGAGCGAGCACCTCGACGGCGAGCGAGGAGTCTGGGCCGACAACGAGGGGCCGGGCGAAGAGGGCGTGGGCGCTCAGCGGCACGAGCAGCATGGCGTCCAGCGTGGGCCAGACGATCGGGCCGCCACCGGAGAAGGCATAGGCGGTGGAACCGGTGGGCGTCGACATGACCACGCCGTCACAGCCGAAGCTGGAGAGCGGCCGGCCGTCGACCTCGATGACGACTTCGAGCATCCGCTCCCCGCTCGCCTTCTCGACGGTGGCCTCGTTCAGAGCCCACGTCTCGTAGACCACGTCTTCACCCTGCTTGACCCGCACGGCGAGCGTCATGCGCTCCTCGACGTGGTAGTCCCGGTCGAGCCCGCGGCTGATCGCCTCGCTCAGGCTGTCGCGCTCGCTCTCGGCCAGGAATCCGACGTGTCCGAGGTTGACTCCGAGCAACGGCGTGGACGCGCTGCGCACCAACTCGGCGGCACGCAGAATCGTGCCGTCGCCGCCGAGGACGACGACGAGTTCCAGCTCAGCGGCCTGCACCTCGACGCCGAGTGTCAACAGCGAGCCACCGTGGTCGGGGAAGAAGTCTTTCAGGTCGTCGCGCTGGTCGGCGGGGATGACGGGGGTTGCCCCGGCGGCACGCAGCTGCGCGCAGGCCGCTACGGCTGCCTCGAGTGCGTCACGCCGACCGGTGTGCGCGACGACGAGGATGGGGCGCTGCACTGGCGTCATAACGTCATGCTCCCGTCGTGGCTGTGACTCGATCGATCCATTCTGACGGATCGGAGCCCGTTGTGGCGCTCAACCAGACCAGATACTCGTGATTCCCGGATCCGCCTGCGATCGGCGAGGCCACGAGGCCGGCCGTGCGGAGCCCGAGGTCGTGGGCCGCCCAGAGCACTGCGTTGACGGCATCCGCACGCAGTCCGGGGTTCTTGACGACGCCCTCGCGGATGCCGGTGCGCCCCACCTCGAACTGCGGTTTGACCAGCAGCACGAAGTTCGCGCCGTCAACGGCGGTCTCGACGAGTGCAGGCAACACAGTCGTGAGGGAGATGAAGGAGAGGTCTCCGACGACGACGCTCGGCTGCTCCGGCCAGCCGCTGGCGGCCGCCAGCGACGCGGCCGTCATGTAGCGCACGTTGAAACCCTCGACCAAGGACAGGCGGTCCTCGTGTGCGAGCTGGGGGGCCAACTGGCCGTGCCCGACGTCGACTGCCAGAACCCGTGCCGCACCGCGCTCGAGCAGCACCTGGCTGAAGCCACCGGTCGACGCGCCGGCGTCGAGCACCGTGGCGCCGGAAACGTGCACCGGAAAGGTGTCGAGGGCGGCGATGAGCTTGTGCGCGGCGCGGCTGACGTAGTGGTCGGCGCCCGCGACCTCGATCTTCTGCGACGGGAACACCTTCGTGGCCGCCTTGATGACCGGCTTGCCGTTGACGGTGACGAGACCATCGGCGACCAGGGTCGCAGCGTGGGTGCGGGAGCGGGCCAGGCCGCGCTCGGCGAGTGCGGCGTCGAGACGCACACCCTCTGTGTGATCGGTCATGCCCTAGGCCTGCGTTCCCGCGGCGTCGCCGCCTTCTAGTCTGGCGCGCATCTCATCGTGCAGCTGCACGTAGGCCTCTGCGCGCTCGGCCACCGGCTGCTCGTCGATCGAGCGCAGGCGTGCTGCCAGGCGCTCCTCTGCCGAGTACTCGTTGTCTGCTGTGGTCACACTGCCACGTTACTGCCAGCCGCTGACAGGGCTACGCCCGCGCCGTCGGCGTAGAGCTCCTCCGGGACGTTCAGGCCATATATCGCGCGGCCAGAGCCCCAGATCACGGCGCAGGCGGCGCGCAACAGGTCGATGCCACCGTCGCCGGCCTTGACGATCTGCACGTCGTTGCCGCGCAGGCGCACGCTGGCCGCGTTGACCGTCGCCTGAGTGCCGTCGGCAGAGAGCATCGTCTCCGGGTAAGGCTCGTGGAGCTGCCGCAGGTCGCTCAAGATGAAGCGTGGACGCATGTCGGCCCCGGCCGCCAGGGCCTGCTTGGCCTTGTCGATGCCGGTGAGCACGAGAAGGGAGGTCATCCCGGCGCGGTTGGCACCCAGGATGTCGGTGTCGAGCCGGTCACCGATGAACAGCGCATTGCTGGCAGAGAAGCGCTCCCTGGCGACCTCGAAGATCGGGACCTCCGGCTTGCCTGCGACGAGCGGCAGCCGCCCGACGGCGGTGTGCACGGCCGAGACGAGCGTGCCGTTGCCAGGCGCGATACCCCGGGCAACCGGGATCGTCCAGTCGGTATTGGTCGCCACCCAGGGGATGTCGGCGCCGGGGCCGGTGGGCGCCAGGGCGAATGCGGCTTCGGCCAGCTGCGCCCAGCCGACGTCGGGCGCGAAACCCTGCACGACGGCGGCCGGCAGGTCATCGGCCGAGCGGGTCACCCGGAATCCGGCCTTCTCGACCTCGACGACGAGCCCGTCGCCACCGACGACGAGCACCAGGGCGCCCGGCTCGATGAGGCCGGTGAGCAGCCGCATCGCGGCCTGTGGCGAGGTCACGACGTCGTCCGCCTGCACGCTGAGGCCGAGTTCGCTGAGATGCTCGGCGACGGAGGCGTCCGAACGGGAGGCGTTGTTCGTGATGTAGCCGACGCGCAACGCCTCGGCGGCGCGATTCAGGCTCTCCACGGCGTGCGGGATCGCCTTCGGACCGGCGTACACGACGCCGTCCAGGTCGGCGAGCAGCACGTCGACGCCGTCCAGAGGGGTTGCGGCAGCCACCTGGCTACTTCTCCGTCGGAACAGCGCCATCGTCGCCCTCGTCGGCCTTCGGCGCCTTGACTGCCTTCGCCTTCTTGGGCTTCTCTGCGGTGTCGGCCTTGGGAGCCTTCACGGCCTTCTCAGCCTTCTCAGCCTTGTCAGCCTTCTCGACCTTGACGGTCTTGACAGCTTTGGGCGCCTTCACTGCTTTGTCAGCCTTTTCGGCCTTCTCAGCCTTCTCGGCCTTCGGAGCCTTGGGCGCCTTCTCGACCTTCTCGGCCTTCTCGGCCTTCTCAGCCTTCTCGGCCTTGGGCTCCTTCACGGCCTTCTTCGCCTTCGGTGCGGCGACGGGCTCATCGGCCTGCGGTGCCGCAGCGACGGCTGCCTCGTCGGCAGCAACGCTCTCGGCTTCGGTGTCCTCGCCGAGCAGCTCGGCAACCTCATCCTCGGCTGAGACGTTCTTGATCGAGGCGGTGTCGATGGTCTCCGACAGGACGGGCGCGTCAGCAACGGCCTCGTCCTCGTCCTCGGCAGGCGCGGCAGCTGCCGGCTCGTCGTCGACGAAGATGCCGTCGTCGCCCTCGTCATCGGCGAAGTCGATGTAGTCGAGCTCCTCCTCGTAGACGGAGATGGTCTCGTTGCCGTCCTCGCCGTATGCCGCGGCAAGTGCTCCGGCGGCGCGGTTAGCGCGGGCACGCCATTCGGCGGCATCCGCGTCGCGGCCGAGCTCTTCGAGAACCTCGGCGTAGGCGGCGAACAGCGGCGGGCTGTAGCTGAAAGCCGTGTTCGGGTCAAGCTGCGAAACCTCCAGCTCGACGAGCGCCAGCTCGGGCTGCTCGAGGTCGAGGCGCGCACCGGACATGGCGATCGCGAGCTCCACCTGCACCGAGTCGGGCAGGGTGCTGCGGTCGATGCTGCGGCCGAGCTCGAGGGCCCGGTCGGGGCGACCAACGCCACGCTCGCTGTCGACCATCAACGCGATCTGGTCGTTCTTACCCGAGATGCGACGGTAGGTGCGCAGCTCGCGCAGAGCCAGTGCGAAGTCGCCGGTCGCGTAAGCGGTGACGGCGAGCGTCTCGCGCACGATGGCGATGCGGCCGGCACGGCGTGCGGCCGACAACACGTGCTTGTGGGCAAGCTCGGGGTCTTCGTCGATGAGGCGTGCCGCCATCGCGAGGTGCTTGGCCACCCACTCGGCGTTGTCCTTGGTGAGCGTCTTGAGCTCGTTGCGGGCTCCGCGGTCCAGGTCGTTCGCGGTGACGTCGTCGGGCAGATCGGGGTCGTCGTGACGAGGGCGCACCATGCGCAGCTCGTGCTGGCGGCGCTGCTCGTCGGTCATCTCCTCGTCGTAGCGGGCCTGACGCTCTGCCTCACGGTCGTTGCGCGCGGGGGCGCCATCGCGGGTCCAGAGCTTCTGCTCGCCACCGGCGCGCGGGGGCCGGCGGTCTCCATCGCGCGGCGGGCGGCGGTCGGAGCTGTCGCGGTTCTCCCAGGGCCGGCGGTCTCCATCGCGCGGCGGGCGGCGGTCGGAGCTGTCGCGGTTCTCCCAGGGCTTGCGCTCACCGTCACGCGGCGGGCGGCGGTCGGAGCTGTCGCGGTTCTCCCACGGCTTCCGCTCACCGTCACGCGGCGGGCGGCGGTCGCCACCGGTCGACGAGCCGGAGCTGCGGTTCTCCCACGGCTTCCGCTCACCATCGCGGGCGGGACGGCTGCTGCTGCTGTCGCGGTTCTCCCACGGCTTGCGCTCACCGTCACGCGGCGGGCGGCGGTCGCCACCGGTCGACGAGCCGGAGCTGCGGTTCTCCCACGGCTTCCGCTCACCATCGCGGGCGGGACGGCTGCTGCTGCTGTCGCGGTTCTCCCACGGCTTGCGCTCACCATCACGCGGCGGGCGGCGGTCGGAGCTGTCGCGGTTCTCCCACGGCTTGCGCTCACCGTCACGCGGCGGGCGGCGGTCGCCACCGGTCGACGAGCCGGAGCTGCGGTTCTCCCACGGCTTCCGCTCACCATCGCGGGCGGGACGGCTGCTGCTGTCGCGGTTCTCCCACGGCTTGCGCTCACCGTCACGCGGCGGGCGGCGGTCGCCACCGGTCGACGAGCCGGAGCTGCGGTTCTCCCACGGCTTCCGTTCACCGTCGCGGGCCGGGCGCCGGTCAGCGCTGTCGCGCTTCTCCCACGGCTTCTGCTGCCCTGCGTCGCGCTGCGGAGCACGTGCGGAGCTGTTGTTTCGTGTCTCGTTGCCTCGGCTGTCCCGCGATGGACGCTTCTCGCGCTCGGGTCCCTGACCCTGGGATGAAGAATCGCTCACGGTACTTTCCTGTTCTCTGTTAATGGCGCTACGAATCGCAGCCACCTAGGCAATTATGACTTAACAAAAAATGGCCACCCATTGCTGGGTGGCCATTTTTCAAAGTAAGTCCGGCGGTGTCCTACTCTCCCACAGGGTCCCCCTGCAGTACCATCGGCGCAGAGAGTCTTAGCTTCCGGGTTCGGAATGTGACCGGGCGTTTCCCTCTCGCTATGGCCGCCGAAACACTATTGATGTATCAAAGTGAATCAAACAAGCACAAGCACAACACGGGCTCACCGCGAACGGTGTGCACACAGTGTTGGTTGTGTGTTTGGCTCTCGACCGTACATCGAGAACCACATAGTGGACGCAAGCTTCTCACGGACTTTCTCCGTGCCACACACACCAGCCTTACAACGGTGTGTGTGTAGTGTTTTTCAAGATATCGGCTTATTAGTACTGGTCAGCTCCACGAGTCTTTAGTCCTCGCTTCCACATCCAGCCTATCAACCCAGTCGTCTACTGGGAGCCTCTCCCCTAAAAGGGATGGAAATCTCATCTCGAGGCCGGCTTCCCGCTTAGATGCTTTCAGCGGTTATCCATTCCGAACGTAGCTAATCAGCGGTGCTCCTGGCGGAACAACTGACACACCAGAGGTTCGTCCAACCCGGTCCTCTCGTACTAGGGTCAGATCCTCTCAAATTTCCTGCGCGCGCAGCGGATAGGGACCGAACTGTCTCACGACGTTCTAAACCCAGCTCGCGTACCGCTTTAATGGGCGAACAGCCCAACCCTTGGGACCTACTCCAGCCCCAGGATGCGACGAGCCGACATCGAGGTGCCAAACCATGCCGTCGATATGGACTCTTGGGCAAGATCAGCCTGTTATCCCCGAGGTACCTTTTATCCGTTGAGCGACAGCGCTTCCACAAGCCACTGCCGGATCACTAGTCCCGACTTTCGTCCCTGCTCGACTTGTCAGTCTCACAGTCAAGCTCCCTTGTGCACTTACACTCGACACCTGATTGCCAACCAGGTTGAGGGAACCTTTGGGCGCCTCCGTTACATTTTAGGAGGCAACCGCCCCAGTTAAACTACCCACCAGGCACTGTCCCTGAACCGGATTACGGTTCGAAGTTAGATGTCCAGAGTGACCAGAGTGGTATTTCAACAATGACTCCACCCGAACTAGCGTCCGAGCTTCACAGTCTCCCACCTATCCTACACAAGTCACACCGAACACCAATACCAAGCTGTAGTAAAGGTCACGGGGTCTTTCCGTCCTGCTGCGCGTAACGAGCATCTTTACTCGTAGTGCAATTTCGCCGAGTTCGCGGTTGAGACAGCTGGGAAGTCGTTACGCCATTCGTGCAGGTCGGAACTTACCCGACAAGGAATTTCGCTACCTTAGGATGGTTATAGTTACCACCGCCGTTTACTGGGGCTTAAATTCTCAGCTTCGCTTACGCTAACCGTTCCTCTTAACCTTCCAGCACCGGGCAGGCGTCAGTCCGTATACATCGTCTTGCGACTTAGCACGGACCTGTGTTTTTAGTAAACAGTCGCTTCCCACTGGTCTCTGCGGCCTTCAAAAGCTCCAGGAGTAAATCCCTTCACCCATCAGGCCCCCTTCTCCCGAAGTTACGGGGGCATTTTGCCGAGTTCCTTAACCACGATTCTCTCGATCTCCTTAGTATTCTCTACCTGACCACCTGAGTCGGTTTGGGGTACGGGCACATTGAACCTCGCGTCGATGCTTTTCTTGGCAGCATAGGATCACCGATTTCGACTTACGTCTACCCATCGAGTCTCAGCCTTATATGAGAGACGGATTTGCCTATCTCTCGGCCTACATTCTTAGACCGGGTCAACCATCGCCCGGCTCGGCTACCTTCCTGCGTCACACCTGTTAATACGCTAACCGCACCAGCATAGGGTCGTGTGCTAGGCCCACACGCATCACCCCGAAGGGATCCGTCACGGGGATTCAGACACTTAGCATCACTGGATTAGCTTGGGCGGTTCTTCTGCGGTACGGGAATATCTACCCGTTGTCCATCGACTACGCCTGTCGGCCTCGCCTTAGGTCCCGACTTACCCAGGGAAGATTAGCTTGACCCTGGAAACCTTGGTCTTCCGGAGGACGGGTTTCTCACCCGTCTTTCGCTACTCATGCCTGCATTCTCACTCGTGTGGCCTCCACGGCTGGTTTACACCGCCGCTTCACTGGCCACACGACGCTCTCCTACCCATCAATACGGCTGGACCACGAAGGCCTACCAAAAATATCAATGCCACAACTTCGGTGGCGTGCTTGAGCCCCGTTACATTGTCGGCGCGGAATCACTTGACCAGTGAGCTATTACGCACTCTTTCAAGGGTGGCTGCTTCTAAGCCAACCTCCTGGTTGTCTGTGCAACTCCACATCCTTTCCCACTTAGCACGCGCTTTGGGACCTTAGTTGGTGGTCTGGGTTGTTTCCCTCTCGACAATGAAGCTTATCCCCCACTGTCTCACTGCTGCGCTCTCACTTACCGGCATTCGGAGTTTGGCTAACGTCAGTAACCTTGTAGGGCCCATCGGCTATCCAGTAGCTCTACCTCCGGCAAGAAACACGCAACGCTGCACCTAAATGCATTTCGGAGAGAACCAGCTATCACGAAGTTTGATTGGCCTTTCACCCCTATCCACAGCTCATCCCCTCAGTTTTCAACCTAAGTGGGTTCGGTCCTCCACGCGCTCTTACACGCGCTTCAACCTGGCCATGGATAGATCACTTCGCTTCGGGTCTAGGACCAGCGACTCATTCGCCCTATTAAGACTCGCTTTCGCTACGCATTCCCCTCACGGGTTAAGCTCGCCACTGATCACTAACTCGCAGGCTCATTCTTCAAAAGGCACGCTGTCACCAGAATCAGACTGGCTCCAACGGTTTGTAAGCAAACGGTTTCAGGTACTATTTCACTCCCCTCCCGGGGTACTTTTCACCTTTCCCTCACGGTACTTGTTCACTATCGGTCATGTAGGAGTATTTAGGCTTATCAGGTGGTCCTGACAGATTCACACGGGATTTCTCGGGCCCCGTGCTACTTGGGATACTCTTCGCGCCATTGGAACATTTCGACTACCGGGCTGGCACCGTCTATGGCTGCGCTTTCAAACGCATTCGTCTATATTCCTTTGTAACGCTCACTGTTCGGCAGAAGCAGCAGAAAAGTCCCGCAACCCCGACCATGCAACGCCTGCCGGCTATCACACATGATCGGTTTAGCCTCTTCCGGGTTCGCTCGCCACTACTAACGGAATCACTATTGTTTTCTCTTCCTGTGGGTACTGAGATGTTTCACTTCCCCACGTTCCCTCTACCCGCCCTATATATTCAGGCGGGAGTCACCAGGTTGCCCGAAAGCACCTGGCGGGGTTTCCCCATTCGGAAATCCTCGGATCACGGTTCGTTTATCAACTCCCCGAGGCTTATCGCAGATTACTACGTCCTTCTTCGGCTCTACATGCCAAGGCATTCACCGTTTGCTCTTAGAATCTTGAAATCACATGAGTTTGAATCGATCGTGCACAACACCCGAAGGCATTGTGCGAAATTGACCAATGATTAGTCGAACAACAACCAAAGTTGTTGTCCTAAAAATCTTTGTGATTGATACCGAAGTATCAATCTAAGATGCTCGCGTCCACTGTGTAGTTCTCAAAGTACGGGCGGTACTCCCCAACACCAGCCGGCTTACGCCTATGCCGATGTTGACCGAAGTCCAGAAGGTCGTCCACGTCAAAACGTGACCCGGTCCTTCAGGACCCAACAGCGTGCTCCAACAACCCTCAACCAACCAGCCTGTTCCTTTCACCGAAGTGACGTACTAAAACCGACGAGCGTCGCGTTATTGCAATGTCAATGTTCCACCCATGAGCGCCACCGGGAAACATGTGTTCCCGTAATGGCTGGCAGTATCTGATCGCCCTGTATACAGAGGCGGACTGCACGTGCTCCTTAGAAAGGAGGTGATCCAGCCGCACCTTCCGGTACGGCTACCTTGTTACGACTTAGTCCTAATCACCGATCCCACCTTCGACAGCTCCCTCCCACAAGGGGTTGGGCCACCGGCTTCGGGTGTTACCGACTTTCATGACTTGACGGGCGGTGTGTACAAGGCCCGGGAACGTATTCACCGCAGCGTTGCTGATCTGCGATTACTAGCGACTCCGACTTCATGAGGTCGAGTTGCAGACCTCAATCCGAACTGAGACCGGCTTTTTGGGATTCGCTCCACCTTGCGGTATTGCAGCCCTTTGTACCGGCCATTGTAGCATGCGTGAAGCCCAAGACATAAGGGGCATGATGATTTGACGTCATCCCCACCTTCCTCCGAGTTGACCCCGGCAGTATCCCATGAGTTCCCACCATTACGTGCTGGCAACATAGGACGAGGGTTGCGCTCGTTGCGGGACTTAACCCAACATCTCACGACACGAGCTGACGACAACCATGCACCACCTGTTTACGAGTGTCCAAAGAGTTGACCATTTCTGGCCCGTTCTCGTATATGTCAAGTCTTGGTAAGGTTCTTCGCGTTGCATCGAATTAATCCGCATGCTCCGCCGCTTGTGCGGGCCCCCGTCAATTCCTTTGAGTTTTAGCCTTGCGGCCGTACTCCCCAGGCGGGGAACTTAATGCGTTAGCTGCGACACGGAGACCGTGGAATGGCCCCCACATCTAGTTCCCAACGTTTACGGCATGGACTACCAGGGTATCTAATCCTGTTCGCTCCCCATGCTTTCGCTCCTCAGCGTCAGTTACGGCCCAGAGATCTGCCTTCGCCATCGGTGTTCCTCCTGATATCTGCGCATTCCACCGCTACACCAGGAATTCCAATCTCCCCTACCGCACTCTAGTCTGCCCGTACCCACTGCAGGCTGGGGGTTGAGCCCCCAGATTTCACAGCAGACGCGACAAACCGCCTACGAGCTCTTTACGCCCAATAATTCCGGACAACGCTTGCACCCTACGTATTACCGCGGCTGCTGGCACGTAGTTAGCCGGTGCTTTTTCTGCAGGTACCGTCACTTTCGCTTCTTCCCTACTAAAAGAGGTTTACAACCCGAAGGCCGTCATCCCTCACGCGGCGTTGCTGCATCAGGCTTTCGCCCATTGTGCAATATTCCCCACTGCTGCCTCCCGTAGGAGTCTGGGCCGTGTCTCAGTCCCAGTGTGGCCGGTCACCCTCTCAGGCCGGCTACCCGTCGTCGCCTTGGTGAGCCATTACCTCACCAACTAGCTGATAGGCCGCGAGTCCATCCTTGACCGAAATTCTTTCCACCCCCAGGAGATGCCTCCGAAGGTCGTATCCGGTATTAGACGTCGTTTCCAACGCTTATCCCAGAGTCAAGGGCAGGTTACTCACGTGTTACTCACCCGTTCGCCACTAATCCACCAGGTGCAAGCACCCAGCTTCATCGTTCGACTTGCATGTGTTAAGCACGCCGCCAGCGTTCGTCCTGAGCCAGGATCAAACTCTCCGTAAATGTTTATACGACTAACCAGCAAGCTGGCGTCACATTTTGCGCTTCGAAACCACCGGAAAAAGGCGGACATCTCAGCAAGTTTGAAACTGACAGAACAAATCATTACTGACTTGCTTTGTTGTTTAAATGTTTTCCAAAGGAATCCCAATCACCGAAGTGATCTGGGGTTTTTGGCATTTGACATTGTGCACGCTGTTGAGTTCTCAAGGATCGGATGCACCCGGATTCTCCCCGCCGTTTCAGCGGGTGTCGCTCCGAGGCAACTTGTCTAACTTACCAGACCAACCCGGCCCCGCAAAACCGAGTGAATCAGAAACTGCTGGCATGAAAACCAGCCGAACGACTCAAACCCGTAAGCGGGGAGTTGGTGAGGCAAGAAGCAATCTTAGGCATGAAACCGGCCGAACGCAAATGCGTGAAGCAGCGGATATGTGGCTAAGACCGTGTCGCTGACCAGTCCGGGAGGCTTTCACTTCCCGCTGTTGCGGCGACAAGAGATAACAATACGGGCGGGTCAGGCACCACGCAAAGCGGGACGGCGTCCGGGCGTGTCGGGCCTCGTTGACCTCTTCGGTTCCCGCCCGGCCGGGCGGGAACCGGCTGCCCGCTAAACCCGCTGCTGCAGACGGAAGACGTCGAAGAGCACGCGCAGCGTGAGTAGACCCGACAGCAAGACCAGGAGGTAACCGAACACCTGGAACAGGGTGAGGGTCTCGCTGACCCGCGGCCCTCCGTCACTGATCAACAGCATCGCCGCCATGATGCCGAAGGCGCCGGCGAGGAAGCTCACCACGAGAAGGTTGACCAGGTTGCGCAGAAGCGTGCGGTCCCGGCGATCGGCGAACAGCCGAATGTTGACGCTGAGGCGGCCATCGGCCAGGGCCCCGGTGATTCGGTCGATTCGGGTGGGAAGCCGGCGCAACAGCGGGGCGAGCGAGAGGGCTTCCTCGCGGATGTTCGTGTACACCGCATACGGGGAGAAGCCTCGCTTGATGCGCTCCGCAGCAAATCCACTCGCCTCCGTCAGCATGTCGAAGCCGGGGCTCACATGACGAAGCGTGCCCTCGAGGCCGGCGACAGCGCGGAAGGCTGAGGCGAGTTCCGCCGGCACAGCGATGCGGTTGTCGGTGAGCATCCGCACCATCTCGGTGAAGACCTTGACGTCCAGCGACGCCCCGGGGCCGAGCCGCGTTGCGACGAAGACCCCGATCTGGCGGCGCAATGCCGTCTCATCAATGTCGTCCGGCAGTTCGACAAAGCCAAGCAAGGCATCCGTGAAGGCAGCGGCGTCGCCCCGATAGAACGCCAGGAGCACCTCACCGATCTGTCCGCGCATCTGCGAGTCGAGGCGTCCGACCGAACCGAAGTCAAGCAGCACGATCTCGCCGGTGGGCTGCAGCACGATGTTGCCGGGGTGCAGGTCGGCGTGGAAGACACCATCATCGATGATCTGCGACAGGGTTGACCGCAGCAGGCGGTTGGCCTGCTGTTCCCGCTCGGCCGCCGAGTGCTCGCGAAAGGTGCGCGGGTCGCTGAGGGTATGCCCCTCGATGAGTTCCATCACGATGACCCTGCTCGTGCACAGCTCGCCGAAGTGTCGCGGAATGCCGACCCGCTCAGACTCGCGGTGCTTGGCCTGAGTGAGCTCCATCGCGGCCATGTTGCTGACCTCCACACGGAAGTCGAGCTCTTCGCGCAGGCTGCGGGCGAAACTCTCTGCAAGAGCCTGCACTCCGAGGTCTTTGCCCCACGCGGTGGTGCGCTCGAATTGGGTGGCGAGCCGGATCAGAATGTCGAGGTCGCGATCGACCAGCGGAATGATGCCGGGGCGCTGCACCTTGACCGCCACGGCCTCCCCCGTCTTCAACACCGCGCGGTGCACCTGCCCGATCGAGGCAGCGGCGAGCGGAATCTCATCGAATGAGTCGAAATGTGTGTCGAGCGGAGCCTTGAGCTCCTCCTCGAGCAGCGCCTTGACCTCGACCCACTTCGCCGGCGGCACACGCTGCTGCAGCTGTGCGAGCTCGGCCAGGTATTCGGGAGGGAGCAGGTCGGAACGCGTCGAGAGCAATTGCCCGAGTTTCACGAACGCGCCGCCGGCGCTTTCCAGCGCACCCCGGAGCGCGCGCGCCTGGTGGGCGCGCTCCGCGCGTCCGGCCGCGGTCGGCGCCGTGTTCGGACGGAACGGCACCAGGCCCTCGCGCACCGCGATCTGGGAGATCTCGGCGTAACGGCGGGTGCGTTCTGCGCGCGCCTTGAGCAGGGGAAGCCACTGGTCCGGTCGCGGGACAGAGCCGGTCGGCACGACAATCTCGGCGAGCACGAGGAAGGCGACCGCGACGAAGAGCACGATGCCGATCTGCAGCGGGAGCAGTGCGAGCGAGTATTCCAGCTGGCCCCAGACGAAGCGGGATTCGAACCCGAGCTCTGCGCCGAGCCCCAGGATTCCGGCCAGGACGAGGCGGGTCGCGCCGATTCTGACGCCGAGGATGCGCCGGGCCACTCCCCCGAGCACAAGCATCAGCAGGAGCGTGGCGATGCCGACGGCCACCAGTTGCCAGAAATTGACGGCCATCGAATCCTCCATCGTTCGTTACCGAGTTTTCAGGCTACTGTGTCGCCGCAGCCGGGCAGCGATCGGCGCTCCGTCGACACCCGCTGGCGAGGGAAACGCAGAAGGCTGGCCCCGGAAGATGCTCAGGGACCAGCCTTCTCGGTTTCGATGCGCGCGCTACTCGACGAAGATACCCGCGAGCGTCTTCTTGCCGCGGCGCAGCACGGCCACACCAGAGGCGAGCACGTGGCCGGAGATGGTCTCGGCCTCGTCGCTGATCTTGACGTTGTTCACCGAGACGCCACCCTGCTTGATCGCCCGGCGGGCGTCGCTCAGGCTGTCGCAGAGCGCGGTGTCGACCAGGAGCTGGGCGATGCCGGCATCCGGGGCCGTCGTGGTGTTCGGCAACTCGCGCAGCGCGGCCTCGAGCGTTTCGGCGTCGAGCTCGGTCAGCTCGCCCTGCCCGAAGAGAGCGCCGGCGGCGGCGATCGCCTTCTCTGTGGCGTCCACACCATGCACGAGACTTGTCACCTCGAAGGCCAGGGTGCGCTGCGCCTCACGCCGGAACGGCTCCGCGGCGACCGCGGCCTCGAGGCGCTCGATCTCGGCACGCTCCAAGAACGTGAAGATCTTGAGGCGGGCGATCACGTCGGCGTCGTCGGTGTTCAACCAGAACTGGTAGAAGGCGTACGGGCTGGTCAGCTTCGAGTCCAGCCAGATGGCGTTGCCCTCGCTCTTGCCGAACTTGGTGCCGTCGCTGTTCGTGATCAGCGGGGTGCCGATGGCCTGAACGCTGGCGCCCTCCGTGCGGCGGATGAGGTCGGTGCCACTGGTGAGGTTGCCCCACTGGTCGCTGCCGCCCGTCTGCAGCACGCACTCGTACTGGCGGTACAGCTCGAGGTAGTCCAGGCCCTGCAGGATCTGGTAGCTGAACTCGGTGTAGCTGATGCCGGCATCGGAGTTGAGCCGGGCCGCGACGGCATCCTTCTTCAACATGGTGCCGACGCGGTAGTGCTTGCCGATTTCGCGCAGGAAGTCGATGGCCGACAGCGGCGCCGTCCAGTCGAGGTTGTTGACGAGGGTCATCGCGTTCTCGCCCTCGAGGCTGAGGAAGCGGCTCACCTGCGCCTGCAGGTAACCGACCCACTCGACCACGGTGTCCTTGGTATTCAGGGTGCGCTCGGCCGTCGGGCGCGGGTCGCCGATCAGACCGGTTGAGCCGCCGACGAGCCCGAGCGGGCGGTGGCCGGCCAGCTGCAGGCGGCGCATGAGCAGCAGCTGCACGAGGTTGCCGAGGTGCAGGCTCGGAGCTGTCGGGTCAAAACCGCAGTAATAAGTGATCGGCTCCCCCGCGAGCAGCTCTTTGAGCTCGCCGGCATCGGTGGAAACGTGCACGAGGCCGCGCCAGTTGATCTCCTCCCAGATGTCGGAGAAGGACGGGTCGTTGTGCTGGGCTTTGAGGATCACGGGGTCTGACACGCCCTCCAGGGTATCAGCGGGCCGCCGCCCCAAGCAGCGGCGCACGCGGGAGGACATCCAGCCTTCGAGATAAGCATCGAGGCTTTAGTTGCACCGAGTTAAGCGTGTAGCCTGAACTCGGAGGCTCTCATGTTCGTCATCACCGCAGACCAGATCGCCAGTCGCACCCGGGCGGATGTCACCGCGCCGACCATCGAACGCCTGCAGCGCGCGCACGGCGCGCAGTTGCTGCTGCCCCCTGACCGCACGGCGGGTGACGAGATCCAGCTCTTGGGGTCGGATGCCGCCACCACGCTGGATGTCGTGCTCGAGCTGACCCGCACCGGCGACTGGAGCGTCGGCGTCGGCGTCGGAACTGTCGGACTGCCGTTGCCGGCGGCCACGAGGGAGGCGAGCGGGCCCGCCTTCTATGCCGCACGTGACGCCATCACCCGCGCGAAGAAGCGCAGCACCCGGTTCGCCCTGCACCAGCAGGCTGCGGCAGAGCCCGGCAGCACGCCGGCCGGGGACGCCGAGGCGCTGATCGATCTGGCCCTGGCCCTGCGGCAACGCCGCACCGCACCCGGCTGGGAGCTCTACGATCTGGTGCGCTCCGGGCTGAGCTACAAGGAGGCGGCGGAGCGGCTCGAGATCAGCGCTCCGGCGGCGAGCGCGCGCGCGAAGGCCGCCCAGCTCACAATCGAGCAGAACGCGGTGCCCGCTCTCGTAGGATTGCTGGCAGCACTCGACCGGAGGAGCCACTCGTGATCACGCCACATTCCCTCGCCTGGCTGCTCCCCCTGCTGTTCTGGGCGTTCCTGATCGGGCTTCTCGCGACGGGCGTACTCTTCGCGGTATTGGCCATGGTGAGGAAGCTCCCCTACGCGATCTGGGCCGCCGGTGGCGCGCTCGTTCTGGCGCTGCTCCTCACGCTGAGCGCCACCACCTCGCTGTGGTCGTCATTCTGGGCACCGGCCGGAGGTCCAACCGGCGCGCTGATCGCACTGCTCGGCAGCGCACTCGCGGTGTTCGGCGGCGGCCCCATCGCCCAGCTGGCCCTCACCCTGGCGACCCGCGGGTCGGTGGCACCCGGCGCACATGGCGGAATCTTGGTGGCGGCCCCTGCGGCGGCTCAGGCTGCGGCCCCGGCATCCACACCTGTGTCAGCGTCGGAGTCGATACCGGGCAGCCCGGCGCCCGCCGCCGAGACTCCGGCCGTGGAGACCCGCGAGGTGCTGCGCGGGGGCGCCGCGATCGGCGTGCTGGAGCGGCTCTGCGTGGTGCTCGGCATTGTCGCCGGGTTCCCGGAGGCACTCGCCATCGTCATCGCGGTCAAGGGCCTCGGCCGCTTCACCGAGCTCGCCGCCGCCGAGGCGCGCGAGCGGTTCATCATCGGCACCCTGGCCAGCCTGCTCTGGGCCAGCGCCTGCGCCGTGCTGGTGCGGCTCGCCCTCAGCTGACGCCGCCGGCCGACGCGCTCAGGGCGCGAGCTTGGGGTGGCGTTTGTAGGGTGAGACCGTCGGGTCGCCCGGGATGTAGAACCGCCACGGGAACGCCACTCCCCCGCCCTCGCCGCCGACGCCGGTCCGGGCCGTGGTGGCGACGGCGGCCGGTTGCGCCGGCAGCTCCAGCGTGAATGGCGGGGCGAGAAGGTCGGCCCCGCTCTGAGCCAGCCGGATGCCGAGCGCGGCCGCGAGCCGGGCCGGGCCGCGGGCCAGATCTCGGTCGGTGGATGCCGTCGGCCGCCGCACCCTCGCCAGCTCGACCCCCTGCACCACCTCGCCGCCGCGCAGGAGCAGACCGGCCGCCTGCCCGTCTGGCGCGCAGACGATGTTCGCGCAGACGTGCATGCCGTAGCTGAAGTAGGCGTAGAGGTGCGCGGGCGGGCCGAACATCACCCGGGTGCGCGGCGTCACCCCGCGGTGCGCGTGCGAGCCCGGGTCCTCCCCGTTGCCGCGGTACGCCTCCAGCTCGCTCAGCCGCACCGCAACCGTGCCCTGGTTCGTCGTGTGCCGGATCACGGCGCCCAATAGCAGAGGCGCCAGCTCGGTGGCATCCCGAGCGAAGAACTCTCGGGGCACACCGGCCGGCGCCTGCATGGTTGGGTCCGGGACCTAAACGGTGGTGTTGCCACTCGGCAGCGCCTGCGCGAACTCGCGCACCCGCGCCGTAAGCGCCGCGAGCTGCTCGGCAACCCGCACCGGGGCGGTGCCGCCCAGACCATCGCGACTGTTCACGGAGCCCTCGATGCTGAGCACCGAGCGCACCTCGGGGGTGAGCCGCGCATCGATCGCGGCGAGCGAGGCGTCGTCGATCTCGTGCAGCTCGAGCCCGCGGTCCTCGCAGAACTTGACCATGGCGCCGGTGATCTCGTGGGCGTCGCGGAACGGCACGTGCTGTTTGACCAGCCACTCGGCGACATCCGTCGCCAGCGAGAAGCCCTGCGGGGCGAGCTCGGCCATGCGCTCCGTGTGGAAGCGCATCGTGGCCACCATGCCGGTGAAGGCGGGCAGCAGCACCTCGAGGTTCTGCAGCGAGTCGAAGACGGGCTCCTTGTCCTCCTGCAGGTCGCGGTTGTAGGCCAGCGGCAGGCCCTTGAGGGTGGCGAGCAGGCCGGTGTGGTTACCGATCAGGCGGCCGGACTTTCCACGGGCGAGCTCGGCGATGTCGGGGTTCTTCTTCTGCGGCATGATCGACGATCCGGTCGAGTAGGCGTCGTCAAGGGTGACGAAGTCGAACTCGCGGGTGTTCCAGAGGATGATCTCCTCCGACAGGCGCGACAGGTCGATGCCGACCTGGGCCAGCACGTAGCTGAACTCGGCGACCAGGTCACGGCTGGCCGTGCCGTCGATCGAGTTCTCGACGACGCCGCCGAAGCCGAGCACGGATGCCACCAGGCCGGCGTCCAGGCCGAGCGTATTGCCGGCGAGGGCTCCGGAGCCGTACGGCGAGAAGTCCGCGCGGCGGTTCCAGTCGGCGAGGCGGTCGAGGTCGCGCACCAGCGGCCAGCAGTGCGCCAGCAGGTGGTGTGAGAGCAACACCGGCTGCGCGTGCTGCAGGTGGGTGCGGCCGGGCATGATCGCCGCCGGGTGAGCGGCGGCCTGTGCCGCGAGTGCGTCGATCAGGTCGATCAGCTGGCGCGAGATGGTGACGGAGTGGTCGCGCAGCAGCATCCGGATGAACGTGGCGATCTGGTCGTTGCGGCTGCGCCCGGCGCGCAGCTTGCCGCCGAGCTCGCTTCCGGCGATCTCGATCAGGCCGCGCTCGAGGGCCCCGTGCACGTCTTCGTCGCTCTCGGTCGGCAGGAACTGCCCGCCCTGCACCTTGGCCAGCAACTCGTCGAGTGCGGCGTGCATGCCTGCCAGTTCGGCGTCGTCGAGGTAGCCGGCCGCGGCCAGCGCCTGGGCGTGCGCCTTCGACCCGGCGATGTCGTACTCGGCCAGCTGCCAGTCGAAGTGGGTCGACTTGCTCAGCCGGGCGAGCTCCGGCGACGGCCCGCCGGCGAAACGGGCACCCCAGAGGGCGCCCTCTGTGGTCTCGCCGACGCCGTGGACGGTGCCGTTCGGGGTGTTCTTGCTGAGGTCGCTGCTGGTGTCGTTACTCATGGCATCCGTGATTTCTACTTGAGGAGGAAGGCTAGGCGGCGTTCTGGGCGAGCAGCCAGACCATGAGCGCCTTCTGGGCGTGCAGGCGGTTCTCCGCCTCGTCCCAAATGATGCTCTGCGGGCCATCGATGACCTCGGCAGTAACCTCGTAGCCGCGGTCGGCCGGCAGGCAGTGCATGAACAAGGCGTCCGGTGCGGCCTGCGCCATCAGCGCACTGTCGACCCGGTAGGCGCCGAGCTCGGCGACGCGCGCCGCCTTCTCCTCCTCCTTGCCCATCGACACCCAGGTGTCGGTGACCACGACGTCGGAACCGCTGACGGCCTGGACGGGGTCAGTGAAGAGGGCGACGGAGCCTCCGGTCTGTTCGGCGATGGCCGCGGCATCCGCCACAACCTGCTCGCTGGGCGTGTAGCCCTCCGGCGAGGCGATGCGCACGTGCATGCCGGCGGTGGCGCCGGCCAGCAGGTAGGACTGCGCCATGTTGCAGGCGCCGTCACCGAGGAAGGTCAGGGTGAGCCCGGCCAGCGTTCCGCGCTTCTCCTGGATGGTGAGGAGGTCGGCCAGCAGCTGGCAGGGGTGGAAGTCGTCGGAGAGCGCGTTGATGACGGGCACCGTGGTACCTGCAGCCATCTCGGTGAGCCCGGCCTGGCCGTAGGTGCGCCAGACGATGGCCGAGACCATGCGCTCGAGCACCCGCGCCGTGTCTGAGGGGGTCTCCTTGCCGCCGAGCTGGCTGCTGGCGGTGGAGATGATCAGCGGGCTGCCGCCGAGGTCGGCGATGCCTACCGCGAAAGAGACCCGGGTGCGGGTCGAGGACTTGTCGAAGATCACGGCGACCGTCTGCGGGCCGGCGAGCGGCTTCTGGGCGAAGCGGTCGCGCTTGAGCTCGAGGGCGAGCTGGAGGATCTCCGCCTGCTCGGCGGGAGTCACGTCGTCGTCGCGGAGGAAATGGCGTGTCATGATGCGTCGCTTTCGGTGGGGGTGTCGAGAGTGGCGAGGGCGCGGCTGAACCGCGCGATGAACTCGGTGATGTCTGCGCTGTCGATGTTGAGCGGCGGCGCCAGGCGGATGGTGTTCGGGTTGGCAGCGTTGACGATGAGGCCTTCGCCCATGGCGGCGGCCGTCAGTCCACCGGCCCGCGGCTCGCTGAGTGCGACGCCGAGCAGCAGGCCCTGGCCGCGGATGCCGACGATGTGCGGCGAGCCGATGGCCTCGATGGCGGCGCGAAGCTCAGCGCCGCGCTCCGCGGCGTTCCGCACCAGGTTGGCGTGCTCGATCTCGCCGAGCACGGCGTTGGCCGTCGCGGTCATCAGCGGGTTGCCGCCGAAGGTGCTGCCGTGGTGGCCGGGCCCGAACAGGTCGGATGCCGCGCCGAAGGTGATGAGCGCGCCGATCGGCACGCCTCCGCCGATGCCCTTGGCCACGGTGATGGCATCCGGGGTGATGCCGGCGTGTTGGAACGCGAACCACTCCCCCGTGCGGCCTGCGCCGGTCTGGATCTCGTCGATCACGAGCAGCACGCCGTGTCGGCTGGTGATCTCGCGGGCCGCCTGCAGGTAGCCCTCCGGCAGCGGCAGCACGCCGGCCTCGCCCTTGATCGGTTCCAGGAACAACGCGGCGACGTCATCGCCGATGGCCGCCTCGAGCGCCTCGATGGTGCTGTCGATGTGCTCGACACCGCCCGGCATCGGCTCGAAGGGGGCGCGCATCGCCGGCTTGCCGGTGAGCGCCAGGCTGCCCAGGGTGCGGCCGTGGAACGCGTCGGTGAGCGCGAGGATGCGCGGCCGGTCGGTGCCGCCGTGCAGGCGGGCCAGCTTGAACGCCGCCTCGTTGGCCTCGGCGCCGGAGTTGCTAAAGAAGACGCGGCCGTCCTCCCCCGCGCCGCTCAACCGCACCAGGCGCTCGGCGAGCTCGAGCTGCGGCGGTGACGCGAAGTAGTTGGAGACGTGCGCGATCGTCGCCGCCTGGCGGCTGAGCGCCTCGACGAAGACGGGGTGCGCGTGGCCGAGAGCGTTGACGGCGATGCCCGCGAGGAAGTCGAGGTACTCGTTGCCTGCGGCGTCCCAGACGCGGGCGCCCTGCCCGCGCACCAGCATCGCCATTGGCGCGCCGAAGGTGCGCATCATGCGGTTGGCCGATTGCTGCTGCCAGTCGGTCATGCTGTTGCGCCTTGCGTGGGGGCGCCTGTGGCATCCGCGGAATCGGTGGTCTCGGGCTGGTTCTCTTCGGGCAGCACAACCTCGGTGCCGATGCCGCGATGGGTGAAGATCTCAAGCAGGATCGAGTGCGGCACCCGACCGTCGATGATGGCGGCCTTGGGCACGCCGCCCTCGACGGCCTCCAGGCAGGCAGCCATCTTGGGGATCATGCCGGACTCGAGGCTGGGCAGCAGACTGCGCAGCTCTGGCACGTCGATGACGCTCACGAGGGAGTCGCGGTCCGGCCAGTCGCGGTACAGCCCGGCAACATCGGTGAGGATGACGAGCTTCGCGGCGCCGAGGGCGACGGCCAGCGCGGCCGCCGCGGAGTCCGCGTTGACGTTGAGCGACTGGCCGGGCACCTCGGTGTCCGGGGCGATCGAGGAGATGACGGGGATGCGCCCGGCCTCGATCTGGGCGTGCACGGCGGCGGGGTCCACGGCGATGACGTCGCCGACGAGGCCGAGGTCGACCTCTTCTCCGTCGACGATGGCGCCGCGGCGACGGCCCTGGAACAGGCCGGCGTCCTCACCGGAGAGCCCGGCGGCCAGGGGGCCGTGCTCGTTGATGTGGCTGACCAGTTCGCGGTTGACCTGGCCGGTGAGCACCATGCGCACCACCTCCATGGTCTCCGGGGTGGTCACCCGGTAGCCGCCGCGGAACTCACTCTGGATGCCGAGTTTCTCCAGCATCGCCGAGATCTGCGGGCCGCCGCCATGCACCACGACGGGGCGGATGCCGGCGTAGCGGAGGTACACCATGTCTTCGGCGAAGGCGCGCTGCAGCGCCTCGCTGACCATGGCGTTCCCACCGAACTTGACGACGATGATCTGGTCGTGGAAGCGCTTGAGCCACGGCAGTGCCTCGATCAGCGTTGCCGCCTTGATCGCAGCGTCGAGCTGGATCAGCTCAAGCTCCTCCGTCGTGGTGGCGTCGTCGTCTGTTCTCGTTGTCTCGCTCATCGTCATCAGCTCGCGTACGCGCTGTTCTCGTGCACGTAGTCGTGCGTGAGGTCGTTAGTGAAGATGGTGGCGGATGCCGCACCGACGTGCAATTCGATGAGCACGTGGGTGTCGCGCGGGCTCAGGTCGACGAGTTCGCGTGGCTGGTCGGGCTCGCCGGCGTGGCAGACGCGCACCCCGTTCATCGACACGTCGACGTTGTACGGGTCGAATTCTGCCTGGGTGGTTCCGATGGCGGCCAGCACTCGGCCCCAGTTGGGGTCGTTGCCGAAGACGGCGGCCTTGAACAGGTTGTTGCGGGCGACGGAGCGGCCGACCTCGACGGCCTCGTCTTCGCTCGCGGCGCCGACTACTTCGATGGCGATGTTGTGGCTGGCGCCCTCGGCATCCGCCTGCAGTTTGAGCGCAAGTTCAGCGCAGACGGCGGTCAGGGCCGCTGTGAACTCGGCCAGCTCGGGGGTGACGCCGGAGGCGCCGGAGGCGAGCAGGCTGACCTGGTCGTTCGTCGACATGCAGCCGTCGGAGTCGAGCCGGTCGAAAGTCACCCGGGTGGAGGCGCGGAGCGCCGTGTCGAGGGCAGCGGAGTCGAGCAGCGCGTCGGTCGTGATGACGACGAGCATGGTCGCCAGGCCCGGCGCGAGCATGCCGGCGCCCTTGGCGATGCCGCCGATGCTCCAACCGCCCTTGCTGACGCTGGCGGTCTTCGGCACGGTGTCGGTCGTCATGATGGCGCGGGCCGCGTGCTCTCCGCCGTCGGCGCTGAGCGCGGCGGCGGCCGTGGCGACGCCCGCGGCGAGCACGTCGCCGTCGAGCTGGTCGCCGATCAGGCCGGTGGAGCAGACAAGCACGTCACCGGCGGAGACGTCGAGGGCCGCCGCGACGGCCTCTGCTGTGCGGTGCGTGACCTGGAAACCGGCGCTGCCGGTGAAGCAATTGGCGCCGCCGGAGTTCAGCACGATGGCCGAGACGGTGCCGTCCTTGATGACCTCCTTCGACCAGATGATCGGGTTGGCCTGCGCCCGGTTGCTGGTGAAGACGACCGCTGCGGCCTGGGACGGGCCGCGGTTGACGACGAGGGCGAGGTCCGGCGCACCGGAGCTCTTGATGCCGGCGGCGATGCCGGCCGCGTCGAAACCGAGGGGGGTGGTGACACTCACGGGGCGACTCCATTCAGGGCGAGACCGGTCGTCTCTGGCAGCCCGAGGGCGATGTTGGCGGATTGGATGGCGGCACCGGCGGTGCCCTTGACCAGGTTGTCGATGGCGGCGACGACGACCACGCGGCCGGCGGCCGCATCGACGGCGAGGCCGAGCAGGATCGTGTTGGCGCCGACGGTGTCGGCGGAGCGGGGCATCTGGCCGGCCGGCAGCAGGTGCACGAACGGCTCGTCGGCGTAGGCGGCCTCCCAGGCCGCGCGCACCGTGGCGGCATCCGTGCCCGGAACGATGCGGGCTGTCGAGGTTGCGAGGATGCCGCGGGCCATGGGCACCAGCACCGGCGTGAACGACACGGTCGGGTCGATCGCGCCAGCGCCGCGCAGGGCCTGCTGGATCTCGGGGATGTGCCGGTGCGTGCCACCGACGGCGTAGGGGCTGGCGGACCCGAGGATCTCGGCAGCCAGCAGGTTGGTCTTCAGCGCCTTGCCCGCACCGGACGGGCCGACGGCGAGCACAGAGACGATGTCGGCGGACTCGATGACGCCTGCCTGGATGCCGGGGGCCAGCGAGAGGGCGACGGTGCTGGCGTTGCAGCCGGGGGCGGCGATGCGGCGGGTTTCGACGAGCCGCTCGCGCTGCTTCTGTTCGGAGCCGACTCCGCCGATGAGCAGTTCGGGGACGCCGTAGCTCCAAGCGCCGTAGAAATCGCCACCGTAGAACGCGGCCCAGTCGGACTCGCTCTCCAGCCGGTGGTCGGCGCCGCAGTCCACGACGAGGGTGTCGGCGTCGAGCTGAGCGGTGAGCTCGCCCGACTTGCCGTGCGGCAGGGCGAGGAAGACGACGTCGTGGCCGGCGAGGTTCTCCGGCGTGGTGTCGACGAGGGTGAGGTGGGCCAGACTGCGCAGGTGCGGCTGCACGTCGACGAGCTGTTGGCCGGCGTTCGAGTGCGCGGTGACCGTGCGCACCTCGAAGTCGGGGTGTTGGGAGAGGATGCGGAGGAGTTCTCCGCCTGCGTAACCGGATGCCCCGGCGACCGCGACCGCGAATGTCATTCTGTTGCCTTACGTGAGTGGACGACGAGGGTGCGAAGGCGACGCCACGTCAGACCCCACAATGGGTCGCGCAAGCGCCGCCTAGATTCGGCGGTCGCCCCGGCGTCGACGCAGCGCAGGCACGGCAGGAAGAGCCAGTGCGAGGGGGGTGCGCCGAACGGAAAGCATGTCGCGAGCTTAGCGCTCTGCGGAGGCGAGCGGCAAACCCGCGCATCATCCGTTGCGCGCCTGATCCCGCGCTAGGCGGTCTGCGCGCGCCGCCATGCCTCGGTGTAGAGCTCCGTCAGCACCGTCAGGTCCAGGCCACTGAAGCGGCCGACCCAGACGCAGCCGGCTCCGCGCTTGTGCGGCCCGAGGCGGTCGAGCAGATCGGCGCTGCCCTCGTACTGCAGCCCGTACAGCGACATCGAGGCCTTGCGCGGCGAGAAGCCGAGCAGCGGGGCATCGCCTTGGCGGCCGCTCGCGTAGTGGTAGTGGTAGCTGCCGTAGCCGACGATGCTGGGGCCCCACATGACGGCGGGCACGCCGGTGATGCGGTCGAGGATCGCCTTCAGCAGGTAGGCGTCCTCGCGCCGCCCGGCCGGCTCGGCCCGGTCGAGGAACTCGTCAACGGATGCCGCCGTCGGCACGGTCACTGCGTCTGCGTTCGCGCTCATGCCCTCAGTCTGGCACTCGGGGGTGCCGCTGTCTCCGGTTCCCACTGGTTCCCCCTCCCGTTCGCTCGAGGGAGCGCTAGCGGCCGAATCCAACGAGCGCAGCCGTGCCGGGGTGGCTCCGGGGCTTCGGGCGCTGCGCTGCTCGTTCCTCGCGGCGCGGCGCTGCCAGACTGCCAGCCAGCAACCAGGCCGACCAGCACCTATTACAGAAGCCCTGACACCGCATGAGGCTGGCGACGGTTTCGACAGGCTCAACCAACGGATGGGAGCCCAACCAGCGGGTGTGGGAGCCCAACCAGCGGGGCTGAGGGGCCGGCCGAGGCCGCTCGGGCGGCCGACGGCGGATCGGGAGGCGACTTTCGGTCGAAAACTGCCTTCCGATCCCCCGGTTGCCGCCGCATCCGGCGTCCCTCCCGTTGGCACGAGGGAGCGCCAGCGACCGACGCCAACGAGCGCAGCCGTGCCGGAGTGGCCCCGGGGCTTCGGGCGCTGCGCTGCTCGTTCCTCGCGGCGCGGCGCCCTCCAGCCGACGTGAAGAGAGAGGCGCCGCGCCCTCCAGCCGACGTGAATCGCCGTTGGCTCGAGGGAGCGCCAGCGACCGACGCCAACGAGCGCAGCCGTGCCGGGGTCGCCCCGGGGCTTCGGGCGCTGCGCTGCTCGTTCCTCGCGGCGCGGCGCCCTCCAGCCGACGTGAAGAGAGAGGCGCCGCGCCCTCCAGCCGACGTGAATCGCCGTTGGCTCGAGGGAGCGCCAGCGGCCGACGCCAACGAGCGCAGCCGTGCCGGGGTCGCTCCGGGGCTTCGGGCGCTGCGCTGCTCGTTCCTCGCGGCGCGGCGCCCTCCAGCCGACGTGAAGAGAGAGGCGCCGCGCCCTCCAGCCGACGTGAATCCCCCGTTGGCTCGAGGGAGCGCCAGCGACCGACGCCAACGAGCGCAGCCCTGCCGGGGTCGCTCCGGGGCTTCGGGCGCTGCGCTGCTCGTTCCTCGCGGCGCGGCGCCCTCCAGCCGACGTGAAGAGAGAGGCGCGGCGCCCTCCAGCCGACGTGGATCGCCGTTGGCTCGAGGGAGCGCCAGCGACCGAAGCCAACGAGCGCAGCCCTGCCGGCGTGGCTCCGGGGCTTCGGGCGCTGCGCTGCTCGTTCCTCGCGGCGCGGCGCCCTCCAGCCGACGTGGAGAGAGCGGCGCGGCGCCCGCCAGCCGACGTGGAGAGAGGCGCGGCGCCCTCCAGCCGACGTGAATCCCCGTTGGCTCGAGGGAGCGCCAGCGACCGAAGCCAACAGCGCCGGGGTCTCGATACGCTCGTTCCTCGCTATCCGACCAGCGGGTGGGTTCACTACCGGGGAACGAGAGAAGGGGCGCCGCATGCGACGCCCTCCTCCCTCATACAATCATTGCTACTCGCGAGTGGCGGCACCCACCAGCTCGGCGGCACGGGCGGCGCCAGCCAGCTTGGCCTCGCTCGCCTCGGCCGCGGTGAGCGTGCGGTCGGCGGCACGGAAGCGCAGCGCGAAGGTGAGGCTCTTCTGCCCCTCCTCCAGCCCGGCGCCACGGTAGTCGTCGACCAGGTGCAGCTCCTCGAGCAGCTCGCCCGCACCCTCGCGCACGGCCGCCAGAACCGCGGCGGCGGGCACGGACTCGGCGACGAGGAGCGTGAGGTCCTGCGTCGCAGCCGGGAACGTGCCGATCTCGGTGGCCTCGACGACCGGCTCGGCCAGGGCGATCACGGCGTCCAGGTCGAGCTCGACGACGGCAACCACGCGGGGCAAGTCGGCGTCGGCTGCGATCTGCGGCAGCAGCTCACCGGCGAAGCCGACGTGCTGGCCGGCAACCCGCAGCTCGGCGGTGCGGCCGGGGTGCATAGCCTTGTGGCGACCCTGCACGATCTCGATGTCCGCGCCGGTGGCGAGCCCGATCTGGGCGACGATGGCGAGGGCATCGCTGATGCCGGCCGGGACGGCACTCTGACCCGGCTGCTTGCGCACGACGTTGCCGACGACGAGCGCGGCGACGTGCCGCGGCTGCGGCGGGATGCCGGCGTTCAGCTCGGCGAGCTGCTCCGCGCTCGGGCGCTGCACGGCGGAGGGCAGCGTGGCCTGGCCGTAGACGGCGCCCTGCTCTGGGGTGAAGACGAGGCCGAGCTCGTAGAGCGCGACATCCGTCAGACCGCGGGACAGGTTGCGCTTGGCGGCCTCGATAAGGCCGGGCAGCAGCGTGGTGCGCAGGTATGGGGCGCTCGCGTCGAGCGCGTTCGCCACCTTGATCTGCGCAACCTCTGCGGACTGGGCCGCGCCGTACAGGTCGTTCAGCGCCTTCGGCAGGAACGGGAACGCGATGATCTCGGTCGAGCCGGCCGCGGCCAGGGCGTCTGCCACGGTGCGGCGGATGCGCTGCTCGCGGGTGAGGCCGTGCCCGGCCGGCGCGACGGGCAGGATCGAGGGGATGCGCTCGTAGCCGACGATGCGGGCAACCTCTTCGGCCAGGTCGGACTTGTCAGTCACGTCGGGGCGCCAGCTCGGCGGGGTGACCAGCAGGCCGCCCTCGGTCTCGGCGATCACGCCGCCGACCTCGGCCAGCGAGCCGCGGATCTCCTCGTTCGTGTAGTCGACGCCAATGAGCCCGGAGACGTAGCCGGCCGGCAGCAGGATGGCCGTGGCGCCTGAAGCCTCGCCGGTCAGCGAGCCCGCGTCATCCGCGGTGCCACCGGCCAGGTCGACGAGCAGTTGGGCCACACGGGAGGTGGCGGCCGCCGCGATCTGCGGGTCGACGCCGCGCTCGAAGCGCTTCGCGGCCTCGCTGGGCAGCTTGTGCCGGCGGGCGGATCGCGCGACGGTCACCGGGTCGAAGTTGGCGGCCTCGACGAGCACGTTGCGCGTCGAGTCGCTGATCTCGGTGCTGGCGCCGCCCATGACTCCGGCGAGGCCGATGGCTCCGCTGTCGTCGGTGATGAGCAGGTCCTCGGTGTGCAGCGCGCGCTCCTGCGCGTCGAGGGTGGTGATCTTCTCCCCCGGCGCCGCACGGCGCACGGTGATGCCGCCGCTCAGCTTGTCAAGGTCGTAGCCGTGGGTCGGCTGGCCAAGCTCGAGCATGACGTAGTTGGTGATGTCGACCGGCAGCGAGATGGAGCGGATGCCGGCCAACTTCAGGCGCGACACCATCCATGGCGGGGTCGGCCGGGTCGGGTCGATGCCGCGCACGACGCGGGTCGAGAACACGGAAACGCCGGGGCGGCCGTGGATCGGGGCGTCGTCGGCGAAGGCGACGGGGAAGCCCTCGTTGGCGGTCGGGGTGAGCTGGCCGTGCGCGGCGGGGTCGCGGAACGCTGCCCCCGTGGCGTGCGAGTACTCGCGGGCGACGCCGCGGATCGAGAACGCGTAGCCACGGTCCGGCGTCACATTGATCTCGACGGCCTCGTCGGCCAGGCCGAGCAGCTCAATGGCGTCGGTGCCGACCTCGGGGTCCAGCCCCAGCGTCGACAGCCGCAGGATGCCGTCGTGGTCGTCGCCGATTCCGAGCTCGCGCACGGAGGCGATCATGCCGTCGGACACGTGACCGTAGGTCTTGCGCGGCGCAATCGGGAACGGCCCGGGCAGCACGGAGCCGGGCAGGGTCACGACGACCTTGTCACCGACGAAGAAGTTGCCTGCACCGCAGACGATGCCGTGCACGGCGTCGCCGCCGTCGGCGGCCTGCTGGCCGTCGGGCGCGACACGCACCTGGCACCAGCGGATGGTCTTGCCGTTGGCCTGCGGCTCCTCGACGAACTCGAGCACCTCGCCGACCACGATCGGTCCGGTGAGGTCGAAGCCGTGCACCTCTTCTTCTTCGAGGCCGACCTTGACGAGTGCGGCGTGCACATCGTCAGCGGTCGTTCCCGGTGCGAGATCGACGAACTCCGCGAGCCAACTCAGGGGCACCCGCATGACTAAACCACCATTCCGAACTGCTGGGAGAAGCGCACATCGCCCTCGACCATTTCACGCATGTCTTTTACGTCGCTGCGCAGCATGAGGCCGCGCTCGATGCCCATTCCGAAGGCAAAGCCCGAGTAGACCTCAGGGTCGATGCCGGCTGCCCGCAGCACGTTGGGGTTGATCATGCCGCAGCCGCCCCACTCGATCCAGCGCGCCCCGTGCTTGAACGTGGGGTGCCAGAAGTCGAGCTCGGCGCTCGGCTCGGTGAACGGGAAGTAGCTGGGGCGCAGACGGATCTTGGCCTCGTCGCCGAAGATCGACTTCACGAAGTGGTCCAGCGTGCCCTTGAGGTGCGCCATGGTCAGGCCCTTGTCGACGGCGAGGCCCTCGAACTGCATGAACACGGGCAGGTGGGTGGCGTCGAACTCGTCGGTGCGGTAGACGCGGCCGGGGGCCAGCACGTAGATGGGCAGCTCACGGTCGAGCATGGAGCGCACCTGCACCGGCGAGGTGTGCGTGCGCAGCACCAGGTGAGACTCGGGCGGATCGATGAAGAAGGTGTCCTGCATCGCGCGCGCCGGGTGGTCGGCGTCGAAGTTCAGTGCGTCGAAGTTGAACCACTCGCTCTCCACCTCCGGGCCCTCTGCGATCTCCCAGCCCATGCCGGTGAACACGTCAGAGACGCGGTCCTGCAGCAGGGTGAGCGGATGCCGGGCGCCGGGGCGGTAACGGCTGGCCAGGGCCGTGACGTCGAGCGCCTCGGCCTCCAGCTGCGCGGCGGCCTCGGCGGCGACGATGCCTTCCTCGCGGGCGGCGAACGCCTGGTTCACGCGGGCGCGGGCCTGGCCGACGAGCTTGCCGAGGGCAGCTTTCTGCTCTTTCGGCACATCGCGCAGCGTGGCGTTCAGCTGGGCGAGCGGCGAGGCCTCGCCGGTGTGCGCGGTGCGCACGGCCTTCAGCGCGGCGGAGTCGCCGGCGGCCTCGATCGCCGCAAGCGCGGCGTCGACAGCCGCGGCGACGGTGGATTCGGTGATTACAGCTTCGGCGTTTATAGCTTCAGGGAGCTCAGTGGACTCAGACACAAGGCCCAAGTTTACTCAGCCGCGCGCGCCCGGCGCACCGCAGGCGCCGTGACGCGCGCGGTGCGCCCGCGGTGTGAGTGCGGTTAGAGCGCGCTGCGCTGGGCGAAGGCGGACTCGTAGAGGCAGACGGATGCCGCGGTGGCGAGGTTCATCGACTCGGCCTGGCCGTAGATCGGCACCTTGACGGAACGCTCGGCCAACGCCAGCTTCTCCTCGGTGAGCCCGCGCGCCTCGTTGCCGAACAGCCACGCCGTCGGCTCGACCAGCAGGCCGGTGGAGCGCACCTCCAGCATGTCCTCGCCGTTCACGTCGGCGGCGATCAGCTGCAGGCCGGCTTCCCGCACGCGCAGGCGCACGTCCTCGAGCTCCACGTCGATCGCGATCGGCAGGTGGAACAGCGAGCCGGTGGTGGAGCGCACGACCTTCGGGTTGTAGAGGTCGACGGAACGGCCGGTCAGGATCACGGCGTCGGCGCCGGCGGCATCCGCTGCACGGATGATGGTGCCGGCATTGCCCGGGTCGCGCACCTCTTCGAGGATGGCGATGAGCTTCGGCGCCCCGGCGAAGATGTCTTTCAGGGCGGTCGGGAACACGCGGCAGACGGCGATGAAGCCCTGCGGGGTGACCGTGTCGGCCATCGAGTTGAGCACCTGCTCGGTGACGAACTCGAACGGGACGTCCGCCTCTTCGGCGGCCTGCCCGATCTCGGGGTAGCGGTCCAATGCGGTGGGGGTGCCGAAGAGTTCCTGCACCAGCTCGGGGCGGAAGTTCAGGGCTTCGGCGACGGCCTGCGGTCCTTCGAGCAGGAAGAAGCCGCTCTCGACGCGAGCCGCCTTCTTCGCCAACTTGGCAACGGACCGGACGCGGGGGGAACGAGGATTTTCAAGCATGGTGCAAGTCTACCGATCGCATGAAAAAGGCCCGACACCACGCGGGTGTCGGGCCTTCTCAAGATGGTGATGCTTACGCAGCAGCCTTCGCCTTGGGAGCGTTGACGTCGGCGGGCAGTGCCTTCTTCGCGGTCTGCACGAGGGCAGCGAAGGTGGCGGGCTCGTTGACGGCCAGCTCGGCCAAGATGCGACGGTCAACCTGCACACCGGCAAGGCCGAGGCCCTGGATGAGGCGGTTGTAGGTCATGCCGTTGGCGCGGGAAGCAGCGTTGATGCGCTGGATCCAGAGGCGACGGAACTCACCCTTGCGGGCACGACGGTCGCGGAAGCTGTAGACCAGGGAGTGGATGACCTGCTCTTTGGCCTTGCGGTAGAGGCGCGAACGCTGACCGCGGTAGCCCTTGGCGCGCTCGAGGATGACCCGACGCTTCTTGTGGGCGTTGACGGCCCTCTTTACTCTTGCCATTTTGTTTATTCCTTAACGGGTGTGACGGCTGGTGATCGAGAAGATCAGCGACCGAGAAGCTTCTTGATGACCTTGGCGTCGGCCGGAGCCAGTACCTGGTCCTGGTTCAGGCGGGCCTTGCGCTTCGAGGCCTTGACCTCGAGGTTGTGACGCATTCCGGCCTGCTGCTTCATGATCTTGCCGCTGCCGGTGACCTTGAAGCGCTTCTTGGACCCGGAGTGGGTCTTCTGCTTAGGCATTGTTTTCCTCCTGCTTCGCCGCTTTAGTCGCGGCCCGATGTGCGTTGGCCTCACCCTTGACCTCTGATTTGTTCTTCAGAGGGCCAATGACCATGACCATGTTTCGACCGTCGATGGTCGGGGTCGATTCCACTGAACCGTACTCCGCCACATCTTCGGCAAATTTCTGGAGCAGGCGCACGCCCTGATCAGGGCGAGACTGCTCACGACCACGGAACAGGATCATGGCTTTCACCTTGTCGCCGCCCTGGAGGAAGCCAATGGCGCGCTTCATCTTGGTCTCGTAGTCGTGCTTGTCAATCTTGAGACGGAAACGAACCTCTTTGAGGATCGTGTTCGCCTGGTTGCGTCGGGCTTCTTTCGCCTTCTGCGCAGCCTCGTACTTGAACTTGCCGAAATCCATGATCTTGGCCACGGGCGGCTTGGAGTTGGGGGCAACCTCAACGAGATCGAGCTCAGCATCCTGCGCCATGCGCAGGGCTACCTCGATTTTGACGACGCCGACCTGCTCGCCTCCGGGTCCAACGAGGCGAACCTCTGGCACTCGGATGCGGTCGTTTGTACGGGGATCGGTGATGCGAGTCTCCATCTACTCAAGATTCAGCCACTTCCACAGTGCGGTTGCCCTGTGGTGGACGAAGAGGAGGAGATTCACGCAGAGATCTCTCGTGCGAACACGAGCTTTCTTGCTACACCCTGGCTGCCTCCCCGCGCGCCAGTCGAAACTGATGCACAGGAAAACGGAGTGCTAACTACCCGGTAACCTAGTAAAGCGGTCAAGCGCGGGTGGGAGAATATCCACTTTCGTCACGGAGCATTCGCTCCGTAGCCCAGATGAGCCTAGCAGAGGAATGCCTTGAGCAATAATTTCGATGAAAACCCGGCATTCGACGAGAACGCCGCCAGAGCAGAGGCCGCGGAAGCCACTCGTGACATTGCCGACGTGCCCGCCGTCGAGGTCATCACGACCACGGCCGTGCACCTGATGAGCGCAGCGGCGGTCAAGTGCGGCCTGGCCGATGACCCGGACGCGCAGCAGGACCTCGACGAGGCGCGCAAACTCATCAACGCCCTCGCCGGCCTGATCACCGCCGCAGCCCCCGAGATCAGCGACATGCACGCGCGCAGCCTGCGCGACGGCCTGCGCTCCCTGCAGCTGGCCTTCCGCGAGGCCTCTGTCATTCCGGATGCCATCGGCCAGGGCCCGGGCGAGAAGTGGACCGGCCCCGTCAACTAGGGCCACCAGCACACTGGGTGGCGGATGCCCGGCCCGCGGCTGTTCAGGCCCGAGGCTGTTCAGGCCCGAGGCTGTTCAGGCCCGAGGCTGTTTAGTCCGGGGGCAGCGCCGCACGGACGGCGTCCACCGTGGCGCGCACCTCGCCGGCATCCGTCGCCCAATTGCTCACCGAGAACCGCAACACGGCACGGTCGTGCCAACGCGACGGTGAGGCCAGCACCAGGCCCTGCTCGTGCAGGCGGGCGCCGACGGCCAGGGTTGCCGTGTCGTCGGCCATCACCAGGCACACCTGGGTGAACACGACGTTGTTCAGGATGCTGACGCCCGGCAGCTCCGACAGCTCTGCGGCCAGGGTGGCCGCGTTCTCGGCGAGCCCCGCGACGAGAGCCTCGACGCCGTCACGGCCCAGCCAGCGCAGCGTCGCCAGCAGGGGTACGCCGCGCGCCCGCCGCGACATCTCCGGCACCTTCTCGAACGGGTCGGCCCCAGCCTCCGGCGTGAGCAGATAACTGGCGTGCACGCCGAACGCCGTGTGCATCGCCGTGGGACGGGCGACGATCGCCACCCCGCAGTCGTAGGGCACATTGAGGGTCTTGTGCGCGTCGGTGGCCCAGGAATCGGCCAACTCATAGCCGGCGGTCAGGTGTCGCAGGCCGGGCGCCGCCCCCGCCCACAGGCCGAAGGCGCCGTCAATGTGCAGCCACGCCCCGGCCGCCCGGCAGAGGGCGGATGCCGCCGCGAAGTCGTCGAACGCCCCTGAGTGGATGTTGCCGGCCTGCAGACAGACGATCGCCGGCCCGCTGCCCTCGCTGAGTGCGCGCGCGAGGCCGGCGATGCTGATCCGGCCGTGCCGGTCGACGGGCACCAGGGTGGCCGCGCCGAGGCCCAGGTAGCGCGCGGCGAGGTCGATGGCGCCGTGCCGCTCTGCGCCGGCGATCAGGCGGATGCGCGGGGCCCCGCTCAGGCCATCCTGGTTCACATCCCAGCCGGCCTGCTCGAGTACGTGCTGGCGGGCGGCGGCCAGCCCGACGAAATTCGCGCTCGTCGCCCCGGTCACGAAACCGACGTCGGCGTCGCCGGGCAGGCCGAGCAGCTGCAGCAGCCACTCCCCCGCGAGCTCCTCTGCGGCGATCACGCCGGGCGTCGCGTCGCGCATGCCGGCGTTCTGATCCCAGGCGCTCACCAGCCAGTCGGCGGCGAGGGCTACGGGGTAGGTGCCGCCCATCACCCAGCCGAAGAAGCGCCCGGACTGGCTGGCCATCAGGCCGGGCTCGATGGCCTCGGCCAGTTGCTCAATCACAGCCTCCGCCGGCATCCCGACCCGGGGCAGCTCCCGCCCGATCGCCGCCTTCACCTCGTCGATGCCGATCGCGGCCGGGATTGGGCGGCCGAACACGGCGCCCAGCCAGCGCCGGGCCGCCGCGTCGGCGGTGTCGAGTACCGCGTCGTAACCCCGGGAGCCTCGACCGGATTCAGCGCTGTCGACAGACGCGGGATCCGCTGCAGACCCGGGATCGGTTGGAACACCCATCCGGGAACCTGGATTCTGCGCGCACGACGCGCGCTTCCCCGATTCTCCGCCTGCACCCCCGGCCCGTCAACGACGGCACGAGCATTGCGGGTCTAGCCGGCCTGTCAACGACGGCACGAGCATTCCGGGTCTAGGTGGAGCGGACGAGCTTGACGGTGAGCGAGTCCACCTGCGTGGCGATGACGTCGCTGGCGGCCCAGCGCTGGGCAAGCCGGGACAGCGTCACGTCGAGCAGTTCGCGGGTCAGCCCGTCGACGAGCTCGAGCCGCACCAGCAGCTCGGGGCCGGCGAGCACTGCACCGGGGTCACCGGGCACGAGGGAGACGGAGAGCACGGAGAGCTCTGAGGACACGGAGGACTGGAACGCCTCCAGCACGGCGCCGGACTCGAAGCTCGGCCGCCACTCCTGCGCCTGCGCGATCGCCCAGAGCGCGGGGCGCCGCACGGCGAACTCGGTCGGCGAGAGCGGGTCGAGCACGACGAGGTCGGTGTTCTCGCTGGCGGCGGCCAGGGCGACGCGCACGCCGTCGGCCGGCACGGGCCGGGCCTTCGGGTTCCACGCCGCCATCGCCTGCACCGAGCTGAACACCGGCAGGACGTTTCGCCCGTCCGGGCCGGCGACGGTCACGATCGAGAGCTCCTGGCTCTTGTCGATCATGTGGCCGTGCTCGTTCTCGCCGGCCTCGCCGAGGTGGGCGACCAGCGGGATCAGCAGCCGGGCGCCGCGCAGGGCGTCGACGACGCCGGCCTGCCCGTGCACCCCAGCTCGGAACCGGGCGAGGGCGTCGAGGAGGGCGGGAGGCGCGGACCCGTCATCCTCTGCGTGCGTGTTCTCATCGAAACTGCGGCCGGCCCACGGCTGGCCGGCGGAGTCAGCGAGGTGTGCAGGGAGCTGCGGCACAGCCACCGCGTCGGGCTGCGCCGACTCCGGCTGCACGGGGTTGGGCTGCACGGGCTCAGTCGCTCGCGACATCCAGGGCCTCGGCCAGTGTGAAGGCTCCCGCATAGAGGGCCTTGCCGACGATGGCTCCTTCGAGGCCGCCAGGCACAAGCGCGCGCAGCGCGGCGATGTCGTCGAGGTTCGAGATGCCGCCGGATGCCACGACGGGGCGGTGGGTGCGGGCCATGACCTGCTTGAGCAGTTCGATGTTGGGGCCCTGCAGGGTGCCGTCCTTGGTCACGTCGGTGACGACGTAGCGGGCACAGCCTGCGCTCTCGAGCCGGTCGAGCACCGACCACAGGTCGCCGCCGTCCTGCGTCCAGCCGCGGGCGGCGAGGGTGGTTCCGCGCACGTCGAGGCCGACGGCGATGGCGTCGCCGTACTGGGCGATGACGCTGGCGGCCCACTCCGGGTTCTCGAGTGCGGCGGTGCCGAGGTTGATGCGCTTGGCACCCATGTTGAGGGCGGACTCGAGCGACTCGTCGTCACGGATGCCGCCGGAAAGCTCGATGTGCACACCCTTGACCTGGCGCAGCACCTTCTTGACGACGCTGTGGTTGTTGCCACGGCCGAATGCTGCGTCGAGGTCGACGAGGTGGATCCACTCGGCGCCCTGGGCGGCCCAGTCGGCCGCGGCGTCGACGGGGTCACCGTAGTTGGTCTCGGTGCCGGCCTCGCCCTGGGTCAGGCGCACGGCCTTGCCGCCGGCGATGTCCACTGCGGGCAGAAGCACAAGACGCGGGGTCTTGTTGAACTCACTCATGATTTTCCTCGACTCATGGCCGCCACCTCCGGGCAACCGACACAAACATAAGATGATACGCGCTCGCGGCTGCGCATCGTGACCCATCGGCGACGGGCCTCTCCCGCTCAGGCGGAGCGCAGCGAGTCGAGCCAGTTCTTCAGCAGGCGGATGCCGGCATCCCCGGACTTCTCCGGGTGGAACTGCGTTGCAGAGAGCGGGCCGTTCTCGACCGCGGCAAGGAATCGCCCGCCGTGCTCCGCCCAGCTCAGGCTCGGCTCGGGGAACGGCGGCATGACGTCGAGCGTCCAGCTTTGCGCGGCGTACGAGTGCACGAAGTAGAAGCGCTCCTCTTCGATACCGTCGAACAGCACGGAGTTCTCGCCGGTCTCGATCGTGTTCCAGCCCATGTGCGGCAGCACAGCGGCCGGCAGCTCGGTGACGGAACCCGGCCACTCGCCGAGCCCCTCCGTGTCGACGCCACGCTCGACGCCGTGCTCGAACAGGATCTGCATGCCGACGCAGATACCCATCACGGGGCGACCGCCGCCAAGGCGCCGGTCGATGATCTCGTCACCCCGCACGGCGCGCAAGGCGTCCATGACCGCGCTGAACGCACCCACGCCGGGAACGAGCAGGCCGTCGGCCTCCTGGGCGAGCTTGCGGTCCGCCGTCAGCGTGACGTCGGCGCCGGCCAGCTCCAGGGCCTTGACGGCCGAGTGCACATTGCCGGTTCCGTAGTCGAGGACGACGACGCTGGGAGCGCTCACAGTGCTCCCTTGGTGGACGGGATGCCGACGACCAGCGGGTCGAACGACTTGGCCTGGCGGAAGGCGCGCGCGAAGGCCTTGAACTCGGCCTCGGCGATGTGGTGCGCGTCACGGCCGCCCTGCACGGTGATGTGCACGGTCAGCGCCGCGTTGTAGGTGATGGCCTCGAAGACGTGCCGCACCATCGACCCCGTGAAGTGGCCGCCGATCAGGTGGTACTCGAAGCCGGCCGGCTCGCCGGTGTGCACGAGGTAGGGGCGGCCCGAGATGTCGACGACGGCCTGCACCAGCGCCTCGTCGAGCGGCACGAGGGCGTCACCGTAGCGCGAGATGCCGCTCTTGTCGCCGAGCGCCTCGCGAATGGCGAAGCCGAGCGCGATGCCGATGTCCTCGACCGTGTGGTGCACGTCGATCTCGGTGTCGCCGTGGGCGCGCACCGTGAGATCGGTCAGCGAGTGCTTCGCGAACGCCGTCAGCAGGTGGTCGTAGAACGGAACGGAGGTCTGGATGTCGGCGACACCGGTCCCGTCCAGGTTGATCGACAACTCAATGCTGGACTCGCTGGTCTCGCGGCGAATCGAGGCGGTACGGGGGGAAGGGCTCATGCTCTGATTCTATTCACGACTGGGTGACTGGGGCGCCGCGGCCATCCGGGCCGACCTCGGCCAGCGCGCGGAGGAATGTGCTGGTCTCGGCCTCGGTTCCGGCCGTGACTCGGAGCTGGCCGGGCAGGCTCACCTCGCGGATCACGATGCCGCGTGCCAACAGCGCTTCGAAGACGGCGTGCGGGTCGGTCACTCCCCCGAACAGCACGAAGTTGCTGGCGCTCGCGTACGGGCTGTAGCCGAGCGCGCGGAGCTCGCGCACCAGGCGGTCGCGCTGCTCACGGATCTGATCCACCATGCCGAGCATTTCGGCGGAGTGTGCCAGCGCGGCGTTGGCGGCCGCCTGGGTGAAGGCAGAGAGGTGGTAGGGCAGGCGCACCAGGCGCAACGCGTCGGTGACGGCGGGATCGGCGGCTAGGTACCCGACCCGCGCGCCGGCGAAGGCGAAGGCCTTGCTCATGGTGCGCGAGACGAGCAGGCGGGGCCGGCCGGCCAGCAGGCTGAGCGCGCTCGGCGTGCCCTCCGGAGAGAATTCGGCGTAGGCCTCGTCCACGACGATGATCGCGGCGCCGTTCTCGTACTGGCTGGCCTCGTAGACGGCCTCGACCACCTCGAGCGGCAGCGGGGTGCCGGTCGGGTTGTTGGGCGAGCAGAGGAAGACGATGTTGGGCTGGTGCTCGCGCACCGCGGCCGCGGCGTCCTCGGCGCTGATCGTGTAGTCGGCCGCGCGGGGAACGGCGACCCACTCGGTGCCCGTGCCGGAGGCCAGCAGTGAGTACATGGAATAGGTGGGCGTGAAGCCGAGCAGTGTGCGGCCGGGACCGCCGAAGGCCTGCAAGATGTGCTGGAGCACCTCGTTGGAGCCGTTGGCCGCCCAAATGTTGGAAGCGTCGAGGCCGTGGCCGAGGTAGCGGGCGAAGCTCTCACGCAGCTCGGTGAACTCGCGGTCGGGGTAGCGGTTCACGCTGAGCACGGCGGCCGCGACGCGGGCGACGATGTCATGGGCGACGTCTTCCGGGATTCCGTGGCTGTTCTCGTTGACGTTCAGGGCAACGGGAACAACGGCCTGTGGGGCGCCGTATGGCTCCCGGCCGACAAGGTCATCACGCAGGGGAAGATCGCTGAGGTTCGTCACCGTACGAGTCTATGGGCAGCGTCTGGGACGGTGCTCGATCATGACGCCCAGTGCCGGCACCTGCCGGCCCCGGGTGTGGGACCAGCGGTCGCCTTAGTAGCCGGCGGGGATCGCCAGGCGCTGGCCGGCCTGCACCTGGGAGGTCTCGAGCTGGTTGAGCTCGATGAAGGCTGCGACCACGTCGCGCGGGTCCGCCTGCGGCGCCAGATCCTCGGCGAGCGTCCAGAGGGACTCCCCGGGCGGCACAGAGACGTAGTCGAAGGTGGCGCCCTGCTGGGCGGCGTCGCCGGCGACGGCCCCTCCCCCGTTCACGGCGAAGACAAGCGCCCCCGCGACGATCGGCAGGGCGGCAAGCGTCGTGAACACGACACGGCCACGGCGGGTCAATCGAAGGTGGCTGCGAATGACGACAGGCGCAGATGCGCCGGCTTCTGCCTGCATATTCGCCGGGATTGCGGGTGATGCACTCATTTCGACCTCCTCTGGGATTCGCATCCAACCCACAGTCGGGAAGGCCGGAAGCGAAGCTGTGATCCGAACATACATTCGATGAATTCGAATATGCAAGTCTTTCTTCGAGAAAATCTGAAGAAATGCGCGACACACTCGAACATTCGTTTGTCGGGACACTCGCCGAGCGATAAAGTCGAGAGTGTCTGGAGACAGACAATCAGGCACCACTGACACGGTCAGTTGCGCACTGCGCACAGGCGCCGTGCCGCCAAAAAAGTAGGCCGAAGAGTGAGGGCATAACGGTGACGACAGAGCACGACACACCCCCCGACGTGAAGAACGCCGCGAAGCCGGGCAATCGTCGGCGCAAGAGCCTGAGCGCCAAGCAGATGGCGATCCTCGACGTCATCCAGCGGTCCGTCGGCGCGCGCGGTTACCCGCCGAGCATGCGCGAGATCGGCGATGCCGTTGGCCTGGCCTCACTCTCCAGCGTCACCTACCAGCTCAAGCAGCTGGAGCTCAGCGGCTACCTGCGCCGCGACCCCAACCGGCCGCGTGCGCTCGAGGTGCTGATCGAGGTGCCGTCGCAGAACGAGGGCACCGAGAGCGACGAGGGCGAGCGCTTCGCCACCTCCTCCGCCACCGTCGGCGATGCCGCCATGGTGCCGCTGGTCGGGCGCATCGCCGCCGGCATCCCGATCACCGCCGAGCAGCAGATCGATGAGATCTTCCCGCTGCCGCGACAGATCGTCGGCAAGGGCGAGTTGTTCATGCTCAAGGTGGTCGGCGAGTCGATGATCGACGCCGCCATCTGCGACGGCGACTGGGTCGTCGTGCGCGCCCAGAAGACCGCGGAGAATGGTGAGATTGTGGCCGCCATGCTCGACAACGAGGCCACCGTCAAGGTGTTCCGCCAGCGCGACGGCCACACCTGGCTGCTGCCGCGCAACAGCAACTTCGAGCCCATCCTCGGCGACTACGCCGAGATCCTCGGCAAGATCGTCGCCGTGCTGCGCAGCGTCTAGATCGTTCCACACGAGAGGGCCGCCCCGGATTCCGGGGCGGCCCTCTCGCCGTTCAGGCTCGCTGGGGTCAGTGCGTCGTCGCCCGCACCGCCCGGGTCGCCCCGAGCATGTTCTGCAGCGACTCCACCGTCTCCTGGTAGCCGCGCGTCTTCAGCCCGCAGTCCGGGTTGACCCAGAGCCTGCGGCCGGGCACGGCCTGCAGTGCGCGTTCGAGCAACTGCGTCATCTCCGCCACCCCGGGAACGCGCGGCGAGTGGATGTCGTAGACGCCCGGCCCGATGCCGTGATCGAAGCCGCTGCTGGCGATGTCGTCGACGATCTCCATCCGGCTCCTGGCCGCCTCGACGCTCGTCACGTCGGCGTCCAGCCGACCGATGGCATCGATGACCTCACCGAACTCGGAGTAGCAGAGGTGGGTGTGGATCTGGGTCTCCGGTCGCACGCCGGCCGTGGCCAGCCGGAACGAGTCGACGGACCAGTCCAGGTAGGCGGCGTGGTCGGCGCGCTTCAACGGGAGGAGTTCCCGCAGGGCGGGCTCGTCAACCTGGATGATGCCGATCCCTGCACCCTCCAGCTCGGCGATCTCGTCGCGCAGGGCCAGTGCCAGCTGGGTCGCCGTCTCCCCCAACGGCTGGTCGTCGCGCACGAACGACCAGGCCAGGATCGTGACGGGGCCAGTGAGCATGCCCTTCACGGGCTTCGCGGTGAGGCTCTGCGCGTACACCGCCCAGTCCAGCGTGATCGGGGCCGGCCGGGAGACGTCACCCCAGAGCAGCGAGGGGCGGGTGCACCGGCTGCCGTAGGACTGCACCCAGCCGTGCTCCGTGACGGCGAAGCCATCCAGGTTCTCGGCGAAGTACTGCACCATGTCGTTGCGCTCCGGCTCACCGTGCACGAGCACGTCCAGACCGATCTGCTCCTGCAGCGCGATCACCCGGCCGATCTCCTCCTTCATCAGCGCCTCGTACTCGGTGGAGCTGAGCACGCCGGAGTTCAGCCGGGCGCGTGCCCGACGGATGTCGGAGGTCTGCGGGAAGGAGCCGATCGTCGTGGTCGGCAGCAGCGGCAAGTCGATGGCCGCCTCCTGCGCCGCGACGCGCTCGGCGTAGTCGCCGCGGTCGTAGTCGGCGGCGCTGAGCGCGGCGGCGCGCTCGCGCACCGCCGCATCCCGCACGCCGGGCGCCGCCAGTCGCTCGGCCAGGGCGGCAGCCGCGGCATCCAGTTCCGCGCTCACGGCAGCCCGGCCGCCGCGAAGTCCTTCGGCCACCGTCACGATCTGGCCCACCTTCTGGTCGGCGAAGGCCAGCCAGTTGCCGAGCTGGCCGAGCTTGGTCTCCTCCCGAGCGTCGTGCGGCAGGTGCAGCAGCGATGTCGAGCTGGAGACGGACACCGTGGGCGAGAGCGCGGTCACGGCCGTCGCAACGTCCAGAGCCGCCGCCAGATCGCCGCGCCAGATGTTGTGGCCGTCGATGACGCCGGCGACCACGGTCTTCGTTGCGAGGGCGGCCGCGGTCTCGGGGTCGAGCCCGCTCGGGAGCGTGCCCCGCACCAAGTCGAGCCCAATCGCCTCGACGGCGGACGCCGCAAGCACCGGCAGCGCGTCCCCGAGCGCGCCGTACGGCGCAGCGACGAACAGCGCGGGGCGGTTGGTCTCCGCGCCGAGCACACGGTAGGCCTCGGCCAGTGCGGTCAACTGCTCCGGCCGGCTGACCGGAATACTCTCGTTCACGAGGGCCGGCTCGTCCAACTGCACCCAGGTCGCCCCGGCGGCGTGCAGGCGGGCCAGCAGCTCGGCGTAGACGGGGAGCAGGTCGTCCAGCCGGCTGAGCGGCTCGAATCCGGCAGGGGCCTCGTCACTCGCCTTGGCGAGCAGCAGGAATGTCACCGGCCCGACGATCACCGGGCGAGTCAGGTAACCGGCGGCCTTGGCCTCCTCGAACTCGCGGACCAGGCGGTCGCCGGCCAGCCGGAACTCGGTCTCCGGCCCGATCTCCGGCACGAGGTAGTGGTAGTTGCTGTCGAACCACTTGGTCATCTCCAGCGGCAGGTTGTCTCCGGCGCCGCGGGCCAACGTGAAGTAGCCGGCCAGGTCGAGGCTGCCGTCCTCGGCCACGAGGTGCCCGAACCGACTCGGCACGGCGCCGACGGTGACCGCGGCATCCAGCACCTGGTCATAGAAGGAGAAGCTCTCCGGGATCGCGGCGTCCTCACGGCCCAGGCCGAGCGCGGCGAGCCGGCCGCGGGTGGCGGCGCGCAGCTCTGCCGCGCGCTGCTCCAGCTCCGCGGCGGTGATGCTGCCGGCCCAGAACGCCTCGACGGCCTGCTTGAGTTCGCGACGGGGCCCGATCCGCGGGTAGCCGAGGATGGTGCCGGAGGGGAAGGGGGTCGTGGTCATGCGTCGTCCTTACTGGTGAGGTGCCGGCACCGGGTGGGTGCGGGCTGTGGGGTTTTCGGGTGCGGCGGTCGTGGAGACGGAAAGGGCCGAAAATGGCATGGCGGTGGTGCGGAAGGGTGCCTGACGGCCTGTTCGAGCGGGCTGGCTCGTGTGCGGGGCGGGTCGCGTGCGGGGAGGGTCGCGGGCTCGGGCTAGCGGCCGGCGACCGCCGGCATTCGGCCGAGGCGTTCCAGGACGCCGAGCACGGCACGGTGCTGGTTGAAGGTGTACAGGTGCAGGCCGGGCGCGCCGCCGGCGAGCACCTCGCGGGCGAGCTGCGCGATGTAGTCGACGCCGATCTCGTGCTGGCCCTGCTCGCTCGGCTCCACCTCGAGGGCGATCTCCAGCTCTGCGGGGATCTCCTCACCGGTCAGCTCCGCGATCCGGGCCAGCCGAGCCGGGCTGGTCGCGGGCATCAGCCCGGGCACGATGTCGATCGTGACCCCGGCCGCGCGGGCGCGCTCCACGAAACCGAGGTAGTCGTCGGCGTGGAAGAAGAGCTGGGTGATCGCCAGCGTCGCGCCGGCCACCTGCTTGGCCAGCAGGCTGTCGACGTCGGCGCTCGTGCCACGGGCGCGCGGGTGACCGTTGGGGAATGCGGCAACGGCCACGCGCTCCGGGCGGCGCCGGCGCGCGATGCGGCTGCCCTGAGGAACACCGGGCATGCGCTGCTGCGAGAACGGCTCGCGCTCCTCCTGCACCCGGTGGATCAGCTGCACCAATTCGGCGGCGCTGCCGAGGTCGCCGAGTTCGGCGGGCCCGGTCACACCGCTCGGCGGGTCGCCGCGAAGCGCCAGGAAGCTGGTGATGCCGGCATCCAAGAACTGGCGGACCAAGCTGTTCGCCTCGGCGTAGGAGGAGCCGATGCAGGTCAGGTGCGCCATCGGCTCGACGGCGGTGTGCTCGAGGATGTAGCGAAGCACGGTGAGCGAGCGATCCCGGGAGGAGCCGCCGGCGCCGTACGTGACTGAAATGAACGCTGGGTCTGCTTCGGCCAGGCGGTCAATGGTGCGGCCGAGCGCCAGTGCCGCGGCATCCGTGCGCGGAGGGAAGAGCTCAAAAGACACCGGCGGCAGCGACGCGGGCTGGGCGTCGAGACCGGGGGTGGTGTGGTGGTGAGCCATGGCGTTCCTCTGCGGGGTGTCGCCGCCAAACACTGCGCAGGGTGCCGAACCGTTCAGGCCGCGTTCCCCCAGTGTCCCCTGTTCTGGACAGGGGTGACGGCTGTGGATGCGGGCGGGCGCCGGGCTCGGCTTTCGCTCCCATTGTGCCGGTGTGGCAACAACGTTTCACCGAGAATACAACGCGCGGCAGACGCCCGGCAGGCCGTGACCGAATGTGACGACGAGGGCCTCAACGCCCGGCAGCTGCCGCCCCATTCGGCCGGCAGCGCAGGGCGCGCACAGTAAGCGCTGCTAGGCCTCGAGCGCGCCGGCCGGGGCGCGGAACGGCGCGAACAGCGACTCCAGGTCGCTGGCGATGCGGGCGCGCACGAGGGTGCCGTCCTCCACGTACTCAGTCGAGATCACGCGGCCCTTCTCGTGCAGCAGCGAGATCAGGTCGCCACGGTCATAGGGCACGACGAGCTCGATGGCCAGGCTCGGGTCCGGCAGCATCTCGCCGATGGTGGCGAGCAGTTCGTCGATGCCCTCGCCGCTGCGGGCGGAGGCGAAGATGGCGCGGGGCTCGAGGCCGCGCAGCACCAGGCGGGCGTCGTCGTCGATCAGGTCAGACTTGTTGAAGACAATGAGCTCGGGGATTCCGCGCGCACCCACCTCACCGATGACGTCACGCACGGTGGCGATCTGGCTGGCCGGATCGGGGTGGGAGCCGTCGACGACGTGCACGATGAGGTCGGAGTCCGCCACCTCTTCCAGAGTGGAGCGGAAGGCCTCGACCAGCTGGTGCGGCAGGTTGCGCACGAAACCGACGGTGTCGGCCAGCGTGTAGATGCGCCCGTCGGAGGTGGTGTTCTTGCGCACGGTGGCGTCCAGGGTCGCGAACAGGGAGTTCTCCACCAGCACGCCGGCGTGGGTGATGCGGTTGAGGATGCTGGACTTGCCGGCGTTGGTGTACCCGGCGATCGCGACGGATGGCACCGAGTTGCGGCGGCGGTTGGCGCGCTTGGCCTCGCGGGCCGGCTTCATGGCGGCGATCTGCTTGCGCAGCTTGGACATGCGGGTGTGGATGCGGCGGCGGTCCAGCTCGATCTTGGTCTCACCGGGGCCACGGCTACCCATGCCGGCACCGGCGCCACCGACCTGGCCACCGGCCTGGCGCGACATGGAGTCACCCCAACCACGGAGGCGGGGAAGCAGGTACTGCAGCTGGGCGAGCTCGACCTGGGCCTTGCCCTCGCGGCTCTTCGCGTGCTGGCTGAAGATGTCCAGGATGACGGCGGTGCGGTCGATGACCTTCACCTTGACCACGTCTTCGAGTGCGCGGCGCTGGCTGGGCGCGAGCTCGGTGTCGGCGATGACGGTGTCGGCGCCGAGCGCCTGCACGATGCCGGCGAGTTCGCGTGCCTTGCCGCTGCCGAGGAACGTGCTCGGGTCGGGATTGGGCCGGCGCTGCAGCAGGCCGTCGAGCACGGTGGCACCGGCGGTCTCTGCCAGGGCGGCCAGTTCGCGCATCGAGTTCTCGGCGTCATCCACGCTGCCCTGCATGTAGATACCGATCAAGACGACGTTCTCGAGCCGCAGCTGGCGGTACTCGACCTCTGTGACGTCTTCGAGCTCGGTGGAGAGGCTCGGCACGCGGCGCAGGGCGTTGCGGTCCTCGCGGTCGAGCTGTTCACCGTCGCTGGATGCCGCGGCCCCTGCCTCGGTCTGCAGCGCCTGTGCGCCGCTGGAGAAGATGCCGGAGCTGAAGTGGGCTCCGCCCGCGGCTCGAGCGTCGGCGCTAGCCAACACCCGGGCGACCACGTCGTCGCTCTCGAGGGCGTCGGTGCCGGTGCTGTCGTTGGTGGTGTTACTGGCGTCAGTCATTGCTCTCAGTTTACGGGTTCCAATCTGCGATAGATTCGCTGTCATGGCTTCAGAGCATTACTTCAGCGCGGAACCGGGGAGTGAGCTCAAATTGCGCCGCATCACGGTGCGACTCGGCGGGCAGGACCGTGAGGTCACCACCTCCAACGGGATCTTCAGCCCCGACCACATCGACCAGGGCACAGAGGTGCTGTTGCGCTACGCGCCGGCACCCCCCGCCACCGGCGACCTGCTGGACCTCGGCTGCGGCTGGGGCCCCATTGCCCTCACCCTCGCCTTGGAGTCACCGGACGCCACGGTGTGGGCCGTCGACGTGAACGACCGCGCCCTGGAGCTCGTTCGCCGCAATGCCGCCGAGCTCGGCCTGACGAACATCAAGGCGGTGCGCCCCGAGGATGTGCCTGACGATGTGCGGTTCACCACCATCTGGTCGAACCCGCCGATCCGCGTCGGCAAGGACGTGTTGCACTCGATGCTGCAGCACTGGATGCCGCGTCTGCAGGCGGGCGCGGACTCCTACCTGGTCGTGCAGCGCAACCTCGGCTCCGACTCGTTGCAGCGCTGGCTCGAGGCGGAGTTCGCCGGCCGGCTCACGATCGCCCGCGAGGCGATCAGCAAGGGCTTCCGCGTGCTCAAGGCGACCCGCACAGCCGACGCGAACTAACCGCGATGTGACGTGGGCGGTGCGCTCAGCCGAGGCTGAGCACGCCGTCGAAGACGAGTTCGGCCGGGCCGGAGAGCGCGACGTGCTCGCCGTCCTCGGTCGGGAACATGCGCACGCCGAGCACCCCGCCGGGCACCTCGACCCGCCACTGGTTGGGTGCGCCAGCACCGGCCCAGTGCCGGACGGCGAGGGCGGCGGCGGCCGCGCCGGTGCCGCAGGATTGCGTCTCGCCGGAACCGCGCTCGTGCACCCGCATCCGGAACCTGCCGACGCCGTCGTGCACCAGCGGGTCGGCCGGCACCACGAACTCGACGTTCGCGCCGCCGTCCGGGCTCGGCTCGAGCTGCGGGATGTAGCTGAGGTCGGCGGCGTCGAGCTCGGCATCGTCGGCGAGGGCCACGACGACGTGCGGGTTTCCGACGTTGATGCCGAGGCCGGGGCGCGCCACCGGCAGGTTCTTGGCCCGGACCAGCGGCTCCCCGCCTGCGAGACGCCAGCGGCCGAGGTCCACCTGGAAGCCGGTGTGGTTGCTCTGCACGTCGCGGACGCCGGCGCGGGTGCCGATGGAGAGGGTGTCGCCGGAGGGCAGCTCGGCCAGGCCCTGGTCGAGCAGGAACCGGGTGAAGACGCGCACGCCGTTGCCGCACATCTCTGAGGGGGTGCCGTCGGCGTTCCAGTAGTCCATGAACCAGACGGCATCCGGGTCTTCGGCCAGCGCGGCCGCGCCTTCCGGCAGCGCGTCGGAGCGCACGGCGCGGATCAGCCCGTCGGCGCCGATGCCGAAGCGGCGGTCGCACACGGCGGCGATCTGCGCCGGGCTCAGCGGGTGCGAACCGTCCGGGTCGGCGAAGAGCACGAAGTCGTTCCCGGTGCCCTGGCCCTTGGTGAAGTGCAGGTCGAAAGCCATGCGCCCAGTCTAAGCGGCGGGCCGTGTGCGCCCCGGACAGCAGGGCCAGCTCAGGCCGACTAGCTCAGGCCGGCGGCTCCACGGGCGTGGTTCCGGCAGCCCGCCAGGTTGCGAGCACGGCGTCGACGCGGCCCGCGGCGGCATCCGGGGCGTCCTGCTCGGTCGCGGACGGCAGCCAGAGGGCATGCGGGTAACGCTTGAACCAGCTGACCTGTCGGCGGGCGTAGCGACGGGTGAGCTGCTGCGTGATCTCGATCGCCTCGGCCTGACCCACCCGGCCGTGGATCTCGTCGATGGCCTGCGTGTAGCCGATGGCGCGGCTGGCGGTGACGCCCGATTCGATGCCCAGCGGCAGAAGTCCACGCACCTCGTCGAGCAGCCCCTCGGCCCACATCTGCTCGACCCTGCGGTCCAGTCGCGCGGTGAGCACCTCGCGCTCAGCGGCAAGCCCGATGATGGCGAGCGGATGCCAGGGCACCGGTTCGTCGGGCAGGGCGGCCGCGTTGGGCTCCCCCGTGAGCGCGATCACCTCGAGGGCGCGCACGATGCGCCGCCCGTTTGTGGAACCCACCCGAAGCGCGGTCGCCTGGTCGAAGGCGGCCAGGCGCTGGTAGAGCAGGCCGGGGCCGAGTTCAACAAGCTCGGCCTCGAGGGCCGCCCGGATGTCGGGGTCGGTGCCGGGGAAGCGGAAGTCGTAGACGAGGGCGGAGACGTAGAGCCCGGAGCCACCGACAACGATCGGCACGGCGCCGCGCCCGCGGATGTCGTCGACGACGGCGCGGGCCTGCTCCTGGTAGCCGGCGACCGCCGCCTCGTCCCGCACCTCCAGCACGTCGAACATGTGGTGCGGGATGCCGCGGCGCTCGGACAGCGGAAGCTTGGCGGTGCCGATGTCCATTCCGCGGTAGAGCTGCATGGCGTCGGCGTTGACGATCTCGGCGGCGATGCCATCGGCGGCGAGCCGCTCGGCGACGTCGAGGGAGAGCGCAGACTTGCCCGTGCCGGTGGCCCCGACGACGGCGATCAGCGCGGCCGGGTCAACCCCGGGCCGGCTTGCCGGCATCAGCGCAGCTCGTCGTCGGTGTTGTAGATGGGGATCGTCGTCGCGCCGCCGACGCGCAGGCTCGGGAATCCGAGCGAGACCGGTCCGGCCGCTCCCTGGCCGCCGGCCGAGGAGGTTCCGGCCGGCACACCACAGGAATCCGCCTCCTGGCGGTCCCAGGCGTCGCCGGAGCGGGTGCGCCGGATGGCGAGCGGGGCGTCGTCGATGGAGTCAGCGATGAGGAAGAAGGGGGCGGCCTGCGTCACGGTCACCGTGACCACGTCTCCGGGGCGAGGCGTCTCGGAGCCGGCCGGCACCTCGAAGTGCACCAGGCGGCTGTCTTCGGCGCGGCCGGAGAGCCGGTTCGTCTCGGAATCCTTCTTGCCGGCATGGTTGGCGACGAGCACCTCGACGGTGCGGCCGACGACCTTCTCGTTCTCCTCCCAGGAGATGCGGTCCTGCAGGGCGACGAGACGCTCGTAGCGCTCCTGCACGATCTCCTTGGGAATCTGATCGGCCATCGTGGCGGCGGGGGTGCCCTCGCGGATTGAGTACTGGAAGGTGAAGGCCGTCGCGAACCGTGCCTCCTCGACGACGCGCAGCGTCTCCTGGAAGTCCTCCTCGGTCTCGCCGGGGAAGCCGACAATGATGTCGGTGCTGATCGCGGCGTGCGGCATCCGCTCGCGCACCCGTTCCAGAATGCCGAGGAACTTGGCGGAGCGGTAGGAACGCCGCATCGCCTTCAACACCCGGTCGGAGCCGGACTGCAGCGGCATGTGCAGCTGGGGCATGACGGCCGGCGTCTCGGCCATGGCGTCGATGACATCGTCGGTGAACGCGGCCGGGTGCGGGCTGGTGAAGCGAATGCGCTCCAGACCCTCGATGGCGCCGGCGGCGCGCAGCAGTTTGCCGAAGGCGAGCCGGTCGCCGAACTCGACGCCGTAGGAATTCACGTTCTGGCCGAGCAGCGTGACCTCGATGGCGCCGTCGTCGACGAGCGCCTGGATCTCGGCGAGCACCTCGCCGGGGCGCCGGTCCTTCTCCTTGCCGCGCAGGGCGGGCACGATGCAGAACGTGCACGTGTTGTTGCAGCCGACGGAGATGGACACCCAGCCGCTATAGCTGGAGTCACGCTTGGTGGGCAGTGTCGACGGGAAGGTCTCGAGCGATTCGAGGATCTCGATCTGCGCCTCGTCGTTGTGGCGGGCCCGCTCCAGCAGGTTCGGCAGGGCCCCCATGTTGTGGGTGCCGAAGACGACATCCACCCAGGGCGCCTTCTCCAGGATGACGTTCTTGTCTTTCTGGGCCAGGCAGCCGCCAACGGCGATCTGCATCCCGGCGTGACGGCGCTTCACACCGGCCAGGTAGCCGAGGTTGCCGTAGAGCTTGTTGTCGGCGTTCTCGCGCACGGCACAGGTGTTGATCACGACGACATCCGGCTCGACGCCGTCGGCCTTGATGTAGCCGGCGGCCTCCATCGAGCCGCTCAGCCGCTCGGAGTCATGCACGTTCATCTGGCAGCCGTAGGTGCGCACCTCGTAGCTGCGCGCCCGCCCCTCGGCATCGTGTGACGCCGTGGACGGCGCAATGATCGTGGGGTTCTCGCTGACGGTGCTCATGATGGGCTCTAGTTTAGATCAGCGGAACCGCACGCCGCCCGCAGGCCGGCGCCGCGCCGCGAGAGCCGCCTTGACCGCGTCGCGCACGACTCCGGAGCCGTAGCCCTTGCGCATCAGGAAGCCGGTGAGCCGCCGCTCGGCGGTGGCGTCATCGTACGAGCTCAGCTGCCCGGCACGCTTGACCGCCAGCTCCATTGCGCGGGCCCGCTCGTCGTCCTGATCCGATTCGCCGAGCGCCTCGCTGATGATGGCCGGCGCGATCCGACGCCGGTTGAGCTCCTGCTTGATGGAGGAGGCACCGAGCCCCTTGCGTCGCCGCAGCTGGTCCACGACGTTCTCGGCCAGGCGCAGGTCGTCGACGTAACCGAGCCGCTCCATGCGCTCGACCCACTCCTCCAACTCTTCGGCCGGCAGACCGTTCTGTTCCAGGAACTGTTCCACCTCGACGATGGAGAGGTCGCGTCTGGCCAGCTTCTTGAGTAGCGCGCGTTCCAGCACGGCCGGGTCGAATTCCTCGGCCTCGTCCTGGTAGTCGGACTCGTCGCTGTACTCTTCGGTCCAGTCCCCCGGCTCGGCGAACCCGGGCGGAACGGCCAGCGGCCCTGCGTCCTCGTCAAAGCCGCGCTCGGCGAGCTCGCGTTCCGGCTCCACCCACGGGCGCCGGAAGGCCGTGCGGCCAACGCCGGACGTCGTCGTGACGTCGACGCCGGGCGCCGCCCACGGCAGGTAGCTGACCGTGGCCAGCGGCTCAGACCCAGAACCGGAATCAGGCTGTGGCTCTGTCTGTGCTTCAGACGCAGGCTCCGGCGCGGCCGGCTGTGCGGCTTTGAGGGTGCGTTTGGGCTTGGGCTTGGCTGCTGCCAGGGGCGTGACGCGGTGCACACCACCGGCGTCCGCCGAGGTTTCGGCTGCCCCCACGGGCAGAGCCGCCTCGGCAGGAGCCGTAGTCGCCCCAGCGGCCTCAGCAGAAGCCGTAGTCCCCTCAGCAGTCTCAGGGTCAGCCCCGACCTCGGCCGGGGCGCCGGGGCGGGCGCCCGGCTCGGTGCTGCTCTGAGGGTTCTCGTCCTCATCGCCGCTCGAGCCGGGGCCGCCCCACCATCCGATTTCCATGATGAGCCTCGGGCTAGGCGCCCTTGCGGGCCTTCAACTTCTCGACGAGCGGCGTCTCCTCGGGGACGATGCCCGCTGCGGCGTCTTCCGCGGCCTTCTTGGCCGCCTCTGCCTTGGCAGCGACACCGGCCGGGCCGATGCCCAGCTTGCCGAGCAGGCGGGTCTCGATCTCGAGGGCGATGTCGGGGTTGCGCAGCAGGAAGTTACGCGAGTTCTCCTTGCCCTGGCCGAGCTGGTCGCCCTCGTAGGTGTACCAGGCGCCGGACTTCTTGACGATGCCGTGGTCGACACCGAAGTCGATCAGGCTGCCCTCGCGGGAGATGCCGACACCGTAGATGATGTCGAATTCGGCCTGCTTGAACGGCGGTGCCATCTTGTTCTTGACGACCTTGACGCGGGTGCGGTTACCGACGGCGTCCGTACCGTCCTTGAGCGTCTCGATGCGGCGGATGTCGAGACGGACGGAGGCGTAGAACTTGAGCGCCTTACCGCCGGCGGTGGTCTCGGGGCTGCCGAAGAAGACACCGATCTTCTCGCGCAGCTGGTTGATGAAGATCATGGTGGTGTTGGTCTGGCTGAGGCCACCCGTGAGCTTGCGGAGCGCCTGCGACATGAGGCGGGCCTGCAAGCCGACGTGGGAGTCGCCCATTTCGCCCTCGATCTCGGCGCGCGGCACGAGGGCCGCGACGGAGTCGATGACGATCAGGTCGATGGAGCCGGAGCGCACGAGCATGTCGGCGATCTCGAGGGCCTGCTCACCGGTGTCCGGCTGGGAGACCAGGAGGGCGTCGATGTCGACGCCGAGCTTCTTGGCGTACTCGGGGTCGAGCGCGTGCTCGGCGTCGATGAACGCTGCGATACCGCCGTTGCGCTGGGCGTTGGCGATGGCGTGCAGGGTGAGCGTGGTCTTACCCGAGGATTCCGGGCCGTAGATCTCGACGATGCGGCCGCGGGGCAGCCCGCCAATGCCGAGTGCGACGTCCAATGCGATCGAACCGGTGGAGATGGTCTCGACGGGTGCGCGCTCGTCGCTGCCGAGACGCATGACGGAACCCTTGCCGAACTGGCGGTCGATCTGTGCGAGAGCGGTTTCGAGGGACTTCTCGCGGTCTGCAGGTGATGGCATTGCGTTCTCCTTTTAGTGGTTCGAATCGCCTATAGGCTGTCGTGTTCGTGGCCGCGGAGTTGATCTACCGGGCACGGACTGACAAGGCAGTCAGCAGTTCTTCCGCTGATGTTTTCGACTGTACGCCGGGCCTCTGACACGGGTTCATGCACGGACGATTCGGTGGAGAACGATCAACGCGAGTACTGCTGTGCAGGAGCCTAGTACGAACCGAACAAATATTCGAGCGGCGTCCGGCGTGTCGGCATCCGGAATCGAAAGCGCTGCGCGGGCCTAGCCCGCGGAGGCCGGCTTCGGCAGGCCGACGCCGTACCAGCGCTCCCGCGGCACATCGGTTTCGGCGCAGAGCGCCAGCCAGACCTCGCGCGGCGGCACACCGGCGGCCAGGGCCTGCGCGGCGGTGCGGTTGCCGAGCGCGGTGAGCACCAGGTCGGCTTGCACGACGGCGGCATAGGCCGAACCGTACTCGGTAGCCATGGCCAGGTTGAACTCACTTCGACGCATGCAGCAACGTTAACCAGTGCCGCCTGGGAATCACAATTGCGTGGCGCGGACACCCAGACATACAACGACAGGCCGGTCAGAAGACCGGCCTGTCGAATGTGTTTCCCTGTCGCGCTTCACACCGTTGCGCAGCGACCGGGCGTTGTTGAGTCTGTGTGGCTATCGGACCATCATGTCCACGTCGAAGTTCACGACGAACTCGTCGGGAACCGTGTCGGGGATCGGCTCAATGCCCTCGAGAACGGCAAGACGATCGCCGACCTCTCGCATGATGACCGAAATCGGGGTGTCGAGTGCATCAGCAACCGAAGCGAGAATCTCGCTCGAGGCTTCTTTCTGGCCACGCTCCACCTCGCTCAGGTAGCCCAAGGCCACGCTGGCCTTGCTGGCAACCTGACGAAGGGTGCGCCCCTTCTGAAGTCGGAAGTCCCTGAGCACATCGCCGATTTCTTGACGAACCAGAATCATCGGAACCTCCTTCATATCTACCAAGGCCCGTGGGCCGGTCGTGGAGGCCAGTTTATCCGAACCCCCCGTTTCAACCGACTCTAGCGGTGCACACTGGGCTTTACTTGTGAATTCCTCGGGTGTAACAGCACTTTGTGTGCATCTATTCCGCCCTGGTGCAACATTGTGCGCAGCGCCGTCATTCGGGCCGGCGCCGCCGCTGCAGGTCGTGCCAGAACGCGGCCAGTGCGGCATCCACGGTACTGGCCCGGATAGCCGCGCGGCCACCGCTGAGGTCCAGGCCGAGCGAGCGGATGTCGGCCCCAGCGGCGATGCCGAGGTAGACCGTTCCCGGCGGCTGGCCGTCTTGCGGGTCTGGCCCGGCAACCCCCGTGGTGGCGAGGCCGTAGTCCGCGGCGCGGCCGTCGACGGCGAGAACCGTCCGCACGCCATCGGCCATCTGCCTGGCCACGACCGGGTCGACTGCGCCGCGCTCGGCGAGCAGGGCGGCGTCGACGCCGAGCACGCTGTGCTTGATGGCAGTGTTGTAGGCGACCACTCCCCCGTTGACCACGGCGGAGGCTCCGGGTACCGCGATGAGCGCTGCGGCCAGCAAGCCGCCGGTCAACGACTCCGCGACGGCGACGGTCTCGCCGCGGCGGGTGAGCTCGGCGATGATGCGGGTCGCGACATCCGTCGTCGCAGCCCCGGCACTCTCGGCCGTCTCAGCCACCGCGCTGCCCTACGCGCCGATCTTCTTGAGCTTCGCCGCGTCGACGAGGTACTGCACGCCGGTGGCCACGGTGATGAGCACGGCCGCCGTCATGGCGATGCCGTTGACCCAGAACACCCAGTCGCCGAACAGCGTCCAGAACGGCAGCAGTGCGAGCGAGATGGCCACGGACTGGACCAGCGTCTTGAGCTTGCCGCCCTTGGAGGCCGGCACCACGTTGCCGCGGCCGAGCTCGACGAAGCGCCACACCGTGATGCCGACCTCGCGCACGACGATGATGGCGGTCACCCACCAGGGCAGTTCGCCGAGGATCGACAGGCACACGAGGGCGCCGCTGGTGAGCAGCTTGTCGGCGATGGGGTCGAGGATCTTGCCGAGGTCGGTGACGAGGTTGTTGCGCCTGGCGATGGCCCCGTCGATGCCGTCGGTGCCGATCGCGACGATGAACAGCACGGCCGCCCACCAGCGCAGCGCGCCGTCGGCCCCGCCGTCGGCCAGCAGCATCCAGAAGAACAGCGGAGCCAGCAGGATCCGCACGCCGGTGATCACGTTCGGCGCGTTCCAGTTGCTGGGCCGCGCAGGGGGCACCGGCTGCCCGGGGTTCCCGGGCGTGGTGTTGCTGGGTGTCATGTCTGGCTAGTCCCTACCGGTCAGGTTCCAGGCGTCCTCGTCGGTGTCACCTTCGACCTCAGGGTACCCCTCCGTCATCTTCGCGACGGGGTCGCCGCCATACGGGTCGTGCTCTGGAACGGGCGCGGGGGCTGCTGCGGCGGGTGCAGGGGCCTGCTCACGCGGCTCCTCGCCGCGCAGCTTGGCCAGCACGCCGCCCAGCTGTTCGGCGGTCACCAACACGTCGCGGGCCTTGGATCCCTCCGACGGCCCGACGATCTCGCGGCTCTCCATCAAGTCCATGAGGCGGCCGGCCTTGGCGAAGCCGACGCGCAGCTTGCGCTGCAGCATCGAGGTGGAGCCGAACTGGGTCGACACAACGAGCTCGGCCGCGGCGAGCAGAAGCTCGAGGTCGTCGCCGATGTCGGAGTCGATCTCCTTGCGCTCCACGGATGCCGCGACATCCTGCCGGTACTCGGGGCGGGCCTGCTGCGTGACGTGCTTCACGACACGCTCGATCTCGGCCTCGCTCACCCAGGCGCCCTGCACGCGCAGCGCCTTGGAGGCACCCATCGGCAGGAACAGGGCGTCGCCCTGACCGATCAGCTTGTCGGCGCCCGGCTGGTCCAGGATGACTCGGGAGTCGGTGACGCTGGTCACGGCGAACGCGAGACGCGACGGCACGTTGGCCTTGATCAGGCCGGTGACGACATCGACGGACGGGCGCTGGGTGGCCAGCACCAGGTGGATTCCGGATGCGCGGGCGAGCTGGGTGATGCGCACGATCGATTCCTCGACGTCGCGCGGGGCGACCATCATGAGGTCGGCGAGCTCGTCGACGACGACCAGCAGGTACGGGTACGGCTTGAGCTGGCGCTCACTTCCGGCCGGCAGGATGATCTCGTTGCCCACGACGGCCTTGTTGAAGTCGTCGATGTGGCGGAAGCCGAAGCTGGCCAGGTCGTCGTAACGCATGTCCATCTCTTTGACCACCCAGGAGAGCGCCTCAGCGGCCTTCTTCGGGTTCGTGATGATGGGCGTGATCAGGTGCGGGACCCCGGCGTACGGCGCCAGCTCGACGCGCTTGGGGTCGATCAGGACCATGCGCACCTCGCTCGGCTTGGCGCGCATGAGCAGCGAGGTGATCATCGAGTTGACGAAGCTGGACTTGCCGGAACCGGTGGAGCCGGCCACCAACAGGTGGGGCATCTTGGCGAGGTTGGCCACGACATAGCCGCCGCCGACGTCCTTTCCGACGCCGATGGTCATCGGGTGGGTGCTGTTGGTGGAGGCGCCGGAGCGCAGCACGTCGCCGAGGGTGACGATCTCGCGGTCGGTGTTCGGGATCTCGATGCCGATGGCGCTCTTGCCCGGGATCGGCGAGAGGATGCGCACCTCGTTGGAGGCGACGGCGTAGGAGAGGTTCTTGGAGAGCGCGGTGACGCGCTCCACTTTGACGCCGGGGCCGAGCTCGACCTCGTACTGGGTCACGGTCGGGCCGCGCGAGAAGCCGGTCACCTTCGCGTCGACCGAGAACTGGGTCAGCACATCCGTGATCGCGCGCACGACCTCGTCGTTCGCGGCAGAGCGGGTCTTGGCCGGGGCTCCGGCCACCAGGGTGGAGTTGGAGGGCAGGTTGTACGGTGCGGCGGCGCGGGCCGGGGCGGCGTCGCCGAGGGCGTCCTCGTCGAAGTCATCCCCCTCCATGCCGAAGCCGGGGAGCACGCCGGTGGCGGCGAGCTCGTCGCCGGCATCGTCGGCCTGCAGGCCGGTCGAGCCGCGCTGCAGGCCCGCCTCGCCGGTGTAGCGGTGCAGTGCAGCCTCTGCCTTGTCGAGGTCGCCGAGCACCTCGGTGTTGTAACCGCCGGCGCCGTTCGCCTCGGCAATCGCCTCGGCGTTGAGCGCGAGGGTGGGCGGGGCCGGCTGAGCCGCGCCGGCGGCAGGGGCGGTGGGCGCGCTCTCCAGCGCACTGTCGAAGCCGCCCTCGCCCGCCATGCCGCCGAACACCGCGGTGAGGTCGTCGACGCCGGATTCGCCGAAGTCGGGGTCTTCCTCGCGCTGGGAGTTGTTGCGCCGCCACCAGGGCAGCGCGCCGTTGCCGGCCTGCTCCTCCTCGTCATCGAGGGTGTCGATTCCGGCCAGCTCCACCTGCTTGCTGGCACGCTTGTCGGCCTTGTCTGCCTTGGCGGCCGCGCGTTCCTCAGGGTCTTGCAGCTGCTCGCCGAACAGCCACGCGTAGAGCTCGCGCAGGCGCTGCGGCAGCTTGTTCGGCGGCGTCTTGGTGATGATGAACAGCGAGAGCAGCAGCAGCAACGAGATGACGATGGTCGCGCCGACGGGGGTGATGAGCGCAACCAGCGGCGCGGCGATCATCCAGCCGAGGATGCCGCCGGCACGGGCGAGGATGGGCATGCCCTCTGCCGGGGCTGGCTGCCCGCCGAACACGTGTGAGAGCCCGGCCACGCTGACGAGCAAGATGCCGAGGCCGATGCCGATGCGGGTGTTGTCGTGCACGCTGGCCGGGTGCCTGAACAACCAACCCGCGAAGAACAGCATGATCACGGGCAGCGCGAACGCCACCCGCCCGACGAGCCCGCCGAAGCTCCAGGCGTCGAGGTTCTTCGCGAAATCCTCGTTGATCAGGAACCACTCGACGACGGCACCGGCAATGGCCAGCAGCACGAGGAAGAAGGGCAGGCCGTCGCGGCGCTCCTCTTTGGCGAGCTTCTCTGGGCCGAGGGCGCGGAAGGCGCCGCCCGTGAGGTGAGCGAGGCCCATCCACATGCGCACGATGAGCGCCGGCTTCTCTTCGATGGCCTCGAACTTCACGGTCTTCTGGGCAGCGGTTTGGCGCGGCGCACGCTTCGTCGGCGTCGCCACCGTTTTCTGCGCCGCCGTTTTTGACGTCGAGGCGCGCCCGGAAGTGTTGCCGCCGCGCCCGGTCGGCTTAGTGCTCGTTGCCATAGATTCCACGGTACTTGCACCCACCGACATCCGCCCGCAGGCGGCGGCGAGTGTTGGAACTGTGATGAGTGCTCACCATCGGCCCTGCCTGCCTGCCGCGTGGAGATTTCGGCAGGCGCGGTGCTCCCGCGGAGCACCGGTCGGCCGTGAAGGGCTGCTCACGCCCACGACCGGGCGGCTGTGCCAGCTCAGGAGGCGGAGCGCTGGCTCAGGAGGCGGCCCGCACGAGGTCGCGCAGCGACGCATCCGGCAGGTAGGCCTTGGTCAGCGCGATGCCGATGCGCGGCAGGTCGGCCTCGTCGCGGTAGAGCAGGAACATCGGCTCCGCGCGCGGGTTGAACTTCGCCTTGAACTGGTGCAGGGAACGGAATCCGTACAACGGCTCGAGCAGCGTCGCAGTCATGCCGAGCACCCGCTCGATCGGGCCGGGCGCGGCGTCGGAGCTGTTCACCAGCGGCGCACCGGAGAGGGAGACGATGCGCGCACCCTGCTCCTTGAACGCCAGGGCTGAGGACGCGATCAGGAACTCCATGACCGGGCCGAAGCCGTCATCGCGCCGCCGCATCAGGTCCAGCGTCCAGCCGTCGACGGCACCGTCCGCGCCGTAGACGGGCAACCAGGAGGTGACACCGTGCACGCTCCCGTCGGCGTCGATGGCGAGGCCGGTCCACACCTCAGGGGCGAGCGCCTCGTCGACGCCGCCGAGTGTGAACTTCATCTCGGGCAGCCCCTTGTCGCCGACCCACTGCTCGGAGATGGCCCGCACCTGGGCGAGAATCGCCCACGGCTGCTCGGAGAGGCGGCAGAGCCGGAAGCTGATGCCCTCCCGTTCGGCCCGGTTCAGCGCCGCCCGCACGTTCTGCCATCGTTTGCCCCGCAGCTCCATGGTTTGCAGGTCGATGATGGTGTCCTCCGCCACCTGCAGGCTGCGCCAGTCCTCTGGTGCCGCATCCCGCACCGCGGCCGAGACGGAGAACGCGCAGGGGGTGAGACCGGCCCGTTGCGACGCTTCGGCGAAGTCGCGCAGCACGTCGCCGACGCGCTCGGCCGGGGCGATGGGGTCGCCGAGGGCGATGGCGACGCCCGCGTGTCGCTGGAAGGCGATGACGGCGTCCGGCGCGCCGTCCGGCACCGCCCGGGAGAACAGGTACTCATTTCCGCGCCAGGTCGACATCCAGGAGAGCGTGCCGCCCCCGGTGCTGCGGAGCAGGGCGGCCGCCTGCTCTGGCGCGCTCTGTGCCGACCCACCCGGATGACGGAGCCGGCGACGCACCGGCACCCGGAATGCGCCGCGGGCCACCAGCAGCACAAGCAGCTGCGCCAGCCACAGCAGCGAGGAGGCTGCCGCGAATGCGGCGCCCGGCACGCTCTCCCCGGTCAGCACGAAGAGGAGGATCAACAGGATGAGCTGCAGCTGGTTGAGCAACGCGAGGATCACGGCACCCCACCAGGCCAGACGCACACCGCGGCGCACGCCGTGCCCGATCACCGAGATCACCAGTATGTCCAGAGCGACGTCGCCCCAGAGAGCGAGCGATGCCGTGGACGCACCGAGCGGACCGTCGAGGTTCACCAGGTTGACGATGACCTGCACCGCACCGATGACGACGAGCCCGGAGAAGGCAACGAGGCGCCACTCCCGCTCGCTCGGCCGGCTGAGCGGCCGGCGGTAGCGCGGCAGCAGCGGCATCACGGCGAGGGCGAGTGCCGCGCCGAGGAGGTGCTCGATGTCCGGCAGCGCCCCGATGAAGAGCGCGGCGACGCCAACCCAAGCGCCGAGGGCGAGCCTGGCCCGCAACCGCCACGGCGAACGCAGCGTCACGGTGGCCGCGGCGGCGCACGCAAAGGCGCCGCCGGAGGGGCCGACGTCGTAGTGGGTGGCGAGCTCCACCGCCCAATCCCAACCGGTCGGCCGGAGCACTGCCAGCAGCGCCGCGGCGCCGACGATCGCGAAGAGCTGCCCGGCCGCGAACACGACGGCCGCCTGCCGCATGCCGAGGGTGCGCTCCGCCCAGCCGAGACCGCCAACGATCAGGATCAAGATCGGCAGGTAGTGGCCCGGCTGCTCCGCGAGGAAGGTGCCGGTCAGCGGCGTCCACCAGTTTCCGGCCTCGAATGCCGGCAGACCGTATGCGACCGAGCGGTACCAGTTCTGCTCGGATGCCGGCATCCAGAGCGCGTTCGTCACCACTCCCACAGCCAGCAGCACGGCGAGCACACTCAGGGTGAGACCGGACCGGCGCGGCAGCTCCGCGAGCACGGAGGCCAGGGCGGCCGGAACGGCGAGACGTTTCGTCTGGTCCCCAGACCGGTCGGGTGCGCTCGGCCCGCCCGCCGCCCGGGTGTTCGAAATCTCCGACTGGCTCATCCCGCCACCCCTCTGCCTGCGCGCTGTCCGGCCGGGGGTCCACCGGCGCCCATCCAGTCTAAAACGCCGCCATCCGGCCCCCAGCCCGCCGGGTGCTCCCGCAAGTCCCGATCAGTAGCGGATCGCGTCGATCACCTTGACCCGCACGGCGACCAGGGCGGGCATCAGCCCGGCCAGCGCGCCGACGACGGTCGCTGCGCCGAGTCCGAGCAGCGCCGCCTCGATCGGGAACGGCGGGAAGTCGGAGATCATGCCCTGCCCGATCAGGTTTTCGACCATGGGCGATTTCACGATGAAGATGGCGAGCATCACGCCCACGACGCCGGCCGCGACGGTGGCCACGACGCTCTCCAACATCACCGCGAAGAACACCCGGCCGGCGGTCGCCCCGAAGCTGCGCCGAATGCCGATCTCACGGATGCGCTGTTTCACCGTGACCATGGCGATGTTGACGAGGCCGAGCGCGCCGAGCAGCAGCACGAGGGCCGCGATTCCGCCGACGGTGAGCTTGAGCGGGAGCAGCGGGTCGTCGTCGTAGGCGCCGGCATCGCTGCGGTACAGGTTGACGAAGTACTTCTCGCCGAGCCCCGCCTCCAAGTCGCTCTTCAGCGCGGCTTGGATCTGATCACTCAGCTCGGCCGGGATCCACATCTCGTACTCGGTCTGCTGGCCGTAGGAGCTCACCGGGCCGCCGAGTCCGACATATGCGTCGGTCAGCATGTACATCGTCGGGTCCGTCTCCCAGCTCTGCGAACGGTGAACTCCGACGACGACGGCGGTCGCCGGCGATTGGCCGATCAACTGCACCGTGGGATTGCTGCTGAGATCCGGCGAGCCGAGGCGCTGCCAGAACACCTCGTTCACGACGATTGCCGGCGCCAGGCGCTGGGCGTCATCGGCGGCGAACCAGGTGCCCTGGTCGATCTGCAGGCGGTGCATCTGGGCGTAACTCGGGTCGACGGCCTGCACCTGCACCTCCACCGCTCCCGTGGCGAACTGCACGTGGGCCGGTCCGTAGCTGATGCGACCGGCGTAGTCGATGCCGTAGCGTTCCAGACTCGCATCCCAGAGCGCGTTCATCTGCTCGGAATCGGGCGCGGTGCCGTCGGCCGTCGAGACTGAGACCTTGATCGTCGCAGGCCGGCCGCCCCACCGCTCGTTGTTCTCGGTCATGGCCTGCTGGGCGATGCCGGCAACACCGACGACGGTGGTGATGGCGCAGACCGCGACCGCCACTCCGATGAGCGAGAGCATCACGCGGGTGCGGTGGATGCGCAGTTCCTGCCACGCCTCGGAGAGGGCGCCGACCAGTTCGGTGAACAGCCGGCTCATGCGCCGACCCCCTGGGCGACGCCCGAGTGGCCGATCTCGGATGCCGCCGGCTGCGGCGCGTGCGGAAGCCTTCTACTGACCGCGACGAGGTCGTTCGGCCGGCCGTCATCCCTGACCGTGCTCAATCGGCCGTGGTCGAGCAGCAGGTGCCGGCTCGCCAGGTCGGCGATGGCCGGGTCGTGGGTGATCGTGACGAGCGCGGCCCCGGTGGAGAGTGCCACGTCGTCGAGCAGCGCCATCACGCTGGCGCCCGTCTCGACGTCGAGCGCGCCGGTCGGCTCGTCGGCGAGGATCAGGCGCGGCCCGCGCACCAGGGCGCGGGCGATCGCCACGCGCTGCTGCTCGCCACCGGAGAGCTTCTCCGGCATGGTGTCGATGCGGTGGCCGAGGCCGACCCGCTCGAGCATCTCGGCGGCCAGCGTTGAGCGCTTCCAGAACTGCTTGCCGGTGGCGTACAGCAGCGGGGTCATCACGTTCTCGCGGGCGGTGCGGCCCTGCAACAGGTTGAACTGTTGGAAGATGAAACCGATATCGCGCCCCCGCACCCGGTCTCGCTCGGCAGAGGAGAACTTCTTGGCGGGCCGGCCGTCGAAGGTGAGGGTGCCGGTGGACGGGCTGTCCAGCAGGCCGAGCAGGTTGAGCAGGGTGGACTTGCCGGAGCCGGAGCGCCCGACGATGGAGAGCCTGTCGCCGGAGGAGACCTCGAGGTCGATGCCGTGCAGGATGGTGAGCGGTGCGGCATCCGGCAGCGGAACCGTCTTCGTGACCGCCTCTAAGTGCAGCAGCGTCACTTGCTGACGACCGCATCTGAACACACGACGCTGCCATCGGGCATCGGCATGCAGCCGTCGCCGGACTGGGCGGGGGCGCCAGGCACGAATTCGAGCACCATGTCGCCCTCGGCGAGGCCGGCGGTGATCTCGACCATCGTGCCGTTGTTCAGGCCGAGTTCGACGGGCCGCTCTTCGTTGCCGCCATCCGGCAGCACCGCCCAGACGATGCCGGAACCGGCTGCACCCTTGACGGCGGTCGTCGGCACGGTGAGCACACCCTCTGCGCTCCCGGCCGCGATCGTGATGTCGGCGGCGAGGCCGGCGAACACCGTCACCTCGGCGGGCACGGCGCAGCGCACCGTCGTTCCGGAGCCGCCGGCCGGGGCGCCCGCTCCCTCTGCGGGGTCGGGGCTGGCCCCCTGCAGCGGGGTGGAGATCGTGAGCCCGGTGCACTGGAACGGTGCCGGCCCGCCGGTGATCGCGATCAACGCCTCGGTGGGCTTGCTGACCAGACGGTACTGCTGTTCGGGGCTGAGCGCGCCGGTCACCGAGAAGCTCGACGGGGCGACCTGGCCGGTCGTGTCGCCGACGGCCACCTGCTGGCCGGAGAGCACGCTCAGCGACGTCAGCGTGCCGCTGATCGGGGCGAAGACTTCCGCGAAGCTGGTGACGGGCTTGCCCTGCGTGACCGTCGGGAGGCCGTCGGGGCCAACGCCCTCCACCGGCTCCGGAACGGTGACGACCTTGATGTCGTAGAGCTTGGTTCCCTCATCCACCCACTGGCCCACCGAGACGAACACCTCGTCGACCGCGCCGATCCCCGTCGCCTTCACGGCGACGGCCGGGTCGGCGGCGACGTTGCCCTTCAACGTGACCTCGTTCGTGATGTCGCCGAGCGCCGCGGCGATCTCCGGCTGCGTGACTTGGCCAGACGGCTGCGCCGACGGCCCCGTCTCTGCGTTGTCCGGGAAGAACGCGATCTTCACGAGTGCCACCGCCAACGCGGCCAACAACAACATCCGGATGATCGGAAAGATCCACTTGCGTGCGATGCCCACTGGGCCCCTAGCGTCGACGGCAATTTCGCTCAACGTTATCGGCCGGGACCGCGCAAAAGACCCTTCTCAGGGATGAATCAGGGTTGCCCTGAACGACAACAAGGGCCCCGGATTCCGCCAGTTGGCGGCATCCGGGGCCCTTCTCATCACGCAGTACTGCTGTGGCTAGGCCTCGATGACCAGCGGCACGATCATGGGTCGGCGGCGGTAGGAGACGTTCACCCAACGACCGACCGTGCGGCGCACGACCTGGCCGAGGGCGTGGGTGTCGCGCACGCCGTTCTGGGCGGCCTCGGTCAGCGCGGCGGCGATCTTCGGCTTGACGGCGTCGAAGATCTTGTCGTCTTCTGCGAAGCCCTTGGCGTGGATCTCCGGGCCGACGACGATCTTGCCGGTCGAGGCGTCCACGACGACGATGACCGAGATGAAGCCCTCCTCGCCGAGGATGCGGCGGTCCTTGAGGTCGGCGTCGGTGATCTCACCGACGGTGGAGCCGTCGACGTAGACGTAGCCGAGGTCGAGCTGGCCGACCTGCGTCATGACGCCGGCCTTGAGGTCGTAGACGGAGCCGTCCTCGCCGAGGAACACGTTCTCCTCGGGGATGCCGGTCTGCATCGCCAGCTGCGCGTTGGCGTAGAGGTGGCGGTGCTCGCCGTGCACGGGCAGCACGTTCTTCGGCTGCAGGATGTTGTAGCAGTAGAGCAGCTCGCCGGCGGCGGCGTGGCCGGAGACGTGCACCTTGGCGTTGCCCTTGTGCACGACGTTGGCGCCCAGCTTGGTGAGGCCGTCGATGATGCGGTAGACCGCGTTCTCGTTGCCGGGGATCAGGCTGGAGGCCAGGATGACGGTGTCGCCCTCGCCGACCGAGATCTGGTGGTCGCGGTTGGCCATGCGGCTGAGCACGGCCATCGGCTCGCCCTGCGAACCGGTCGACATGTAGACGATCTTGTTGTCCGGGATGTCGCCGGCCTTCTTGTAGTCCACCAGCACGCCGGCCGGAACCTTCAAGTAGCCGAGCTCGGCGGCGATGGTCATGTTGCGCACCATCGAGCGGCCCAGGAGGGCGACGCGGCGGCCGTTGGCGTGGGCGGCATCCAGAACCTGCTGCACGCGGTGCACGTGGCTGGAGAAGCTGGCGACGACGACCTTCTTGGTGGCCTTGGAGATGACCTGGTCGAGCACCGGGCCGATGGAGCGCTCCGGCGTGGTGAAGCCGGGCACGTCGGCGTTGGTGGAGTCGACGAGGAACACGTCGACGCCGCTCTTGCCGAGGCGGGCGAACTCGCGCAGGTCGGTGAGGCGACCGTCGAGCGGCAGCTGGTCCATCTTGAAGTCACCGGTGGCGAGCACGGTGCCGGCGACCGAGTGGATGACGACGGCGAGGGCGTCGGGGATCGAGTGGTTCACGGCGACGAACTCGAGGTCGAACGGGCCGAGGGCCTCCATCTGGCCTTCGGCGACGTTGAGCGTGTACGGCTTGATGCGGTGTTCCTTGAGCTTCGCCTCGATGAGAGCGAGCGTCAGGGTGGAGCCGATCAGCGGGATGTCGGCGCGCAGGCGCAGCAGGTAGGGCACCGCGCCGATGTGGTCCTCGTGGCCGTGCGTGAGCACGACGCCGACGATGTCGTCGAGGCGGTCCTTGATCGAGCTGAAGTCGGGCAGGATCAGGTCGACACCGGGCTGGTGCTCCTCGGGGAACAGCACGCCGCAGTCGACGATCAGGATCTTGCCGTCGATCTCGAACGTGGTCATGTTGCGGCCGATCTCGCCGAGACCGCCGATCGGGGTGATGCGCAGCGTTCCCGGCTGGAGCGGTGCGGGTGCGTAGACGTCGTTGGGCATGTGCCCTCCTTGCGTATTCCGGGCTCGTCGAGCCTCGTTGTGGTGGGCGCGACCAGGCCGCGCGTTGTTTCCTAGCGTGTGGTTCCGGCCACCTTGGGCAGGGCGCCGCCGGCGGCTGCGTTGCGGTCGGGGCGGAAGTTGGAGAGGTCGAGACCGGGGATGTCGCGCACGAGGTCGAGTTCATCCTCGATCTGCGCGGCCTCCCACTCTTCGGGTCCGACGAGGGGCAGCCGCACGCGGGGGCTGCCGATACGGCCGAGGCCGTGCAGGATGTACTTGGCCGCGACGGTGCCGGGCACGTGCGTCATGACGGCGCGCACGAGCGGCTCCAGCGACTTGTGGGCGGCGGTCGCCGTGCCGAGGTCGCCCGCGTTGACGGCGTCGATCATCTGGCGGTACGGCGCCGGCGCGATGTTGGCCGTGACGCCGATGAGGCCGGTGGCGCCGATGGCCAGGTGCGGCAGCACGTTGGCGTCGTCACCGGAGAAGTACATCAGGTCGGTCTGGTTGAGCACCCGGCTGACCTCGCTGAAGTCACCCTTGGCGTCTTTCACGGCGAGGATGTTGGGGTGCTTGGCCAGACGCATGATCGTCTCGTACTTGATCGGCACGCCGGTGCGGCCGGGGATGTCGTAGAGGATGACGGGCAGGTCGGTGGCGTCGGCGACCATGCGGAAGTGAGTGAGGATTCCGGCCTGGGTCGGCTTGTTGTAGTACGGCGTGACGATCATGATGCCGTCGGCGCCGGCCTTCTCGCTGGCCTTGTACAGCTCGATCGCGTGCGCGGTCTCGTTGGAGCCACCGCCGGTGATGATGCTGGCGCGGCCGGCTGAGACAGACTTTCCGACCTCGACCAGGCGCAGCTTCTCCGGATCGGTCAAGGTCGACGTTTCGCCGGTGGTTCCGGTGACGACGATGCCGTCGGCGCCGGCCGTGATGACGTCATCGATGTGCTTCTCTACCGCGGGCCAGTCGACTTCACCGTCTGCGGTGAACGGGGTCACGAGCGCGACGAGGACCTGGCCGAAGGGATTTTCTGAAGAAGACACGCATCTTAGGCTAGCGGGTCGACGGGGCCGCGGCATCCGAATGCCGTCACGGACGCTTTCTGCGCGATCACTCTGAGCCCGCACCCCTCTCGCGCGAGCTGTAGCCGGTCAGCGGATACGAGGGCCCCAGCGACCGCATTCGGCCATTTTTTCGGTCTGTTGCCCGACGCATCCGCTAACCGGCTACCACGCGGCCTGCTCGTGCCCGCAACCTGCCGAGGATCGCAGCCTCGACGCTCGGCCAGTCATACATGATGAGCGCGTAATCGAAGCGCAAGGTGTCGTAACCGAGCGCGGCGGCATGTGCGTCGCGGAGGTGATCCCGGTGCCGCTGCTCCGGCCCTTCGTGGTTGCCCTTCCCATCGGCCTCAACGATCAGCCACCCGTCGATCACGAAGTCGACCCGCCCGACCGTGGGGATCGATATTTGCCCGCGCACGGTGATGCCGTGCAGCGAGAGACGGTAGCGCATGATCGACTCCAGCCCGCTCTCTGCGGAAACCGTCGCAAGCCGGAAGAGCTCGTCGAATCCGTGTGGCAGTAGCGCACGCAACGAGCTGATCTCCTCAGCGCTGATCTTGTGTTGATGAAGCGCCGATTCCAGCGCCACGAAGAACGCCTCTTTGCCGAGGCAGTAGGCCATCTGTTCGAGCGCAAGTGGCACGGTCATCACAGCTCGATTGCGACGGAACGCCAGGGCCTCGCTCCAGTGCACCACGCACGCGCAATCGTCGTGGGCCCTCTCATGGCCGGTCGGGGTGAGCCAGACGTGCACGCCCGCGAACGGCATGACCCACAAACCTGCGGCCTCGGCCGCGGAGGCGCAGCCGAGGATACCGCCGTGCATAATGGCGGCTCGCCGTGTCGCACTGATATCCGGGAGTGCATAGAACCCTTGGCGCAATCGCTCAATGGAACCATCGCGTACCGCGAGGCGCAGGCAGTGTCTGCTCGCACCGCGTGCCCGGAGCTCGGCCGTTCGGGCGACTCCTCCGAGTGCACGGCATTGTGTGGCAACTTCGCTGGGGGTCAACATGGACAGAGTCTTACGGGAGTGCCGGCCGCCCGGGACGGCGACTTGAGGACTGTGCACATGCGCCACGAACCGAGCGGCTGTGCACAACCGACGGTGTGCCAGCCGTCCGGCACGTTCCGGGGTGGTGCACTCGTAGCCGGTCAGCGGATTCGGGGGCTGTTTTAGGTCGTTTCGGGCCGTTGTGCCGGCGTGTCGGCCGCCGCATCCGCAGACTGGCTACGGCGAGGGCGACACAGCGCGAGGCTGCGGTGCTCAGGGCTCAGGGCTCCGGGCTCAGGGGCGGGCGTAGCTGAGGAAGCGGTAGTCCAGCCCCGTGCGTGAGGTATGCCATCCGGATGCCGGATCGATCGCCTGCACGGCCCAGCCGGCGTCGATCTGCGGGGCGTGGGTATCGCCAGCGACCTCCGAGTCGATCTCGGTGACCTCGAGCGTGTCCACGACGAAGCCCTCGGCGCCACTGCCGGCCAGTGCCAGCGCGAAGATCTCGGCGCCGCCGATCACCCAGACCCTCTCCCCCGGGGTCAGGGATGCCGCCAGGGCGACGCCGTCGGCCAGCGAGCCCGCCGTGTGGGCGCCCTCCGCCGCCCAGCTGGGCTGGCGGGTGACGACGATGTTCTCGCGGCCGGCGAACGGCCGGAAGCGCTCAGGAATCGAGTCCCAGGTCTTGCGGCCCATCACCACGGCGCCGCCGAGCGTGACGGCCTTGAAGTGGGCGAGGTCCTCCGGCACGTGCCAGGGCATCACGCCGTTCAGGCCGATCACCCCGCCGCACGCCTGGGCCCAAATCAGGCCGACCGGGGTCAGGCCGGCAGGGGTCGGGCCGGCAGGGGTCGGGCCGGCAGGGGTCGGGCCGGCAGGGGCGAGGCCGGCATCCGCGCTGGCTGAGACGTCGCTCATACGGCGACAGCGCCGCGAATGGCGGGGTGGTGCTGGTAGTCGCGCACGGCGAAGTCCTCGAACTCGTAGTCGAGCACGCTCGGCCGCTCGGCCGTGATCTCGAGGGTCGGGTAGGGGTAGGGCTCGCGGCTGAGCTGCTCGGTGACCTGCTCGATGTGGTTCTCGTAGATGTGGCAGTCGCCGCCGGTCCAGACGAAGTCGCCCACCTCGAGGCCGGTCTGGGCGGCGATCATGTGGGTGAGCAACGCGTAGCTGGCGATGTTGAACGGCACGCCGAGGAACATGTCGGCGCTGCGCTGGTACAGCTGGCAGCTGAGCTTGCCGTCGGCCACGTAGAACTGGAACAGGGCGTGGCACGGGGCCAGGGCCATGTTCGGGATGTCGGCCGGGTTCCAGGCGCTGACGATGAGTCGGCGCGAATCCGGGTTGGTCTTGATCTGCTCGATCACCTCGGAGATCTGGTCGATCTGCTCGCCGCTCGGTGTCGGCCAGGAGCGCCACTGCACACCGTAGACGGGGCCGAGGTCGCCGGCGGCATCCGCCCACTCGTCCCAGATCTTCACGCCGTGCTCCTTGAGCCATCCGACGTTGCTCTCGCCGCGGAGGAACCAGAGCAGCTCGTAGGCGATCGACTTGAAGTGCACCCGCTTGGTGGTGATCAGCGGGAAGCCCTCAGCCAGGTTGAAACGGATCTGGCGACCGAAGACGCTGCGCGTTCCGGTTCCGGTGCGGTCGGTCTTCTGCGTGCCGGTCTCGAGCACCTCACGCAGCAGGTCTTCGTACGGGGTGGAAATGGCCGGGGTGGCAATGCCGGGGGTGGGGATCGTCGCGCTCACCCCTCGATGCTAGTCGGCCGGTGCTGGGCTGCGGCTGTCATTCGCCGTCACAGTCGGCCGCGCGCTGCCTTCCCGGCGTAGATTCGCCGCATGAATTGGCTTCCAGCCCTGATCGGCGCCCTTGCCCTGCTCGCCGCGAGCACGGCGCTCGGCCTGCTCTGGCGTGCCAGGACGGGGCGCGCCAGGGCCACCGCGGCCACCTCGGATTCACCCGCACTGACCCCGGCCGAGCTGGCGGATGCCGCCGGCACCCCCGCGCGGTTCGGCGAGCGTGCCACGCTGCTGCAGTTCTCCACCGAGTACTGCGCGCGCTGCCCGCAGACCCGAGCGCTGCTCTCCCACGTCGCCGCGGAGCACGACGGCGTCAACACGGTCGAGATCGACCTGGGCCAGCGGGCCGACCTGGCCCGCCGCTTCAACGTGCTGCAGACGCCGACGATCCTGATCCTGGACGCGGCCGGCCGCGTGCGCACCCGCATCGGCGGGGCGCCGGAGCGCGACACCCTCAGACACGCCATCGAACAGCTGTCAACCCAGCAGAACCTCGGAGAGGACTCCCATGTCGCTGCCACCCGCTGAGCCGGGCACCGCCCAGGCCACGCCCGCCGTCACGCAGGCCGACTCCCGGCCATCAGCCCCTGCCGGAATCGACCCGCGCGGGCCGCGCTTCAGCGCCGCCATCACCGCGGTACTGCTGTTCGGGGTGGTGCTGCTTGCGCTCTCCGGAGCCGAGACGGCCGCACTTCTCGGCCTCGCCGTGATCGCCGCCCTGTTCGCCTGGGGCGCCTTCGCCGGCGTCCGCCGCCACCCCTACGGCCTGCTGTTCCAGAAGCTCGTGCGGCCGCGGCTGGCGGCGCCGACCGAGTGGGAGGATCCCCGCCCGCCGACGTTCGCGCAGGGTGTCGGGCTGGTGGTGACCGGCATCGGCGTCGTGCTCGGTCTGCTCGGCCTGCCGGTCGCGGTCGGCATCGCCGCTGCCGCCGCTTTCATCGCGGCGTTCCTCAACGCGGTCTTCGGATACTGCCTCGGATGCCAGATCTACGTCCTGCTGGTGCGGCTGCGCGGATAGGCTGGGTGAAGGAGGTTTCACAATGGCGCTCACCAGCGAAGCAACAACGGTATGGAACGGATCACTCTTCGAGGGATCGGGAACAGTCACACTGGACTCATCGCAGGCCGGGGAGTTCCCGGTGAACTGGAAGGCCCGTTCTGAGGGTGCCCCGCACACGACGAACCCCGAGGAACTGCTGGGCGCCGCTCACGCCTCCTGCTTCTCGATGGCGTTCTCGCTCGCTCTGACGCAGGCCGGCTTCACGCCGACCAGCATCCAGACGACCGCGGCCGTCACCTTCGAGGCCGGCAAGGGCGTGCTCGGCAGCCACCTGCTGGTGAACGCTGTCGTCCCCGGTATCGACGAGGAAGAGTTCCACCGCATCGCGGAGGACGCCAAGTCGAACTGCCCCATCTCACAGGCGCTCGCGGGGATCCCGATCACCCTCGAAGCCGACCTCGCTTAGGTGGGCGACGGCTTTATCGGCTCAGGACCCGTGCCCCGCACCCGACGCCAGAAGGAGTCGCAGCTGCGGGTGCTGATCTCCGGCGCGTCCGGGCTGATCGGCACGGAACTCACCCGCCAGCTCGAGGCGACGGGGCACACCGTGCTGCGCCTGGTGCGGCGGCGGCCGCAGGCCGAGAACGAGGTGAACTGGGCGCCGACCGCGCGCATCCTCGACTTCACCCTGATGAACAGCGTGGATGCGGTCGTCAATCTGTCTGGCGCCTCGCTCGCGCGGCTGCCCTGGACGGCGGACTACCGCAAGCAGATCCTGTCGTCCCGGATCGAGACCACCCACGCGTTGACGGATGCCATGCGCATGGCGTCCTCGCCGCCTCCCGTGTTCCTGAGCGCCTCGGCTGTCGGCATCTATGGTGACCGGCCGGGCGAGCGCCTGACCGAGGAGTCGCTGCGCGGCAGCGGATTCCTGGCCGACGTGGTGTCGGCCTGGGAGCAGGCCGCGCACCTGGCACCGGAGAAGACGCGCGTCGTCACGTTCCGCAGCGGCATCGTGCTTGGCCACGGCGGTGCGCTGAGCCGGCTCGAGACGATCACCAAGCTCGGCCTGGGCGGCCCGATGGGCAGCGGCGGCCAGCACTGGCCGTGGATCAGCCTGTACGACGAGGCGGCCGCCATCCGGCACTTGCTCACCTCGCAGCTGAGCGGGCCGGTCAACGTTGTCGGGCCGACCCCGGCAACCGCCGACCGCATCAGCAAGTCCATCGCCAGCGAGCTGCACCGGCCCTACCGCTTCGCCGTGCCGGAGCGGCTGATCTCGCTGACCATGCGTGAGGCCGGCGACCAGCTGCTGCTGGCCAGCGCCAAGGTGGTGCCGGAGCGGCTGCTCGCCGATGGTTTCAGCTTCCGGCACGAGACGGCCGAGTCGGCGATCGCCGACATGCTCGGGCGCTAGGGTTCCTGCTGCTCCTGCGGCATCTGCCCCGCATCCCGCTGCGTCTAGTGCGCGGAGCGCTCCAGCGCGATCGCGCGGATGATGGCGGTGCGGGCGCGGCGGCGGTCGCCGGAGGCGTCGTAGGCGAGGCCGAGCCGGAACCAGGCGCGCCAGTCTTCCGGCGTGGCTTCGACCTCGGCCTGGAACCGGCCGAAGTCCTCGTCGGCGGCGTCGCGCAGCGGGCGCCCGCTGGCCCGTGTCGGCAGGACCTCCTCCGGCAGCGCGCCCTCGGCCTCCAGCACCCCGACGAGGCGCTGCGTGCGGATGCCGAACAGCAGCTCTCGGCCGAGCGCCCACGCCCCGACGAGCGGCAGCACGATGAGGGCGATGCCAATGCCGATCGCGATCGGCTCCCCCGTCATCACGAACTGCACGGCACGCCACCCGATCAGCACGATGTACACCGCGAGCAGGACCGCCATCAGGATGGCGGCGTTGCGGCCCTTCACAGTGCGGGCCCGGCGGCAGGCGGTGCGACGGGGCTGACCGCTTCCGGCAGCCCGAGGTCGAGCAGCGAGTCCAGGCCGACGGTCACACCGGTGAGACCGGGCAGCGCCCGCAGCGCGAGCACGATGCCCTGCTCGTAGGAGCTCGGCGAGAGGGTGTCGTGGCGCACGGTCAGGGTCTCCCCCGCCCCACCCAGGATGACCTCCTGCCGGGCGAGGAGCCCGCTCAACCGCAGGCTGTGGATCGGAATGCCGTCGACCTGCTGCCCGCGGGCACGCTGGTCGGTGTGCGGGGCGGCGACCGGGCCGAGGGCGCCGCGGGCCTCCGCGATGCGCTCTGCAGTGCGCACGGCCGTTCCGGACGGCGAGTCGATCTTGCCGGCGTGGTGCGCCTCGATGATCTCGATCGAATCAAAGAAGCGTGAGGCGAGCGCGCTGAGCGCGGTGCCGAGCACGGAGCCGACCGAGAAGTTGGGCACGACGAGCACGGCCGCGCCGTTGTCCAGGGTCTCGACCCGGCGGGACAGCGCCGCCACGGCATCCGCCGACCAGCCGGAGGTGCCGACCAGCACGCTCAGGCCGTGCTCGATGGCGAAGTCAACGACGCGCTGGCTGACACCGGGGTGGGTGAAGTCGATGGCGATGTCGGTGCGGTTGTCGGCGCTGCCGAGCATCTCCTCGAGCGCGCTCGAGGAGTGCAGTTCTGCGACGAGCTCGAAGCCCTCCGTGTCGCGCACGAGTCGGGCGGCGAGCTGTCCCATTTTGCCGGTGGCGCCAATGATGGCAACGCGTGAAGTCACCCAGCCAGACTAGCAAGCCTCGCCTGCCCGGCCGCTGCGAGCCCTACGCTGGAAGACATGGTGCAATTTGTCGAGACGGACGTGACGAGTGCTGCAGCGCAGGAGCTCCTGGGCGAGTACTTCGCCGAGCGGGCGGTCGGGTTTCCGCCCGAACAGGGCGCCTACCAGCCGACGTTCCCGCTGCCGGAGCATTTCACGGCCCCCGCAGGCCAGTTCCTACTCGTCGTCGACGCGGCGGACGAGGTCGGTGGTGGCGAGCTGCTCGGCTGCGGCGGCATCCGGCGCATTCAACGGGCGGATGCCGGCCTGGTGCGCTTCGAGGTGAAGCACCTGTACCTGCGCCAGGGCACTCGCGGCCGAGGCCTCGGGCGCGCGCTGCTGACCGAGCTGGAACGCCGGGCGGAGCAACTCGGCGCCGAGGAGATTGTGCTGGACACGAATGCGAGCCTCGAGTCGGCCGGGCAGCTCTACCGCCGCGCCGGGTACGCCGACATCGCCGCGTACAACGCGAACCCGAACGCGACGAACTGGTACGGCAAGCGGGTCGGCTGACGGGCACGACGCGCAGCGGCGCGAAAGGCGGCAGGCAGTTCCGAAGGAATCCGTCTCGGACCGACCGCATGCAATAATTCTCGCATGGGTGCTGAGGCGCTGATCCGTGAGCAGCACGTTGAGGCGCTCGCGTGGTGGAGAGTCGGGCTCCCGGACGGACAAAGAGCTCTTGCGGATGCGGCGACTGATGCCCTGGTGCATGGAACGGACGGGATCGCGCTGGCAGAGTTGGCGGGACTTCCCAGCGACGAGAACCCCTTCGCCGTGGATGCGCTTGCCGGTCGTGTTGCGGAGGAACTCAACCTTCAGCCCGACCTCGCTGGCGATCTGGAAGCTCTCGTTGCGCGCAGAATGTGCCGAAGCTTCCTCGCCGGAGGAATGACGGAGCGAGAACTCAGTCGATGGGTGCACCAACGATTCCACCACGAAAGCGACTCCGAACTTCTCAACGTGCTTGCTGAACTCGATGACGAATACGACCAATACGTCGGGTACGCACGCGCCGAACAGGATGCAATCCCGACTCGTCAGCGGATTCGCCGGGTCGCGGAGGAGATCGTAGCGAACTGAGCCCCGTCGTCAACGAGAATCCGACCCCGACGAATTAGTACGGCAAGCGCGTCGGCTGACGGGCGCGACGCGCAGCGGCGCGAAAGGCGGCAGACCCTCCCCAGGAATCCTCTGGGCAGTCACCGATGCTTGCCGGGGTTCCGACGAGCTCACCCAGCGGGCCGCTAGATCTGCAGCTGCTCCGGCAAGCCGGTGCGCAGTTCTACCGGCAGGTGGCCGAGATCGTTGTGGGTCACCAGCGTCCACGGCCGGCCCGGCTTCTGCTGCAGCACGGTCAGCCCGCAATTGGCCTGGTTGATGCTCACCCAGCGCCAGTCCGGCGCGCCGAGCACCTCGCGCACGAACCAGCCGATCACGAAGTTGTGCGTGATCAGCAGGTCGTGCCGGTCTGCGCTGCTGGACTGTAGGAACTCGGCGGTGGCGTCCTCCATCTGGGCGCGCCCGGCCTCGATCTCGGCAGCCGTCACCGAGCCGAAGAACGGGTCGTAGCTCGATGGGGTCTCCGGCGACGGCCCGGACGGCACGCAGTCGAACAGCAGCGCGGAGGGCTCCGGTGTGATGGCCGGCATCCGCTCGGCGATGATCGCGGCGGTCTCTGCCGCCCGCTGCAGTGGCGAGTGCCAGGCGCTGGTGAACGGAACGCCGCCGAGGCGTTCGGCGATGAGCTGCGCCTGGCGGATGCCGCGAGGCGAGAGCGGTCCGTCGGGGAGGCCATGTTCGGCATCCTGCTGCTCGCCATGGCGCACGAGGTAGAGGTAGTGGGGCACCAGTGACCCTTTCTTGTGGAACGAAGCGCGTGAAGTACCGCGGGTGGAACGAAGTGTGTGCGGGAGTGGAGGGGGCTTAGCGCCGGTTCGCGCGTGGCGCGGAGGAGTCGGCGGATGCCGCGGCGACGGCGTCACCCGGTGCGCCTGGCGGAGCCATGGTCGACCCTGTCGGCCCGGTTGCCGCTTCGGCCGCCGCGCCGCTCGGCAGGATCGACGAGAACACGTCGGCGTCGATCGCCCCGACGGCCACGAGCGAGAGCGGCCCACTGGCGAGGTCGGCGGCGAGCTCGCGCACGTCATCCGCGTTGACGAGGGCGAGCCTGCGCAGCGCCTCGTCGAGGTCGACAAACTCGCCGAGGGTGATCTCGGAGCGGCCGAGCCGCGACATGCGGGTGTCTGAGTCTTCGAGGGCGAGGGCTGAGGCGCCGGAGAGCTGCCCGCTGGCGCGGCTCATCTCTTCCGCGGTGACGCCGTGCTCCGCCAGGCGGTGCAGCTCGCCGAGCAGCAGCTCGGCGACCTGGCCGCTCTTGGCCGGTGAGCAGCCCGCGTACAGGCCGAAAACGCCGGCATCCGAGTAGGAGGCCGCGTAGGAGTACACCGAGTAGGCGAGGCCGCGCTTCTCGCGCACCTCCTGGAACAACCGTGACGACATCCCGCCGCCGAGGATCGAGTTGAGCACGCTCATGGTCACGCGACGCTCGTCGGCGGCGACGATGCCCGGCATGCCGATCAGCATGTTCACCTGCTCCAGCGGGCGGTTCACGATCGTCAGCGGGCTGCCCTGGCTGATCGGAACGGCGGTCAGGCTGCGGCGCGCAACAGGGGCGGCCGGCGTGTCAAGGTTCCAGCCGGCGGCCTTCAGGCTCTGCACCACGATGTCGACGAGCGCATCGTGGTCGACGGCGCCGGCCACAGAGACGACCAGGTCGTTGGGCCGGTAGTTGGCGCGGTAGTGCTCCATCACGGCGTCGCGGGTGACGGCTTCGATGTGCTCTGGCGTGCCGCCGATGGGACGGCCGAGCGGGTGTTCGCCGAGCACGGCCTGGAACAGGCTCTCGTTGGCGACATCGGCAGGGTCGTCCTGCGACATGGAGAGCTCTTCGAGGATGACGCCGCGTTCAGTCTCGAATTCAATCGGGTCCAGAACGGAGGACGCGAGCATGTCGGTGAGCACCTCGACGGCCATGGGCAGGTCGCGGTCGCGCACCTTGGCGTAGTAGCAGGTGTATTCCTTGGCCGTCATGGCGTTGTGCTCGCCACCGACGGCATCGAACGCGACGGCGATGTCGAGCGCGGTGCGTGTCTTCGTGCCCTTGAACAGCAGGTGCTCGAGGAAGTGGGTGGAGCCGAAGGTCGCGGGGTGCGCCGGGGAGGAAGCTCGGGCAGCGCGGGCGGCCTGTTCGTCGCGGGATCCGACGGCGACCCAGAAGCCGATCGTGGCGCTGCGGGCGCCCAACACCTGCTCGCTCAGGATCCGCACGCCGCTCGGCAGAACGGTGCGCCGAACACGGGCATCACCCGAAGCCTGAAAAGACAGCTCGGGCATATCCAAGGGGAAGTCAACTGCACCATTCATCACAGCCACCCTACGCCAGCGCACTGACGGAGGCCCCGAAATGACCCCCGCCCGGGGGTGTCACGGCTGCGGGATCCGCGTCACGACGGGCTTGCGCCCGGCGCCGGATGCCGCGTCGCTCCGGGCGCGGCGGGGCCCGCGAAGGGGAGGGCAGACAGATCTGTCTGCCCGTGCTACTGTCATCTCGTCGTCGAGCGGGGACACCCCCAAAACTCCGTCCGACGTCGCTGAGATGCACGTTCTCGACCTGGCGTCATTTCTTCCCGCCGACCCGAACGCCGGAGGGAGCCTCCAACTTCCGAGAGCCCCTACGCTCTCCGGGACAGCAACAGGACGAGTGTCCCTAGCACTTGTCAAGTAGGGCGAGGAGCTCTCACCCTTGTCTGGCAGAGGAGGTGGGCTGGATGGCAGTCCACAGTGTTTCACCCGACCAGCCCGCCTCCCACGCCAAGGTGCGCATCCTGGAGACGGCCAACCGCCTGTTCTATGACGAGGGCGTGCACAGCGTCGGAATCGACCGCATCATCGCGGAGGCCGGCGTCACCAAGACCACGCTGTACAAGTACTACCGTTCCAAAGAGCTGCTCACCGTCGCCTACCTCGAGCTGCGCGACAACTACGTCCGCGACATCGTCAACCGCCTTCTCGCCCAGACGGCGGACCCGATCGAGCGGCTGCACCTGTTGGTGGAGGCCATCGCGAGCGAGGCAGAGAAGCCCGACTTCCGCGGATGCCCGTTCATCAATGCCACCGCCCAGTTCAGCGATCCGCAGCACCCTGTGCGCCTGGCGATCGCCGAACACCGCCGCTGGTACACGGCGATGGTGCTGCAGCTGTTCCAGGACGCACGGCACCCCGAGCCGCTGCGGGCGCGGGACGACTTCTTTCTCGCCCGCGACGGCGCCTACGCCAGTGCGAATCTCGGCGACCCGGCAACGGCGACGGCCGCTCTGCGGCGGATGACGGGGCGCCTCATCGGGCAGGCCGGCGCGGCCAGCGACGACGAGTAGCCGCTCAACTCCCCGCGCTCGCCCGCTCCAGGTCAATGAGGTCTGCGCGGCTGAGCCGGTACGTGGCGGCTGCCATGACGGCATCAAGCTGGCTCGGGTCGCTGACCCCGGCAATCGGCGCGCAGATGCTGTTCTTGGATTGCAGCCAGGCCAGGGCGATGGTGGCCAACTGCACATCGAAGTCGCCGGCAATGCGGTCCATCACCGAGAGGATGCGGGTGCCGCGCCGGTTGAGGTGGGCGGCGACGCGCAGCCCACGCGTGGTCGTGGCGATCGCGGCGCGCGAGCGGTAGCCACCGGCGAGGAAGCCGTTGGCCAGGGCGAAGTAGGGCATCACGGCGATGCCCTGGGCGCGGGCGAGGAGCGCGAGCGACGTCTCGTACTCGGCGCGGTGCAGCAGGTTGTAGTGCGTTTGCAGCACCCGGAACCTGGGCAGCCCGTTCGCCGCCAACACCCGGGCCTCGAGGAGGCGCTCGGCCGAGAAGTTCGAGGCCGCCAGGTACCGCACCTTGCCCGCCCGGATGAGGGAGTCAACGGCGCTGAGGCTCTCCTCCAGGTGCACCCCGCGGTCGTCCAGGTGGAAGGTGAGCAGGTCGATCCGATCGGTCTGCAGCCGCTTCAGGGAGGCCTCCACCGCCCGAATGATGCCGGCCGTGCCGAGCCCCTGATTGTCAGGGTTGCGCCCGATCTTGGTGGAGATGACGGTTGCATCGCGCGAGCCAGAGCGACGCATCCAGAGGCCGATCAGGTGCTCGCTGCGCCCGGCCGCGTAGCTGTCGGCAGTGTCGATGAAGTTGCCGCCGAGCTCGCGATAGCGGTCGAGCACATCTTCTGAGGCCCCCGCTCCGAGCGCCCAGCCGAACATGCTCGTGCCGAGCGCGAGCGGGAACACGTCGAGGTCGGTGTCGGCCACCCGGCGGCGCGGTACACCCGGCGCCGGCTGGTGCGCCCCCGTCGGGGTTGGCGTGGGTGTGGGCGCCACCGCATGCACGTCGATGTTCGGGATCTCGGAGAGGCCGGAGATCTCACCGGAACGCGGTGATTGCTCTGGTGCGTCCGGTGGGCGCGCGGAGTTCTCCACCTTCTGCTCCACCTGGCGATTCCGGGCCCCCACCCGAACAAACTGAGTCATGCTCACCCCTTTCCCACCTTGACATTAGCCCGCAGGTGCGACGCCGCACCGGGGCCAGCACTGAACCGTTATCAAACCGTGTGTTCCGCCCGTTCCAACAGCGCCCTGGCATGCCGCACGACGGGCTCGTCGACCATCTGCCCCTCGAAGCGGAACACCCCTGCCTCGCCCTCCGCGCGCTGCAAGAGTGCCAGCGCCCTGCGCAGTTGCTCGGCACTCGGCCGGTACGCATCGCGGATCACGGAGACCTGGTCTGGGTGGATGCAGGCCGTCGCGCGGAATCCGCTGGCCACGGCATCCCGTGCCTCGTCCGCGAGCCCCGACAGGTCGCCAATGTCGAGGTGCACGGTGTCGATGGCCGCTTTGCCGTGGGCGCCGGCGGCCAGCAGCACCGCGGAACGGGCATGCCGCGCGACGTCGCGGTAGCGCCCGTCCGGCAAACGGCTGGAGCTTCCGCCGAGTGAGGCCACCAGGTCCTCCGCGCCCCACATCAGCGCCGCAACCGACTCCTCCGCGGCCAGCTGTGGGGCGGCCAGCACCCCGGCGGCCGTCTCGCAGAGCACGACGAGGCCGATGCCCGTGGTCCCACCCGCTGCGGCGAGCGCCTCGACGGAGCGCACTGCGGCGGCCGATTCGGCCTTGGGCAGCATCAGCGTGCGGTAGCCGGCGGCGAGCGCCGCGGCGATGTCGGCGGTGTGATCGGCGGAGCCGTGCGGATTCACGCGAACGATGGTGCGCGTGGGGTCGAGCGGGTGTGCGGCCAGCGCCGCGCGTGCCCCCGGGCGGGAGGCGGGCGCGACGGCATCCTCCAAGTCAAGGATGACGACATCGGAGCGCTGCGCCGCCTTGGCGTAGCGGTCGGGCCGGTCGGCTGGGCAGAACAGCAGGGCGGGGCCGCTCCCCCCGATGTCGACGCCGCCCGTCATGGCGTCTGCCCCGGCAGGGCGTCGGCGCACCAGACCAGGGTGGTGCGGCTGGCTGTCGCCACCACCTCGCCGTGCTGGTTGCGCCCGGTGTGCTCCAGCGTGACGATGCCCTGCCCCGGCCGGGAGGAGGAGAGCCGCTTGGCTGTGACCTGCGTCTCGGCGTAGAGGGTGTCGCCGTGGAACAGCGGCAGCGGGAACGTGACGGCGCCGAAGCCGAGGTTCGCAACGAGGGTGCCCTGGGTCAGCTGAGCGACCGAGGCCCCGACGAGTGTGGACAGGGTGAGCATCGAGTTGACCAGTCGCTGGCCGAACGGCTGCCCGGCGGCGAAGGCGGCGTCCAGGTGCAGGGCCTGCGTGTTCATGGTGAGGCTGCTGAACAGCACATTGTCGGCCTCGCCGATGGTGCGCCCCGGCCGGTGCAGGTAGCGCGTGCCCAGCTCGAACTCCTCATAGAACAGCCCGCGCTGCACAACCTCCCTGGCCACGCCGTCTCCGTCACTCATCGCCGTTCCTCTCCTGCTGGCTCACCGCTTGCGCGTCAATGGATGCGACCAGCTGATCGCGGCGCAGCGCATCGCCGAGCCGCACGTGCAGTCGCAGCGTGCCGGCGACGCTCGCCGCCACCTGGTGCTCCATCTTCATGGCTTCCACCGTGGCGATCGGGGCGCCGAGGGCGACCTCATCGCCGGATGCCGCGTGCAACGCCACAACGGTGCCCGGCGTCGGCGTGCGCAGCTCGGGGCTCGCCACCACCCCGCCCTCCCGCTCGGCCCGGGCGGCACGGATACGCGCCAGCTCCCCCTGCAGCTCGGCCTCCCGGCTGAGCACGGCCAGATGGAAGGTCTGCCCTTCCACGGCCAGCTGCAGCTCGTCATCCGTGAGGGCCCAGCTCCAGCGCCGCCGCACTCCGCCGATCGCGATGCCGACGTGCACGGCGGTCGCCCCCGCGGCGGCGACCAGGCCCCCCGCCCTGGCTGCCTCGTGCAGTGTCGCCCTCCTGCCGCCCGCATCGGCATCATCCAACACCATCACCCGCGTGCCGAGCCCGGCCATCTCGCCCACCCCGCTGTGGACACTCACGGTGAAGAGCTCTGGCATCGCTGTGGCGCTACCGGTGCCCACGAGTCGCACACGCCAGACGGCGGGGCGGGCGGCGCCCGCTCCCCCGATGCGCCAGCCCGAGCGCTCCTGCCACGGCGACGGCGGGCCGTTCCACAGGGGCGCGCCCGCCTCGAGCACGAGCGCGGCGACCGCGAGCGCCTCCCGCAGCAGCGAGGGGGCCGAGGCTTCCGTGCCGGGCGCCGCGTCCAAGTGGCGCGCGATCAGCCCGGTATCCAGTGCGCCCGACGCCACGGCCGGGTCGGCGAGCAGGCCGCGCAGGAACGCGAGATTGGTGTCGACGCCGAGGATGACCGTTTCGGCCAGCGCAGCGTCGAGCCGGGCAAGCGCGCCGGCCCGATCCGGGGCCCAGGCGATCACCTTGGCCAGCATCGGGTCGTAGTGGGAGCCGATCTCGCCACCGGCAACGAGCGAGCTGTCCACCCGTACCCCTGCGCCGTGCGCCTCGGCGAGCGCCTGCACCCGCCCGCTCGTCGGCAGGAAGTCGTGCGCCGGGTCCTCGGCGTAGATGCGTGCCTCCACCGCGTGCCCGTCCAGCCGAATCTGCTCCTGCGCCCACGGCAGGCTCTGCCCGGCGGCCACCCGCAGCTGCCATTCGACGATGTCGATGCCGGTGACCAGCTCGGTGACGGGGTGCTCCACCTGGAGCCGGGTGTTCATCTCCATGAAGTAGAACTCGTCCGGCGCGGCATCCGAGATCAGGAACTCGACGGTGCCAGCCCCCTCGTAGCCGACGCTGCGGGCGACCGCGCAGGCCGCCTCGCCGATGCGGGCCCGGGTGGCGGCGTCGAGCAGCGGCGACGGCGCCTCCTCGATCACCTTCTGCTGACGGCGCTGCAGTGAGCATTCCCGCTCGCCGAGGTGCACCGTGTGGCCGGAGCGGTCGGCCAGCAACTGCACCTCGATGTGCCGGGGGCGCTGGATGAACTTCTCCAGGAACAGGGTGTCGTCGCCGAACGCCGCGCGGGCGGTGCGCCGGGCCGAGGCCAGCGCCGTCGGCAGCGCATCGGGCGAGTCGACGAGCTGCATGCCCTTGCCGCCGCCGCCAGCCGAGGGTTTGACCAGCACCGGGTAGCCCAGCAGTTCCGCGGATGCCGCCAGCTCGGCGTCGCTCGCCGGACCGGCGCCGTCGCCCGTTCCTCCCTCGCTGCCGGGCGTCACGGGCACTCCGTGGGCGGCCACGTGCCGTTTGGAGCGGATCTTGTCGCCCATCACGCTCAGCGCATACTCGCTCGGCCCGACGAAGACCACACCGGCCTCGGCGCAGGCCGCGGCCAGCAGCGGGCTCTCGGAGAGAAAACCGTAACCGGGGTGCACGGCATCCGCCCCGCTCGCGTGCACGGCCGCCATCACCGCCTCGACGTTGAGGTAGCTCTCGCCGGCCGGGGCCGGACCGATGCGGATCGCCAGGTCGGCCAGGCCGACATGCTTGGCGTCGCTGTCGGCGTCGCTGTAGACGGCGATCGAGGTCACGCCGAGCCGGCGGAGCGTCGCGATCACGCGGCAGGCGATCTCTCCGCGGTTGGCGACGAGCACCCGGCGGAATGGGGGCGCGGCGGACTCGGTGGCGTGGGGAGAGTCGATATTCATGTCCGCATCACATCCGGAAGAGGCCGAAGGCCGGATCGGGCAGCGGTGTGCGGCTGCAGAGGTCGAGGGCGAGGCCGAGCACCCGGCGGGTGTCGGCCGGGTCGATGATGCCGTCATCCCAGAGCCGGGCTGTCGAATAGTAGGGGCTGCCCTGATGTTCGTAGCGTTCCCGGATCGGGGCACGGAACGCCGCCTCCTCCTCGGCCGGCCACTGCTCGTCGCGGGCCTCGTACTGTTCCCGTTTGACGGTGGCGAGCACGGCGGCGGCCTGCTCTCCGCCCATCACCGAGATGCGGGCGCCCGGCCACATCCAGAGGAAGCGGGGCGAGTAGGCGCGCCCGCACATCGAGTAGTTGCCTGCGCCGAATGAGCCACCGATCACGACGGTGAGCTTCGGTACCCGGGTGGTGGCCACGGCGGTCACCATCTTCGCCCCGTGTTTGGCGATGCCGCCGGCCTCCGCGTCGCGGCCGACCATGAAGCCGGAGATGTTCTGCAGGAACAGCAGCGGAATGCCGCGTTGGTCGCAGAGCTCGATGAAGTGCGCGCCCTTCTCGGCGGACTCGCTGAACAGCACCCCATTGTTGGCGATGACTCCGACCGGGTGGCCGTGGATGTGCGCAAAACCGGTGACCAGCGTGGTGCCGTATTCGCGCTTGAACTCGTGCAGCGCGCTGCCGTCGACGAGCCGGGCGATCACCTCGCGCACGTCGTAGTCGGCCTGCACATCGACCGGCACAACCCCGTACAGCTCGGACTCGTCGGCCAGCGGCGGGATGTCTGCGGTCACTGCCCAGGCCGGCTCGGCCGGTGGCGGCAGCGTCGCCACGATCTCGCGCACGATCTCGAGGGCGTGCGCGTCGTTCTCGGCCAGGTGGTCGGTGACGCCGGAGACGCGGGAGTGCAGTTCGCCACCGCCGAGCTCCTCTGCCGTCACCACCTCGCCGATCGCCGCCCGCACCAGCGGCGGCCCGCCGAGGAAGATGGTGCCCTGGCCGCGCACGATCACGGTCTCGTCGCTCATCGCCGGAACATAGGCGCCGCCGGCGGTGCAGGAGCCGAGCACCGCCGCGATCTGCGGCACCCGGGCGGCCGACATCCTGGCCTGGTTGTAGAAGATGCGGCCGAAGTGCTCGCGGTCCGGGAACACCTCGTCTTGCATCGGCAGGTAGGCGCCGCCGGAGTCGACCAGGGCGATGCAGGGCAGCCGGTTCTCGAACGCGATCTCCTGGGCGCGGAGGTGCTTCTTCACGGTGAGCGGGAAGTAGCTGCCGCCTTTGACGGTCGGGTCGTTGCAGATCACCATGACGGGGCGGCCGTGCACCAGCCCGACGCCGGCGATGACCCCGGCGGCCGGGGCCTCGCCGCCGTAGAGTTCGTGGGCGGCCAGCGGGGCGACCTCGAGGAATGGGCTGCCCGGGTCGAGCAGCCGGTCGATGCGCTCTCGGGGCAGCAGCTTGCCGCGCCCGGTGTGCCGCAGCCTGGACGCCTGCGGCCCGCCCTCGCGGGCCACGGCGAGTGTCGCGTTCAGCTCGGCGACGAGGGCGCGTTGCGCCATCTCATTGGCGAGGAACTGCGCGCCGTCCTTGTCGATACGACTGGTCAGCACCGCGATGCCGGCCGCGCTCGGCGCAGCGCGGGGCACGGCCACGGCATCCGGATCGAACAGACCGCTCATCGCGCCCTCCCCCATTGGCTGGCGGCGGGCAGTGCCCCGCCGGAACGTGATCCCACCATACTCAGCGCGCGTTCACAGCAGGGTGAGAACACGGCCGGGATTACTGAGGATCGCCCCAATGTCACGCAGGAATCCGGCGCCCTGCTCGCCGTCGACGACGCGGTGGTCAAAGCTGAGGCTGAGCGTGAGCACGTCGCGCAGGGCGATCTCGCCCCGCCACTCCCGCGGTTCCCTGCGCAAAGCACCGAGCGCGAGGATGCCGGTCTGGCCGGGCGTGAGGATGGGCGTGCCGGAATCCACACCGAACACCCCAATGTTGCTGATGGTGAACGTGCCACCGCGGAGTGCCGCCGGCGTCGTCGCGCCCGCCCTGGCGGTGGCGCCCAGCGTGGCGAGCGCCTCGGCGAGCGCATTCAGCCCGAGGGTCTGCGCGTCGGCTATCACGGGCACGATCAGGCCGCGTGGGGTGGCGGCGGCGATGCCGAGGTGCACCGAACTGTAGAGCACGATCTCTTGGGCCGTCTCATCCCAGTGCGCGTTCAGCTCCGGCGAGTGCCGCAGGGCGATGCAGACGGCCTGCGCCGTGAGGGCGAGGATGCCGGGCCGGGCCACGTCGGGCGCGCTGTTCCGGCCGCGCTCCGCCTTCAACTCTGCGAGCAATTCGAGACTGCGCGTGACGTCGACGGTGAGGAAGCAGCTCACATGCGGCGCCGTGAACGCGCTCTGCACCATCGCCGCCGCCGTGTGCTTGCGCACGCCGCGGATCGGGATGTGCGTCTCCCGCTGCCCGGCCGGGCCGTCGGAGGCGGCGGTCGTCGGCGTTGCGGGGGCGGATGCCGCGGCGGTGGCCGATGTGGGAGACGCGGCGGTCGCCGGCTGCCCTTCGAAACGCCCCGCAAAGGCAGCCTCCACATCGCCCCTGGTGATGGCGCCGCTGTCGCCGCTGCCCTCCAGCTGCTCGAGGTCAATGCCGAGCTCATGGGCCAGTTTGCGCACGGGCGGCGTCGAGCGCGCCCGAGAGGCCGCGTCCAGGTGCACCGCTCCGGTGCTCACGGTGCCTGTCTGCACAGCACCGGTGTCGGCCAACGGGTCGATCCCCGCCACGATCGTGATCGCCTCGGTCTCCAGGCGGCGTCGTGCCCGCCGCACCGGGCCGGTGGCGGCCTCGGCCGGAGCACCGTAGCCGACGAGATTCTCTGGGGCCGGGGTGTCTGACTCCACGTCGCCGCCCGCGCCGCCCAGCGTGATCGGCGTCGTGGGCGGTTCGGCGGCGTCGCCCGCAGCCCCGTTCGCGACGGCGCCCTGTGCGACATCCACATCGAGCAGCGGTTCACCGACGTTCACGGTGACGCCCGGCTCCGCATAGATGCGGGAGATGATGCCGGCATAGGGCGCTGGCAGCTCGACGATGGCCTTGGCCGTTTCGACCTCGGCGATGATCTGGTTCAGCGTGACCGTGTCGCCGACGGCGATGCGCCAGCTGACGACCTCCGACTCGGTGAGGCCCTCACCGAGATCGGGGAGTCGGAAGGTGCGGATCTGGCTCATGATGCCGCCCCCGCCTCGGCGCCAACCCGGCCGAGCGCCCGGTCGACCCCGTCCATGATCCGGTCCAGGTCAGGCAGATAATGCCGTTCCAGCTTGGCCGGCGGGTAGGGCACATCGAATCCGGTCACCCGCACCGGCGCATGCTCGAGGTACTCGAAGCAGCGCTCTGTCAGGCTGGCCACGATCTCGGCGCCGAGGCCGCCGAAGCCCGGCGCCTCGTGGGTGACGACGAGGCGCCCCGTCTTCTGCACGGAGGCCGCCAGCGTGTCCAGGTCCAGCGGCGCCAGGCTGCGCAGGTCGATCACCTCGATCGAGATGCCCTCCGCACGCGCAGCGGTGGCGGCATCCATCGCCGTGGCCACCAGCGGCCCGTAGGCGAGCAGGGTCACGTCGCTGCCGGTGACGACGACGTTCGCCCCGCCCATCGGCGCCGCGTCGGCGAGCGGTCGGTCGACGTCGACCTCGCCCTTGACGTGGTAGCGCCGTTTCGGCTCGAAGAACAGCACGGGATCGTTGCTGGCGATCGCCTGCTGGATCATGGTGAAGGCATCCTGCGGTGTCGACGGGCTCACGACGCGGAGGCCCGGCGTGTGCGCGAAGTAGGCCTCCGGCGACTCGGAGTGGTGCTCGGCCGAGCCGATTCCGCCGCCGAAGGGCACCCGGATGGTGATCGGCAGGCTGACGACGCCGTTGGTGCGGGCGTGTGTACGCGAGACCTGGCTGACGATCTGGTCGAACGCCGGGAAGATGAAGCCGTCGAATTGGATCTCGACGACGGGCCGGTAGCCGCGGTAGCCGAGGCCGACGGCCGTGCCCAGGATGCCGGACTCGGCGAGCGGGGTGTCCATGACCCGGCGCGGGCCGAACTCGGCTTGCAGGCCGTCGGTCACCCGGTACACGCCGCCCAGCGCGCCGATGTCCTCCCCCATCAGCATGGTCTTCGGGTCGGCGGCGAGGGCTGCGCGCAGCCCGGCGTTGATGGCGCCTGCCAGAGTCATCACGGTCATCGTGCGCCCCCGTCCGTGCTCGGCTGCCCGGATTCCGTGGGTTCCTCGAACTGAGCGAGGTAGCGCAGGTACTCCGCGCGCTGGCGGGCCAGCCCGGAGTGCGGTTCGGCGTAGATGTGCTCGAACAGCTCGTGCGCAGCCGGCTGGGCGATGGCGATGGTCTCCGCGCGCACCGCGGCGGCGGCGGTGTCGGCGGCATCCGCCACCTGCTGTTCGAACTCGCGGGTGAACGCGCCCAACCCGCGCAGCAGCGCCTCGATCCTGGCCAGCGGGTCGCGGGGGGCCCAGATCTCCAGGTCGGCCGGGTCGCGGTACTTGCGCGGGTCGTCGGCGGTCGTGTGCGGGCCCATCCGGTAGGTGACGGCCTCGATGAAGCTGGGGCCGCCGCCGGTGCGGGCCCGTTCGACGGCCAGGCGGGTGGCCGCCAGCACGGCGAGCACGTCGTTGCCGTCGACGCGCATGCTGGGGATCCCGAAGCCGGGCGCACGGTCGGCGATCGGCCGGTGCGCCTGCAACCCGACGGGCTCCGAGATGGCCCAGTGGTTGTTCTGGCAGAAGAAGACGACCGGCGCCTGGTAGCTCGCGGCGAAGATCAGGGCCTCGTTCACGTCGCCCTGGCTGCTCGCGCCATCGCCGAGATAGGTGAGCGCGACGGCGTCGGCGCCGTCGTTCTGGATGCCGAGCGCATAGCCGGTGGCGTGCAGCGTCTGCGCTCCGATGATGACCTGCAGCGGCGCCATGTTGACCTCGTACGGGTTCCAGCCGGAGGCCGTCGCCCCGCGCCACACCCGGTTCAGGTCAGACGGCCGCACCCCGCGCGCCCAGGCCACGCCCATGTCGCGGTAGGTGGCGAACACGAAGTCGTCGCCGCGGAGCGCCCGCGCCGAACCGATCTGCGACGCCTCCTGGCCGAGCAGCGGCGGCCAGAGGCCGATCTCGCCTTGGCGTTGCAGTGCGGTGCCCTCCGCGTCGAGTCGGCGGATGACGGCCATGTCTTGGTACAGCTCGGCGATGGCGGCGGCATCAAGTTCGGCCACCCACGGGTCCAGCTCGGCGTTCGGCAGCCGTTCACCACTGGTGCTGACCAACCGGGCGAGGCTCGCCTGTTCGTCGGCGTCCGCTTGTGTGGCGGCATCCGCCACTGCGCCGACTGCAGTTCGGGAGGCGGCGTCCTGGTCGGCACGCTCGGCCGACAGTGGGGTCTGAATCATGACGTGTGCTCCAATTCGTCACGGTGGAGCGCACCAGCTTGTGGCCGGGGCGCACCGTTCCGGCCACGCTGCCGGAACAATCGCGAGACTACGCGCGGAGCACAGCAAGCACAATCGACTCCGCTCTGACCGTGCATAGTGCGCTGTTCGTCGCAATCTGGCTTCACAAATGCGCACATTCGGGCCTGCCGGCGCCCGTCCTGCATCGCGTAGCGCGGCGCCCTATTGTTCGTGCGGCCGGGCTGCTACTGTCTGGCCATGAACACCGTCGACGGCACCGACACCCAGATCATGCGGGCGCTCAGCGCCGAGCCGCGCAGCACCTTCGTGGCGCTGGCCCATCGGCTCGGCATCTCGCGCAACACCGTGCAGGCGCGGATGACCCGGTTGGAGCATTCCGGCGCATTCCTGCCGTTCGAGCGGTGCATCAACCCGGCCGCACTCGGCTACCCGCTCACCGCGTTCATCGAGGTGAACCTGCAGCAACGCCAGATCGCCGCGATCATCGAGCAGATCGCGGGCATCCCACAGGTGCTGGAGGCGCACGGCATGAGTGGCCAGGCCGACCTGCTCGTGCGCGTGGTCTGTTCCGACGCCGAAGACCTGTTTCGCATCGATGCGACCATCTTGGCGATCGACGGCGTCGAGCGCACCGCCACCTCGCTGTCGATGAGCGAGCTGATCCCCTACCGGGTGCTGCCGCTGCTCGAGCAGGCGCGCGGGGGCGCAGCAGACGCGGACTAACCTCGGGCCGGCTCGGGTTGACTTGTCGGCGTCCGGCACGCTGTGCCTGCGCACGGAAACGACGGATGCCCGCCTCCACTGGGGAGACGGGCATCCGTGTGTTGCAGGGTGCTACTGCTTATTCGGCAGCGCCCTCTGCGGGGGCCTCGGAGTGCGCGGCCTCGTGGCCACGGCCTTCGCTGTCAGCGGCCTCGTCGACAACAACAGGCTCGAGCGAGAGCTTGCCACGGTCGTCGATCTTGGTGATCGCAACGAGGATCTTCTGGCCGACGCCGAGCACGTCTTCGACGTTCTCAACACGCTTGCCACCGGCGAGCTTGCGCACCTCGGAGATGTGCAGCAGGCCGTCCTTGCCCGGGAGCAGCGAGACGAACGCACCGAAGGTGGCGATCTTCACGACGGTTCCGAGGAACTGCTCGCCAACCTCGGGGTTGGTCGGGTTCGCGATGGCGTTGACCTGGGCACGAGCGGCCTCGGCCGAGGGGCCGTCGACGGCGCCGATGTACACGGTGCCGTCTTCCTCGATCGAGATGTCGGCGCCGGTCTCGTCCTGGATGGCGTTGATCGTCTTGCCCTTCGGGCCGATCAGCTCGCCGATCTTGTCGACGGGGATCTGGACGCTGATCACGCGGGGCGCGGTCGGAGCCATCTCGTCGGGTGCGTCGATCGCAGCGTTCAGAACGCTGAGGATCGTGTCGCGGGCATCCTTCGCCTGCGTCAGCGCGGCCTTCAGCACGGAGGCGGGGATGCCGTCGAGCTTGGTGTCGAGCTGGATCGCGGTGACGAACTCGCTTGTACCGGCAACCTTGAAGTCCATGTCGCCGAGTGCGTCTTCAGCACCGAGGATGTCGGTCAGGGCCGCGTAGCGGGTCTGGCCGTCGATCGTGTCGGAGATGAGGCCCATGGCGATACCGGCGACGGGGGCCTTGAGGGGCACACCGGCGTTCAGCAGCGACAGGGTCGAGGCGCAGACGGAACCCATCGAGGTCGAGCCGTTGGAGCTGAGAGCCTCAGACACCTGACGGATCGCGTAGGGGAACTCCTCGCGGGTGGGCAGCACGGGAACGAGCGCGCGCTCGGCGAGTGCGCCGTGCCCGATCTCGCGACGCTTCGGGCTACCAACACGGCCGGTCTCACCGGTCGAGTAGGGCGGGAAGTTGTAGTTGTGCATGTAACGCTTCTTGGTGACCGGGTTCAGCGAGTCAAGCGTCTGCTCAAGCTTGAGCATGTTCAGCGTGGTGACACCCAGGATCTGGGTCTCGCCGCGCTGGAAGATGGCCGAGCCGTGCACGCGAGGGATAACAGCAACCTCGGCGTCGAGCGGGCGGATGTCGGCCAGGCCGCGTCCGTCGATGCGGACACCCTCGTTGAGCACGCGGGAGCGCACAACGTTCTTGGTGACCGACTTGTAGGCGGCGCCCACCTGGTTGGTGGCGGAAGCGTCGAGCTCGCCGGCCTCAACCTTGGCGGCGATGGCCTCCTTGACGCGGCCCTTGAGCTCGTCGTCGGCATCCTGACGCGAGACCTTGTCGGCGATCTGGTAGACGGCCTTGAGCTCCTCGGTGGCGATGGCCGAAACGGCCTCGTACACGGCGTCAGCGTAGGGCGGGAACAGCTTGAAGTCGGCGGTCGGCTTGGAGGCACGAGCCGCGACGGAGGCCTGGGCCTCGACGAGCTGCTTGATGAACGGCTTGGACGCCTCGATACCCTCGGCGATGACCTGCTCGTTGGGCTTAATGGCGCCGCCCTGGATGAGGTCCCAGGCGTTGTCGGTGGCCTCGGCCTCGATCATCATGATCGCGACGTCGTCGTTGCCCTCTGCGTCGGTCACAACGCGGCCGGCGACGACCATGCTGAACACGGCGTCCGCGAGCAGCGAGTGCTTCGGGAAGGCAACCCACTGGCCAGCGCCAGACTCGGTCGGGATGAGGGCGACGCGGACGCCACCGATCGGGCCGGAGAACGGCAGACCGGCGATCTGGGTCGACATCGAGGCCGCGTTGATGGCCAGCACGTCGTAGAGCTCGTCGGGCTCGATTGCCAGAACGGTCACGACGACCTGGATCTCATTGCGGAGACCGTCGACGAACGACGGGCGCAGCGGCCGGTCGATCAGACGGCAGGTGAGGATCGCCTCGGTGGAGGGGCGGCCCTCGCGACGGAAGAAGGAGCCCGGGATGCGGCCCGCGGCGTACATACGCTCTTCAACGTCGATGGTAAGAGGGAAGAAGTCGAAGTTGTCCTTCGGCTGCTTGCTGACAGAGGTCGCCGAGAGAAGCATGGTCTCTTCGTCGATGTAAGCGGCTGCAGAACCCTGAGCCTGCTGAGCGAGACGGCCGGTCTCGAAGCGGATGGTGCGCGTTCCGAACTTGCCGTTGTCAATAACGGTTTCGGCGAACGTGATTTCTGGACCTTCCAAGAGGTCTATCTCCTTTGTTTAGCCTCGCTCGCCCGTGTGGCGCGCGAGTAGAACATCGGAGCAGGGGAACAGACAGATTTCAGCGCATCGTGAGTTTCGAGAAACACGAGGTGCTTGCACTGGCCACCAGTAGAAATACGCCGTGCGCTGCGAACAGGGTGTCGCGCTCGGAATACCACCACAGGGGACCAGCATCCTGCCAGCCTGCTCCGTTGGTGCTCTATTCAGTTGTCATGCCCTACGCCCTGAGGCACAAGACATCCGCGCTCACTCTAGCAGAACGGCCTGTCTGGGCCCCGGATGCGGCGGTGCGGGCGTGCCCCGTGGCAGACTGGTGGCATGAGTTCCGAAGAAGAGAACGCCCTCAGCGCAGCTGAAGAGACCAAGCGCAAGTTCCGCGAGGCACTGGAGCGCAAGCAGAAGGCCGCAAACGGAGGCAAGGGCGAGTCCCACCTCGACGGCAAGGGCGCGGCCAACCGCTCCCAGGGTTCTGCAGCGCACCAGCGCGAGTTCCGCCGCAAGAGCGGCTAGACCGACACCGCGCACGACGACGATGCCCCGCACTCCACTGGAGTGCGGGGCATCTGCGTGTTGGCGCCGCATCCGCCCGGCGCCATTTGGTGGCCCTCCGCGCCACTTGTTGTGGGGCGGAGGCCGACGAAGTGGCGCGGGGCGGGGCCGGGCGCTAGCTGGGCTGGAAGCCGCCGACGCCGCTCATCACGGAGTCGAAGCCGAAGGGGTCGCGCACCTGACTGGAGCGATCGGAATCCTTCATCAGCGCGGCCAGCTCCCCCGCCGCCCGCCCGATGCGGTTCGGCAGCGTCTTGACCGAGTCGGCGCTCTCGCCCCAGTCGCCCGTCGCCGCGAACACCCCGGTGGGGGCGACGACGGCGTGCAGGTAGGTGAACAGGGGGCGCAGCGCATAGTCGAGGGCGAGCGAGTGCCGGGGCGTGCCGGCCGTCGCGCCGATCACGACGGGCAGGTCGGTGAGCGACTGGTTGTCGATCACGTCGAAGAACGACTTGAACAGGCCGCTGTAGCTGGTCGTGAAGATCGGCGTGACGGCGATCAGGCCGTCAGCACCGGTCACCGCCTCAAGCACGGACTCGAGCTTCGGGCTCGGGAAGCCGGTCAGCATGTTGTTCATGATGTCGCTGGCGACGTCACGCAGCTCGATCGTGGTCACCTCGACCTCAAATCCCTGCTCCTCGAGCCGCGACACGGTGGCCGCGCTCAGGTGGTCTGCGAGCATCCGGGTGGAGGACGGCTGGCTGAGCCCGGCCGAGACGACGGCTAGTTTGCGCACGGTCATGGCTAGGCCCCCGTCGTGCTGCGCAGGCCGAAGGCCGATCCGGGTGCGGCTGCCACGGCATCCGGAGCCGCAGCCGCCGCCGCATTCTTGGCGGCCAGCATCGACGCGTGCGTCGGCGCCTCGGGCACACCGGGTGCACGGCGGGCGTCAAACTCGCGGCGCAGCACGGGCAGCACCTCGCTGCCGAGCAGGTCGAGCTGCTCGAGCACGGTCTTCAGCGGCAGACCGGCGTGGTCGATCAGGAACAGCTGGCGCTGGTAGTCACCGACGTAGTCGCGGAAGCCGAGCGTCTTGTCGATGATCTCCTGCGGGCTGCCGACGGTGAGCGGCGTCTGCTCGGTGAACTCTTCGAGGCTCGGGCCGTGGCCGTAGACCGGGGCGTTGTCGAAGTAGGGGCGGAACGCGGCCTTGGCCTCCTGCGAGGTCTTGCCGATGAAGATCTGCCCGCCGAGCCCGACGATGGCCTGGTCGGCCGGGCCGTGGCCGTGGTGCTCGAAGCGCTGGCGGTAGAACGCCACCATCTTCTGGGTGTGGGATGCCGGCCAGAAGATGTGGTTGGCGAAGAAGCCGTCGCCGTAGAACGCGGCCTGCTCGGCGATCTCCGGGCTGCGGATCGAGCCGTGCCAGACGAAGGGTGGCACGTCGTCCAGCGGGCGCGGCGTGGACTGGAAGCCCTGCAGCGGGGTGCGGAACTGGCCACTCCAGTCGACGAAGTCCTCGCGCCAGAGGCGGCGGAGCAGGGCGTAGTTCTCGAGCGCGAGCTCGATGCCTTGGCGGATGTCTTTGCCGAACCAGGGGTAGACCGGGCCGGTGTTGCCGCGGCCGAGCGTCAGGTCGACGCGGCCGTCGGCCAGGTGCTGCAGCATCGCGAAGTCCTCGGCGATCTTCACCGGGTCGTTGGTCGTGATCAGCGTGGTCGCGGTGGAGAGCTGCAGGGTGCTGGTCTGCGCCGCGATCGAGGCGAGCGTGGTCGTCGGGGAAGACGAGAAGAACGGGGGGTTGTGGTGCTCGCCGAGCGCGAAGACGTCGAGGCCGACCTCTTCGGCGTGCTTGGCGATGGCGACGACCGCTTTGATGCGCTCGTGCTCGCTCGGCGTCTTGCCGGTGGTGGGGTCCTGCGTGATGTCACTGACGCTGAAAAGTCCGAACTGCATTAGCGGAGACCGCTCCCTCTCTCGTGTTCACGACGTGCATGATTGTGAACCCAATTGTAATCCATGCGTTTGCATGTAAATGAGACAACGGATGCCGCCTCCGCGCTATTCCCGCGAATTCGGCATCCGTTTCTCACGAATCGGAAGGCGACCGGAGGCCGCGCTCAGACCCTACTCGGTGACGAGCACGATCTTGCCGCGCAGGTGGCCGGCCTGCAGCAGGGCGTAGGCCTCGCGCACCTGCTCGAGGGGGTAGCGCGCCTCGATCGGGAACTCCACGGCGCCGGCCGCAATGAGCAGACCGAGCGCTGCCAACTCTTCGCGCGACGCCGCTCCCCCACCGACGGTCGCGACGCCGTGTTGGGCGGCGAATGGCCGGTCGGCGATGGTGTTGATGCGGCTGGGGTCCACGCCCAAGTCGAGCCCGGCCTGAATGGATGCCGCGCCGTGGTTGTCGAGCACGACGGTGACGCCCTGCGGTGCGACCGCGCGGATCCGCTCGACGAGGCCGTCGCCGTAGGCGACGGGGATGACGCCGAGCGAGCGCAGGTAGTCGTGGTTCTCCGGGCTGGCGGTTCCGATCACGGTCGCTCCCGCGCGCTTGGCCAGCTGCACGGCGAGCACGCCGACCCCGCCGGCGGCGGCCGTGACGAGCACGGTGTCGGCCGCGGTCAGGTTCTGGCTGGCCACCTCGGCCCAGGCGGTGCGCCCGACGATGTCCAGCGCGCCTGCCTGTTCCCAGCTCAGCCCGGCCGGCTTGGGCACGAGGATGGCCGCATCGGCCAGCACGTAGTCGGCTTGGGCATAGCAGCGGCGCCCGCCGTAGACCTCGTCGCCGACCTTCCAGCTGCCGACACCCTCGCCGACCTCATCGATGACGCCGGAGAAGTCGTTGCCGTTGCCGGACGGGAGTTCCGTGATGCGGTACGCCGTGGCGACCTGCGGGTACAGCGCGATCTTCCAGTCGACCGGGTTGAGGCCGGCCGCCTTCACGCGCACGCGCACCTGCCCCGCACCGGCGTGCGGCTCGGGAACCTCGACCACCTCGAGGACGTCCGACGCGGCACCGAAAGACCTGAACATCACCGCTCGAGACATCTACTTCCCCTGCTCTGCGTCGTTCGGGGCGACGGCCGGTTGGCCTGCTGCCTCCTGCCGCCCCAGCACCGAGTGCCGGCGGCTGTACGCAAAGTACACCACCAGCCCGACGGCGAGCCAGACGAGGAAGCGCACCCAGGTGAGCGTGGTCAGGTTGAGCATCAGCCAGGCGCAGAGCACGGCGGAAACGATCGGCAGCACCGGCGACCACGGCACCTTGAAGGCGCGCGGCAGGTCGGGGCGCTTGCGGCGCAGCACGATCACGGCGATGCTCACCAGCACGAAGGCAGAGAGCGTGCCGATGTTGATCATCTCCTCGAGCACGCCGATGTCGGTGAGTCCGGCCAACAGCGCCACGAGCACACCCACCAAGATCTGAACCCGCGCCGGGGTGTGCCGGGTGTCGGAGGTTCGGCTCATCCACTGCGGCAGCAGGCCGTCGCGGCTCATCGCGAACAGCACGCGGGCCAGTCCGAGCAGCAACACCATGATCACGGTGGTGAGGCCGGCGAGGATGCCGATCGAGATCACCTGCGCTGCCCACCCGGCGCCGACGGCGACGAAGGCCGTCGCGAGGCTGGGTTCGGCGGCATCCGCCAGCACCTTGTAAGAGACCATGCCGGTGAGCACCAGGCTGACGCCGATGTAGAGCACGCTGACGATGGCGAGGCCGCCGAAGATGCCGCGTGGCAAGGTGCGCTGCGGATTCTTCACTTCTTCGGCCGAGGTGGCGACGACGTCGAAACCGATGAAAGCGAAGAAGACGAGGGATGCCCCGGCGAGAAGACCGAAGATTCCGTACTGGGCGGGTGCGGCGCCGGTCATGAACGAGAACAGCGACTGGGTCCAGGCGTCGCCCTCGCCCGGGGCCTTGGGCACCGCGGGCGGAATGAAGGGGGTGTAGTTGGCCGGGTTGATGTAGAAGGCTCCGACGACGATCACGAACAGCACGATCGCGACTTTGATGATCGTGAAGACGGCGCCGACCCGCGAACTCAGCTTGGTGCCGAACACGAGCAGGGTGGTGAAGATGGCGACGATCAGGAACGGGCCCCAGCTCACCTGCAGGCCGGCCAGGTTGATGGTCGATGGCACGTCCCAACCCCAGAGATCGAAGACGCCGCTCAGATAAATGCCCCAATACTTGGCGATCACCGCGCCGGCGGTCAGCATTTCGAGGATCAGGTCCCAGCCGATGATCCAGGCGAGCAGCTCGCCGAGGGTGGCGTAGGTGTAGGTGTAGGCCGAACCGGCGACGGGGATCGTCGAGGCGAACTCGGCGTAACACATGATCGCGAGCGAGCAGGTGACGGCGGCGAGCACGAAGGCGAGGGTGACCGACGGGCCGGCATAGCTGCCGGCGGCCTTCGCCCCGACCGAGAAGATTCCCGCGCCAACCGCGACGGCGACACCCATGATCACCAGGTCGAAGGTGCCGAGCGAGCGGGTCAGGCTGCGGTGCTCCAGGTGCGAATCGGCCAGCGAGGCCTCGATGCTCTTGGTGCGCCAGATCGACATGGTGCCGAGATTACTCCGGAGCACCCGCAACGCCGAGCTTTTCTCAGAATTCTGCGCCGCGTCATCCGCCGACCGAGAAGGGTCTTGCGGATGCCAGTCAGGCACGGAAGCCTGAGACCACACGCCATCAACAGAAAGCGAGCCGAGTAATGCCTTCGATGATCTTCGTCAACCTCGCCGTGAACGACCTGCAGCGCTCCCGCGACTTCTACAGCGCACTGGGATACACGATCAATGAGAACTTCTCGGACGAGAACGCGATCTGCGTCGTGATGAGCGATGCCATCTACGCCATGCTGCTGAAGCCCGACTTCTTCAAGACGTTCACGAAGAAGGAGCTGATCGACGCACAGAAGAGCATCCAGGTGCTGAACGCTCTGGATGAGCCGAGTCGGGACGCGGTCGACGCCCACCTGAACAAGGCGCTGGCGGCCGGCGGCACCGAGACCCGCGACGCGCAGGACATGGGGTTCATGTACAGCCGCGCCTACGCCGACCCCGACGGACACGTCTGGGAGATCATGTGGATGGACCAGGCCGCAGCTCAGGACGGCCCGCCGGACATGTAGGCAACCGCCTTACCGCCGTTGGCTCGAGGGAGCGCCAGCGACCTAAGCCAACCCGACACGCCGCGGAGCCACCCGACCCGGTCAACGCCCGGGCTTCGGGCGCTGCGCTGCTCCTTCGTCGCGGCGCGGCACCCTCCAGCCGACGTGAATCTCCGGTTGGCTCGAGGGAGCGCCAGCGACCGAAGCCAACCCCGCCGGGCGCACTCAGCGGAGCGCGGCCAACGCCCGGGCTTCGGGCGCCGCGCTGCTCCTTCGTCGCGGCGCGGCACCCTCCAGCCGACGTGAATCTCCCGTTGGCTCGAGGGAGCGCCAGCGACCGAAGCCAACCTCGCCGCACGCACTCAGCGGAGCGCGGCCAGGCGGCTCGCGGCCTCCTCAAGCACGGCCTCTGAACCGGCGTAGATGCCGTCCGGCCGGGGCCAGTGCACCATCACGTCGCTGAAACCGAGCTCGGCCGCCCGGCCGACGCGCTCCTCGAACGAGCCGACGCTCTCCAACGCGAACTGCCCACCGGAATCCAGAGACAGACTGCGGCCGTAGCCGGCCGGATCGATGCCGTCGACGGCGAGTTGCTCGTCGAGGCGCGCACTGAGCTCGGCCACACCGCGCCACCAGTCCTCGCCGACCACGCCGTCCGGCCCGGTGGTGACCCAGCCCTGGCCGAGCCGGGTGGCCAGGCGCAGACTGCGCGGCCCGTTCGCCGCCATCAGGAACGGCGTGCGCGGGCGCTGCGCGGGCTCGCCGACCATGCGCGCGCCATTCGCCGTGAAGTAGTCGCCGGCGAAGGAGATGCCGCCCGCGGCATCGGCCACCACCGGCTCGGCCTGCTCGCCGCGGAGCAGCACGTCGAGGCCCTCGGCGAACTCCTGGAACCGGTCGAAGCGCTGCCGGGGCGTGAGCGGCTCCTGCCCGAGCACGACGGAGTCGAAGCCGGTGCCGCCGGAGCCGAGGCCCAGCGTCATCCGGCCGCCGGAGATCTGGTCGAGCGTGGCGACGTCCTTGGCAAACGGCACCGGGTGCCGGAAGTTCGGCGACGCGACGAAGGTGCCGAGCCCGATGCGCTCGGTCACCATCGCGGCGGCCGTCAGCGTCGGGATGGTGGCGTGCCAGCGCTCCCCCGCGAGGCTCCGCCAGGACAGGTGGTCGTATGTCCACGCATGATCGAAGCCCATCTGCTCCGCACCGCGCCAGTAGCGGGCGGCTTCCGGCCAGTCGAATTGGGGCAGGATGACGATTCCGAAGCGCATGCGCCGAGCCTAGACGCTCGCGACCGGGAGCGCCGACAACACCGCAGGCCCCGCTCGAGAACGAGCGGGGCCTGCGGTGCCTGATGTTTAGGCCTGCTTGCCGAAGAGACGCGCGAAGAAGCCGGGCTCCTTCGGGTCGTTCTCGTGGCCGGGGCAGCGGTCGGCTCGCGCGACACCGCGCATCACCGAGTCGACGTGCTGGCCGCATCCGGCCCACGTCGTCTTGCCGCACTTCCTACACTTCACTGCACTGCACACGCGAAACAACCTTCTGTCGATCGACCGATACGGATACCCTGCGGGTATATAAATACCCTAGGGGTATCCAGCTGGGAGTTTGCCCGGTGGTCTGCGGGCATGCAAAACGGGCCGCCACCCGAAGGTGACGGCCCGTTTCGTAAGAAGTTCGCGTAATCAGCGGCCCTTCGACAAGCTCAGGGGCCGAGCACGTGACATCCGGCTATAACTAGCGGCGCAGGCCGAGACGCTCGATGAGCGAACGGTAGCGGCTGATGTCGACGTCGGAGAGGTATCCGAGCAGACGACGACGCTGGCCGACCAGGAGGAGCAGGCCACGACGCGAGTGGTGGTCGTGCTTGTGCTCCTTGAGGTGCTCCGTCAGGTCCTTGATGCGGCGCGTGAGCATCGCAATCTGGACCTCGGGGGATCCGGTGTCACCGGGGTGGGTCGCGTACTCGTCGATGATCGCCTTCTTGACATTAGCTTCGAGTGCCATAGAGGAATCCCCTTATCTCTTTGTTGCGCGGTGCCCGGGGCCGGATGCCTGGGCTCTCTTTATCCGCGGCCGTTCAGACGGCAACCTCAAGAGTTTAGCAGAGTGCGGTAGCTGCCGCCGAACAGGGCGAGTGTTGGCTTCGGTCGCTGGCGCTCCCTCGAGCTAACGTGGGAGGGATTGGCTTCGGTCGCTGGCGCTCCCTCGAGCTAACGTGGGAGGGATTGGCTTCGGTCGCTGGCGCTCCCTCGAGCTAACGTGGGAGGGATTGGCTTCGGTCGCTGGCGCTCCCTCGAACCAACGTGGGAGGGATTGGCTTCGGTCGCTGGCGCTCCCTCGAACCAACGTGGGAGGGATTGGCTTCGGTCGCTGGCTCCCTCGAGCCAACGGGGCGCGGGTCTTCACTTGCAGGCACGTGCCGGGCTATCGTGAAGCTGTCACTCCCCGCCGCCGGAGTCGGGGTCCATGCGTTCGCGAGCGGGGGCACGAATGTCGAGCACGGCACACACCAGCCAGAACACGAGCCCGCGCATGAGGGTGCCGGTGGCTCCCCCGGGGCGCCGCCCGCTGCTCTCCAACTTCGCGCTCAAGATCATCATGGCCGTGACCGGCCTGGTCTTCGCTGGCTTCGTGCTCGTGCACATGATCGGCAACCTCAAGGTCTACCAGGGCCCGGAGCACTTCAACGCCTACGCCGTCTGGCTGCGCACGCTGCTGGAACCGCTCTTCCCGTACGAGGGCGTGCTCTGGGCACTCCGCATCGTGCTGATCGTCTGCCTCGTCGGCCACGTCGGCGGCGCGGCGATGCTGGTGGCGCGCGCCCGCCGCGCGCGCGGGCCGTTCCGCCGCAAGCGCCTGCCGATGCGCTCCTTCCTAGCCCGCACGATGCCCGTCACGGGCGTGGTGCTGCTGCTGTTCGTAATCTTCCACCTGCTCGACCTGACGACGGGCACGCGGCCCGCGGCGAGCGCCTCCTTCGAGCACGGCACGGTCGACACCAGCCACGCCTACGAGAACCTGATCGCCAGCTTCCAGCGGCCGGAGGTCGCGCTGTTCTACATCCTCGCGATGGTCCTGCTCGGGATGCACCTGGCACACGGCCTGTGGACGGCCGCCCATGACCTGGGGGCGACCGGCAAGCGGCTGCGCGCCATCGCCGTCGCGGTCGCCGGCATCCTCGCCATCGCCATCATGCTGGGCAACATCTCCATACCCGTCGCCGTTCTCCTGGGGGTCGTGCAATGAGTGCAGTCTTCGACAGTGCAGTAATCAATATCGACGCCCTGCGGGACATCGGCGGGATCATCGACGGCGGTCAACCGACCGGCGACCCGGCCGGGGCGTGGGCCGACCGCAAGCTGAACTACAAGCTGGTGTCGCCGCTGAACCGCCGCAAGTTCGACGTGATCGTCGTCGGCACGGGACTGGCCGGCGCCGCCTGCGCGGCCGCCCTCGGCGAGCTGGGCTACAACGTGCACGCGTTCACCTTCCACGACGCCCCCCGGCGTGCGCACAGCGTGGCCGCGCAGGGCGGCATCAACGCGGCCCGCGGGCGCAAGGTCGACAACGACTCGCTCGCCCGCTTCGTCAAGGACACCGTCAAGGGCGGCGACTTCCGAGCCCGGGAGGCCGACTGCTGGCGGCTGGCCGAGGAGAGCGTGCGCGTCATCGACCACATGGAGGCCGTCGGGGCCCCCTTCGCCCGCGAGTACGGCGGCCAGCTGGCCACCCGCTCCTTCGGCGGCGTTCAGGTGAGCCGCACCTACTACACGCGCGGCCAGACCGGCCAGCAGCTGCAGGTCGCGGCGTCCCAGGCCCTGCTCCGCCAGGTGGCGGCCGGCACCGTCACCCTGCACACCCGCAGCGAGATGCTCGACCTCATCGTCGCGGACGGCCGGGCGCAGGGCATCGTCGTGCGCGACCTGACCACGGGCGACATCTGGGCGCAGACCGGGCACGCCGTCGTGCTGGCCACCGGCGGCTACGGCAACGTGTTCTTCAAGTCGACGCTGGCGAAGAACTCCAACGTGACGGCCGCGTTCCGCGCGCACAAGCGCGGCGCCCTGTTCGCCTCCCCCTCCTTCATCCAGTTCCACCCGACGGCGCTGCCGCTCAGCTCCGAGTGGCAGTCCAAGACGATCCTGATGAGCGAGTCCCTGCGCAACGACGGCCGGATCTGGGTGCCGAGCGCCCCCGGCGAGACCCGGCCGGCCAACGACATCCCCGAGGCCGAACGCGACTACTACCTCGAGCGGCGCTACCCCGCCTTTGGCAACCTGACCCCGCGGGATGTCGCCTCCCGCGCGGCCCGCGACGAGATCGACGCCGGCCGCGGCGTCGGCCCGCTGAAGAACGGCGTCTACCTGGACTTCCGCGACTCCCTGGCCCGCCTCGGCCGGAAGGTGATCGAGGAGCGCTACGGCAACCTGTTCGAGATGTACACGGATGCCACGGGCGAGAACCCGCTGGAGGTGCCCATGCGCATCGCCCCGGGCGCCCACTTCTCGATGGGCGGGCTGTGGACCGACTACGACGCGATGGCGTCGATCCCCGGCCTGTTCGTCGGCGGGGAGGCCGGCTGGGCGTACCACGGGGCCAACCGGCTGGGCGCGAACTCGCTGCTCTCGGCCTGCGTGGACGGCTGGTTCACCCTGCCCTACGCGGTGCCGAACTACCTGGCGCCGCTGCTCGGGCAGCAGGCGCTGCCCGCCGACCACCCCGCGGTCACCGGCACCCTGGCCGAGGCGCGCGCCGTCGTCGACGCCCTCGCCGCGTCATCCGGCACCCAGGGCCCCGACCGCTTCCACCGCCGCCTCGGGGAGATCCTCTACACGCACTGCGGCGTCAGCCGCACGGCGGAGGGGCTCAGCGAGGGCATCCGGCTGATCCGGGAGCTGCGGGCCGAGTTCCAGACCGACCTGCGGGTCGCCGGCAGCCCGGACGGCTTCAATCAGGAGCTGGAGCGGGCCGGCCGCGTCGCGGACTTCCTCGACCTGGCCGAGCTGATGTGCATCGACGCCCTGGACAGGGAGGAGTCCTGCGGGGCGCACTTCCGGTTGGAGCACCAGCTGAGCGACGGCGAAGCGGCGCGCGACGACGCCCACTGGTCGTTCGTCTCGGCCTGGCAGCACGGCGCCAGGCCGACCCGCCACAACGAACCGCTGCACTTCGACTCGGTGCTGCCGGAGACAAGGAACTACAAGTCATCATGAGACTCACACTGAAGATCTGGCGGCAGCGTTCCGGCGAGGAGGCCGGCGCCTTCGAGAGCTACGAGTTGGACGGCGCCGGTGAGGAGTTCACCCTGCTGGAGGCGCTGGACAAGCTGAACGACACGATCGTCGAGGGCGGCGGCGAGCCAGTCGCCTTCGACTCCGACTGCCGGGAGGGCGTCTGCGGCAGCTGCGGGGTGACCGTGGACGGCGTGCCGCACGGACCCGTCGCGAACACCCCCTCCTGCCGGCAGCACCTGCGCAGCTTCGCCGACGGCGGCACCGTCACCCTCGAGCCGTTCCGCTCGGCCGCGTACCCGGTCGTGAAAGACCTCGTCGTTGACCGCTCGGCGCTGGACCGGGTGATCGAGGCGGGCGGCTTCGTCTCGATCGACGCCGGCACCGCCCCGGATGCCGACAGCCACCAGGCCAGCCACGAGAGCGTCGAGGCGGCGCTCGACTTCGCCGCCTGCATCGGCTGCGGCGCCTGCGTCGCCGCCTGCCCGAACGGCTCGGCGAACCTGTTCACCGGCTCCAAGCTCGTGCACCTCTCGCTGCTTCCGACGACGCAGGAGGAGCGCGGCAAGCGGGCCGGCGCGATGATCGGCGCCATGGAGGAGGAGTTCGGGCCGTGCTCCGTCTACGGCGAGTGCGTGCAGGTGTGCCCGGCCGGCATCCCGCTCGCCGCCATCGCCGGGCTGAACAAGGAGAAGCTGCGCTCGGTGCTGCGCGGCAAGGACAACTGAGCCGTTCCCCGCCGCGTCACCACATGCCGAGCAGCTTCATCCAGAGGCTCGAGGACACCGTCCAGATGACGATGACGATGACGCTCATGATGAAGCCCACCCGGAACCATTCCGGCACCTTGATGTAGCCGGAGCCGTAGATCACGGCGGCCGGGCCGGAGGCGTAGTGGGTGAGGGCGCCGAACAGGTTGCCGATGAAGCCGAAGACGAGGGCGGCGAACAACGGCGGGGCGCCGGTGCTGATCGCCGCGCCGAGGAAGACGGCGTACATCGCCACGATCTGCGCGGTGTTCGAGGCGAAGAAGTAGTGCGCGTAGAAATAGACAAGCGTGAGGATGGCGAAGGCCACCAGCCAGGGCAGGCCACCGACGGCGTTCGCGACGCTGTCGCCCACCCAGGCGATCACGCCGAGCGCCTTGAGCTGGTCGGCCATGCCGATGAGCACCGAGAAGAAGATCAACGTGCTCCAGGCGGAGGCGTTCTCGGCCATGTCCTTCCAGGTGATCACCCGGGTGACCAGAAGGATCGCGACGCCGACGAAGGCGGCCGCCGTCGCGTTGATGCCGAGCGTGTTGCCGAGCATCCACATGAGCAGCAGCAGCACGAAGGTGGCGCTCATCACGATCTCGCCGCGCGACATCCGCCCCATCCCCGCCAGCTCGCGCTTCGCCTGGGCCGGCGCTTCCGGCGTCTTGGTGATGCTCGGCCCGTACACCTTGGTCATGATCCACGGCACGGCGACCAGGCTGAGCAGCCCGGGAACCAGTGCGGCGAGCGCCCAGTTGCCCCAGGTGATGTCGATGCCCAGGTCGATGGCCTCCTGTTGGGCGATCGGGTTGCCGGCCATGGCGGTGATGAACATGGCCGAGGTGATGGCGTTCACCTGGGCACTGGTCAGGGCCAGGTAGGAACCGAGCCTGCGCCGGGACTCGTCGCTGTCTGGCGTCGACCCCCGCTCGATGCTGAGCGAGGCGATGATCGGGTAGATGACGCCGCCGTTGCGGGCCGTGTTCGACGGCGTCGCCGGGGCCAACACGAGGTCGGTGAGCGCCAGCCCGTAGCTGAGCCCGAGGGCGGAGCGGCCGAGCTTGGTGATGAACCAGAGTGCGATGCGGCGCCCCAGGCCGGTGAGCAGGAAGCCCTCCGCGATGAAGAAGGCGGCGACGATCAGCCAGACGGTTGAGTTCGCGAAGCCCTTCAGCGCTTCGGTCCCCGGGTCCATGGTTCCCGTGATCATGGCCACGGCCAACCCGATCAGGGCGACGGATGGCGTCGGCAGCGGTTGCAGGATCAGCCCGAGGATGGTGCCGACGAAGATGCCGAGCATGTGCATGCCGCGCGGGTCGACGCCGTCCGGGGCGGAATGAGGTAGATGACGACGGTGACGACGAGGATGGCGGCGACCTTCACCGTCATGCCCAGCCAGGGCGGTCGCCTGCTGGTGCCCTTGGCCCCCACGGCACTGCTGTCGCCCGGGTCTGCTTCGGGTTGAGAACGCGCCATCCTGTGCCCCCGCTGTGCTCGATACAGCTCAGTCGAACCACCCGGCAACACCTGAGGTTCGCGTGCGGCATCAGCATAGCCACGGGCTCCCCCGCCCCGTCAAGAGCCCGGCGGGAGTCCACTCTCCTCGGGCACACGCACCCGTGCTGGGCGCGCGACTGCTTGACTGGGCGCATGCCGACGCACTTCTATCGCCCGTCCGAGGGGCACCGCCTGCCGCACGACCCGTTCAACGCGATCGTCGCGCCGCGCCCGATCGGCTGGATCGGCACGCTCTCGCCCGCGGGGGTGCGCAACCTCGCCCCGTACAGCTTCTTCAACGCGCTCTCCTACCGGCCGCCGCTGGTCGGATTCTCGAGCACAGAGCGCAAGCACAGCGCCCGCAACGCGGAAGAGACGGGCGAGTTCACCTGGAACCTGGTCACCCGGGAGCTGGCCGAACAGATGAACGCCAGCTCGCTGACGGCGGATGTCGACGAGTTCGCCGCGGCGGGGCTGGCGGCCGCGGCATCCGTTGAAATCAGCGCGCCTCGGGTCGCCGCTTCGCCGGTCAGCTTCGAGTGCCGGGTCGCCGACATCGTGCCGTTGCGCGGCGCGGACGGCCGGGGCTCCCCCGGTGTGTTCACCATCGGTGAGGTGGTCGCCGTGCACATCGACGAGGCGCTGCTGAAAGATGGCGTGTTCCAGACGGCGCTCGCCCACCCGGTGATGCGCGGCGGCGGCCCGACGGCGTACTTCGAGGCGCTCGCCGAGGGGCGCTTTGATTTGGTGCGACCGACCTAGGGCCGCTCAGGCGGCGAGACCGGCCTCGCGGGCAACGACGGCGGCCTGCATGCGCGTCCGGCAGCCCAGCTTGCCGAGAACCCGCGACACGTGCGTCTTCGCGGTGGCCTCGGTGATGAACAGCGCTCGCCCGATCTGCTGGTTGGACAGCCCCCGCCCCAGCTCGGTGAGCACATCCCGCTCACGCTCCGTCAGCGGCTCAATGCGCGGGTCGATGCGGGCCACGGCCACCGCGGCCGTCGTCACTGTGCTCCCCGCGACCGGGGTCGGTGCGGCCGCGAAGGCGCCCAGCAGGGCACGGGTCACCTCGGGGGCCAGCACGCCGTCGCCCGCCGCCACCCTGCGCACCGCGTCGATGAGCGCCGCCGGTTCGACGGTCTTCAACAGGAAACCCACGGCCCCGGCCCGCAGCGCCTCGAAGACGTACTCATCGAGGTCGAAGGTGGTGAGCACGAGCACATCGGATGCCTGTTCCTCGACGATCGCACGGGTGGCCCGGATGCCGTCCAGGCCCGGCATCCGAATGTCCATCAGGATCACGTCGGGGCGCAGCGCCCGGGCCAGCTCGATCGCGGACTGGCCGTCGCCCGCCTCGCCCACGACCTCGATGTCGGGGGCCGCCTCCAAGATCAGGCGCAGCCCCATACGGATGGCCGCATGGTCGTCGGCGAGCGCCACACGAATCGGCCGGCTCACGCGGCACCCGCCAACGGGAAGGAGGCAACCACGCGCCACCGCCGGGCGTCGTCCGTCGCCCCCGCCTGCAGCCGCCCGCCGAACGCCGCCGCCCGCTCCCGCATGATCTCCAGCCCGGCGCCGGAGCTCAGCGCGGCCGAGAGCCCGGCCGGCAGGGCCGGCACTCGCTCCCCCAATTCGTTCTCGATTCGCAGCTCCAGCCCGTCTGCCTCGGCGCAAAAGCTGATCTCGACCGCGGATCCCGGGGCGTGCTTCACGACGTTCGTCAGCGACTCCTGCACAATTCGGTAGACGGTCTGGCCGAGTGGCGCCGAGAGCCCCTCTGGCGCATCGCCCCGCATCCGCACGCGCACGCCGGCGCTCTCGGCGGCATCCGTCAGCGCGCGCAGCGACTCGATCGACGCCGTCGGTTGCACTGCCGTCGGCGCCGATCCGGCACGCTGCGCGGCGGAGCAATTCGCGCCGTCGGCCCCGGCCGGGAGCTCCGACGTGCGCAGGACGACGATCATCGCCCGCATATCCTCGAGCGCCGCGATGCTCGACGCCCGCGCCAGCTGCAGGGCATCGCGCTCGGGGCCGGCATCGGCCGTGCCGCCCGCCAACGCCGCAGCGGAGTGCAGAGCGATCGCCGAGAGCCTGGATGCGATCGCGTCGTGCAGGTCGGCCGCCATGCTCGAGCGCTCCGCCTGCACAGACTGGTTCCTGTCGAGCAGCGCGATGCGCTCTCGATCGCGCGCCCGGGCCTGCTCCACCGCCAGGCGTTCCAGGGCAAGGTCCGCGATCTCGCCCTTCTGGCGCAGGTCGTTCCCCCACCAGAGCGGCACACCAAAGAGCGCGCCGAACTGCAGCAACGACCAGGCGAACGGGACCTCGCGTGCGGCCGTGACCGTGCCGAGGGCCGCGAGGAGCACGGCGGCCAGGGCGGCCAGCCCGTAGACGACGCGCCGGGTGCGGGGCCCGGCGAAGCGGGCCACGGTGTAGAGGGCATCCGCCACGATGACGAACATGATGACGGAGCCGCCGAGGGCGGCATCCGCGGCGAGCGCCAGCGCGCTCAGTGCCACGCTGAGCAGGGTACGTCGTCGCCGCAGCAGCGCGGCCAGTCCGCCCAAAAGCACCGGCACCAGATGCAGCCACCGCGCCGCCGACTCGCCGCCGAATGCCGCGTCCCAGTAGCCGAGCTGACCCCAGAGCACCAGGATGACGCCGAGCAGGACGAAAAGCGCCGCGTTGACCGCGTCCCTCGCGTCGGGGCTTCGGCGGGCACGCCGCACGAGCGCTCCGCCGCCCGCGCGCAGGGCGCTCGCCGCGCTCCGAGGGTTGTCAGGTGTGCTCACACCCCAGTTCAGCACATCGGGGCGCACCGTGCGTCGGCCAAACGATGTACGGCCGGCCAGCGGCGAGAGCGGAACGTCGCCCCTTTGCCCGACGACACCGCCGCCGTTGGCTGCGAGCGTTGAGTCCATGTTCGACATCCTCTCGCTCGCCGCGAGTATTCCCGCACCCGGCCTCGCCCTCGACTCCGTCGACGAGCTCTGGCGGAGCGGGTTCCCCCTGCCGCTCGCGCTCGGCGGGCTCGCGCTGGTGGACTCCGCCAGCTTCGGCACGCTGCTCATTCCGCTCTGGCTCCTGCTGGTCCCCGGCCGGCTGCGGCCGACTCGGATCCTGCTCTACCTCGGCACGATTGTGGCCTTCTACTTCGCGGTGGGGCTGGCCATCATGGCCGGCGCGAGCGTGCTGCGCGCCGACCTGGCGCGGTTCCTCGCGGCCACGCCCGTCATCTGGGTGCAGTTTCTGCTCGGGGTCGGCCTCGTCATCGGCAGCTTCCTGATCGACACGAAGAAGTCGGGCGTTGAGCCCGGGCGCATCACCGTATGGCGGGCGAGGGCGATGGGCGTCAGCGGCGCGGGCCCGGCGGGGCCGGCACTCGGCGGCGCGGGCGCCCCCGGCACCGTCCGCGACACCTCGATGCTGCCCCTGATGACCCTCGCTCTCACCGCGGCGGGCATCGAACTCGCCTCGATGCTGCCGTACCTGGCCGGGATCACCCTGATCACCGGCGCGAACGTCGGCTGGGCGGCATGCGTCGGCCTGTTGGCCGCATACTGCCTCGTGATGGTGTTGCCGGCGCTGCTCGCCCTAGCGGCGAGGCTGTTCGCGGCCGGGGCCGTCGAGCCCCTGCTGCAGCGGCTGAGCGGCTGGTTGAGTAAGAACGCGGCCGAGACGACCGCGTGGATCGTCGGGATCATCGGCTTCCTGCTGGCGCGAGATGCGGCGGTGAAGCTGTCGTTGTTCGACGGCTTCCTGTCGTAGCAGGCGGGGTTTCGACAGGCTCAACCACCGGGAGCGGCCGAAGCAGCCGGGTGTCGGCTTCGGTCGTGAGCTCCCTCGGGCCAATGGGGGGGCGGTTAGCCGCCGAACCACTCCGGGTTGTGGGCGTAGACGATGACCAGGAACACGACCAGGTCGAAGAGCAGGTGCACCGTCACGACGTAGCTGAGCGAGCGCGTCATCCGGAAGATCATGCCCTGCACCAGCGCGAACGGGATCGTCAGCAACGGGCCCCAGCTCTGGTAGCCGAGCTCCCAGAGGAACGACACGAACACCGTCGCCTGCAGCGCGTTCGCCAGCCACACCGGGAAGTGCCGGCAGAGCAGCGTGAACACGGTGCAAATGAAGAACAGTTCGTCCCAGATGCCGACGGCGTTCACCCCGATGAACAGGCGGATGACGGCATCCGGCTCGTGCACGGCCGGCCAGTTCTGGTAGGCGCCGCTCGAGATGAAGTAGAACGGCAACAGCACGATCGCCATCACCACGACGGCGCCGATGTAGATCCACTGGGCGCGGGTCCAGCGCCCGCTCCCCCGCCACGGGAAACGGATGACACGTTCCTTGTAGATGAAGCGCTGCACCAGGTACGGCACCGCCACCGCGGAGCCGAGCACGACGGTGAACAGCACCATATTCGGGTAGTCGATGTTGGCTTCGAGCGAGATCGTGCTGATGATCAGCTGGCCGAGCGCGATCAGCAACAGGTCGCGGAACAGCGCACGGTCGATGAACCAGGCGGATGCAACGCCGGCCAGCAGCATGGCGTACCCGACGGGAATGATCTGCACGCCGAAGAGCAGCACGGCCGCGCCGCAGACGAGTGCGGCCGGCAGGAGCTTCCAGGTCAGGACGGCGGGCGCCGCGGCATCCGGAGCATGCGGCGAGAGCGCGGGAAGCTGCATGGCTACCCCTGCTCCCCCGCCCCGGCTCGAGCAGCCTTGCGCTGCAGCGCCACAACACCCCAGGCGATCAACCCCTGCCCGGCCAGGTAGGTGGCCATGATCAGAAAGCCGGACTGCCAGAGGTCGAGGGTGTCCAGGAACTTGTTGCTGCCGAGCAGCGTGTCCGAGATGAGGAACAGCGCGCCGCCGGCGGCGATCGTGGCCGTTCCCCGGCTCGCCCAGGCCGCCATCGCGCCGAGCACCAAGCCGTACAGCGCGACGGGGATGAGCAGGCTGCCGAGCGCGGGGCCGAGCAAGGCCACGAAGCCGAGCCACCAGAGCAGGTAGACCAGCGCCCAGGCGCGCGGTCGGCTGTAGCCGAGCCCGCGCATGAAGAGCACCAGGTAGGCGACGTGGGCGAGTAGGAAGAAGCTCAGCCCGAGCACGAAGAAGAAGTCGTTCGCATAGAGCGGGGTGATGTCGCCCAGCCAGGACAGCGTGATGGCGGCGAGCAGCAACGCCGTGGCCGTCGCGCGGCGGGCCGGCGAGGCCGCGAGCACCGCCAGCAGCAGCGCCGGCATCAGCAGCCACTTCGAGATGTTGGCGGCGTCGCTGAGATGGGCGAACTGGAAGACCAGGTGCAGGGCTGAGAGCGCCAGGAATGGCGCGAAGGCGGTCAGCGGTTTCAGCTGCCCCGCCGTCGCAGCGGCGAATGCGGTCGTCTTGTTCGGCGACATCGATGTCATCTGCTCATTCTGCCCGCAGAGTGCCGCTTCCCGCCTCATTCGGCGGGCAATGTCACTCGGCGGGCAGCGTCATCCGGTGAGCAGCGTCACTCGGCGAGCAGCACCTCGGTGTCGTACCCGGCGAGCTTCTCGCGGCCGTCCAGTTCGGCCAGTTCGAACAGCACGCCGATACCGGCCACCGCATACCCGGCCCGCTCGATCAGGCGGGCGGCGGCGCTCAGGGTGCCACCAGTTGCGAGGATGTCGTCGAGCACCAGCACGCGGGCGCCGGGCGCCAGATGATTCGGCTCGAGCTCGAGCGTCGCGGTGCCGTACTCAAGGTCGTAGCTCTCGGCGATGACGGTGCCGGGCAGTTTGCCCGCCTTGCGCACGACGAGCAGCCCGGTGCCGGTGGCGTAGGCGGCGGCCGCGGCGAGCACGAAACCACGGGCCTCGACGCCGGCGACGGCGTCGAACTTGCCTGCGAAGCGTGCGACCAACTCGTCGACGATCACCTTGAACGCCGGCCCGTCTGCGAACACGGGGGCCACATCGCGGAACAGGATCCCCGGCTGCGGGAAGTCCGGGATCTCGGTGAGCAATCGTTTGAGCTCGTCCGATGCGGAGGGGGCGTTGGTGGTGGGTTCAGAAGTCACCCCTTAACGCTAGACGACGGATGCAGCCCCCGGCGACGGAGGATCCGGCATCCGCCACGCGCAGACCGCGCACCGCGCCTGCACCCCGTTGCCGTGCTTTACTGGCCCGCATGAACCCCGCCGCGATCGACTACCGCCCGCTCACCGAGCCGGTGGCGCCGGGCGCCGTCTCGGAGTTTCGCGGTTGGGCGCGCTCGACGAGGCAGCCGTGGGCGCGTTCCTCCGATGCCGCCCGCGTTCTCGTCGCGATCTTCGCCGTGCTGGCCGGGCTCCTGGTCGTCGTGGCCATCGCGATCGGCGGCTCGATCCTGGCGGTGGCCGCCGCAACCCTCGGCACGGCCAGCCTGGTCGCAGCCGCGCCGATGCTCCTCATCCTGGTGCTCGGCGTGCTGGTGGCGGTGTTGGTGCTGCGCCGGGCGGACCTCTCTGGCGGCTGGCAACAGAAGTACCGGCTCTTCCACTTCGCCCAGGCCAATGGGATGCAGTGGTATCCGCAGATCGGGGATCCCGGCTACCCCGGCATCATCTTCGGACGCGGCTCGGGCCGCGCCGCCTACTCCGGCGCGCGGGCCACGAGCGGGCGCGCGCTCGACATCGGCAATTTCATGTACACGACCGGCTCCGGCGACGACCGCACGGTGCACCGGTGGGGTTCATGGCGCTCCGACTGGACCGCCGGATCCCGCACTGCGTCGTCGATGCGCGGGCGAACAACTCGCGGTTCGGCGCCTCCGACCTCGGCTCCTTCTCCAAGGAACAGGTGTTGCGCCTCGAAGGAGATTTCAACGACCACTTCACGCTGTACTGCCCGCGCGGCTACGAGTCCGACGCGTTGTACATCTTCACGCCCGACCTGATGGCGTTGCTGATCGACCACAGCAGCGCCTTCGACGTCGAGATCGTCGATGACTGGATGTTCGTCTACTCGACCACTCCGTGGAACACACTGGAGCCGGCCGCCTGGGCACGCCTGTTCGCCATCGCAGACACCGTGGGGCGCAAGACCGTCTCCCAGACCGAGCGGTACCGCGACGAGCGCAGCCCGGCGCAGCCCGCCCCGGCGTTCGCCGCCGCACTCGGCGGCGGCGACAACATGGTCGCTCCGCAGGGCCGCCGGCTCACCCGGGGCCTTCCCATTGCGGCCATCGTCGCGATCGTCGCATTCTTCGGCCTGCCTCTGCTGCTCATCACGGTGTTCGGCGTCGGGCTCGTCGGCTCCTGGACGTCAAGCCTGCCGTGACGGATGCCGCGGCATCCGCACCCCGCGTGAGCCCACGCCGAATGAGACAGGCCCCGCACCCACACGAAGTGGGCCGGGGCCTGCGTAGCCAGACGGCTCGTGCTTAGCTGACGCCGAGCAGGTCGATCACGAAGATCAGGGTCTTGCCCGAGAGGTGGTGGCCTCCACCGGCGGGGCCGTAGGCCTGGTGCGGGGGGACGACGAGCTTGCGACGGCCGCCGACCTTCATGCCGGGGATGCCTTCTTGCCAGCCCGCGATGAGGCGGTTGAGCGGGAAGTTGATGGACTGGCCGCGACCCCAGGAGGAGTCGAACTCGTCGCCGGACTCGTACTCGACGCCGAGGTAGTGCACGTCGACGGTGGCACCGGGGGTGGCCTCAGCGCCGTCGCCGACGACGATGTCCTCGATGACGAGGACCTCGGGCGCCGGGCCCTCCGGGAATTCGATTTCGGGCTTTGCGTTCATATCAGTCATGCGACTATCCAAGCCGATTCCGCGCAAGAATGCACACCGGCCGGGCGCCGGCTGTGATTCTCGCGCGGATGCTTGTGTTCCTCACACGGGTGAGAGAAGATGAGAACTGATCAACTTATCGCCCGGGCGAGTCGCGTGCATTGCCGCACCACCGGGCGATAGGTCTTTAACGGGCACCCCTGGCGCGTGCTCCTCACGCTGCGGGCGGCGCCAGCATCACGGCCCGATCGCGCGTGACGGAGGCCAGCAGGGCGCGCTCCGCCGCCACGGTGTCGGCCGTTCCGCGGCCGGCCAGGAGCCGCTGCCGCACGAGGGCCAACCGGGTGGCATGCCTGATGAACCGGCGCATCGCGAGGCGCTTCTCGCTGGGCAGCGTCCGCGCCCAGCGCGCGGCCGCCCGCCGGCCGGCGGCCGTGCCCAACATGACGACCTCGCCGTCGGCGAACCAGCCGGCCTCGGCGTATTCCTGCAGGCTGGCCACAGTAGCCCGCTGCTCGGCCCGGCGCAGCCACACCACGATTCCGATGGCGAAGGCGAAGAGCGGCACCTGCACGAGGAAGTAGTAGCCGAAGAAGTCCGTCACCACGAGGAGCGCGCCGTTCCACAGCGCGTGCAGGGCGATCGCGACGGCCAGGCCGATCGCGAAATAGCCGAGGATGCCGGCGCCGCGCGTGCGGGTGACGCCGAAGCCCAGCACGATGCCGGTGCACGCGGTGAACATGACATGAGCGAAGGGAGAGAACAGCCCGCGCAGCACGAACGTTGCGCCGAGCCCGCCCGCGCCGCCCTCGGTGAGCGCCTCACCGAAATAGAGGATGTTCTCGGTGAACGCGAAACCGGCGGCGGTGACCGCCGCGTAGACGAGGCCGTCAACCGGGCCGTCCAGGCTCTTCCGCGCGATCCACACGAGCAGCAGCACGCCCAGGCCCTTGGCGAGCTCCTCCACGAACGGGGCCTGGATCGCGACAGAGAGAGCCTCGGTGTATTCGGCGCGGCCGCTGGCGCCGACCGCGATCTGCACGAGCAGGTCCACGAACAGCGAGATGCCGACCGCGACGCCCGCTCCCCAGAACAGGGCGAAGCCAAGCACCCAGCGCGGCTCCGGCTCCCAGCGGTCGATCCAGCGCACCACGAACAGCACGCCCACGAGCGGCACCACCGCCACGACGGTGCAGAGCACGACAGCCCCGGGGCCGAAAGCGTTCACGAAGGAACCGATCACGACGAGCATCAGCGCCGCACCGATGACGATGCCGATGACCCCGAGCACGAAGCCGAGTCCGCCGCCGCGAGCGGGCGGTGCGACGAATGGGACCGAGGCCAGGGGGCGTTCCGCGGCCGTCAATGCCGGGGGTTGCGATGCGGAGAGCAGCAGGTTCGGCGGCCCGGCAGGGAACGGGGTGCCAGCGGCATCCGGATTCGGTGAGGTCACTCGCTCAGGCTAACGGACGCCGGCCTCCGTTCCCGCCGCGCCGCTGCTCTCGCTGCTCGCGCAGCCGGTCAGCGGATGCGAGCCGCGCCCCCGTTGCCGGTCAGCGGATGCGGGCCGCGACCCGCCGACGAATCAAGGTGTTGCGGCCCGAAACCGCCCGCGTCTCCGCGGACTGGCTACGGCACGTGCAGGTTACGGGGCGCCCAGGCAGGCGCAGGCGCGCACGCGGGCTGCTGGAGGCACCCGTGCCCCGATTCCCCCGCGGGAACGTCGAAGGCCGAGCCCGGCGCGGTGCGCGGGCTCGGCCTTCGAGAGCTGAGTGCTGTGTGACTAGACGACGCCCAAGGCGAGCATGGCGTCGGCGACGCGGGAGAAGCCGGCGATGTTGGCGCCGAGCACGTAGTTGCCGGGCTCGCCGTACTCCTCGGCGGTGCGGGCGCAACGCTCGTGGATGCCCTTCATGATCACCGCGAGGCGCTCCTCGGTGTGCTCGAAGCTCCAGGAGTCGCGGCTCGCGTTCTGCTGCATCTCCAGGGCCGAGGTGGCCACGCCACCGGCGTTGGCTGCCTTGCCCGGCGCGAAGAGCACACCGGCCTCGGAGAACACGCGCACGGCGGCGGGGGTGCAGGGCATGTTGGCGCCCTCGGCGACGGCGCTGACGCCGCTGCCGACGAGCGCGGCGGCCGCGGTCTCATCGAGCTCGTTCTGGGTGGCACATGGCAGTGCCACGTCGATCTTCGTCTCGGCCGCGATCGACCAGATGGTGCCGGTCGGGCGGTACTCGGATGCCGCGCCACGGATCTCGGCGTAGTCGCTCAGGCGTCCGCGCTTGACCTCCTTGATCTCGCGCAGCAGGTCGAGGTCGACACCGTCACGGTCGTAGACGACGCCACTGGAGTCGGAGCAGGCCACGACGACGCCGCCGAGCTGGTGCACCTTCTCGATGGCGTAGAGCGCCACGTTGCCGGAGCCGGAGACGAGCACGCGGGCGCCCTCGAAGGTCTTGCCGCGGGTGGCGAGCATCTGCTCGGCGAAGAAGACGGTGCCGTAGCCGGTCGCCTCGGTGCGCACGAGCGATCCGCCCCAGCCGATGCCCTTGCCGGTGAGCACACCGGACTCGTAGCGGTTCGTGATGCGCTTGTACTGGCCGAACAGGTAGCCGATCTCGCGGCCACCGACACCGATGTCACCGGCGGGAACGTCGGTGTACTCGCCGATGTGGCGGTAGAGCTCGGTCATGAAGCTCTGGCAGAAGCGCATGATCTCGGCATCCGACTTGCCCTTGGGGTCGAAGTCGCTGCCGCCCTTGCCGCCGCCGATCGGCATGCCGGTGAGGGCGTTCTTGAAGATCTGCTCGAAGCCGAGGAACTTGACGGTGCCGAGGGTGACGGTCGGGTGGAAACGCAGGCCGCCCTTGTACGGGCCGAGGGCCGAGTTGAACTCGACGCGGAAACCGCGGTTGATGTGCACACGGCCGGCGTCATCGGTCCACGGCACGCGGAAGATGATCTGGCGCTCCGGCTCGCAGATGCGCTCCAGCACGGAGCCCTCTGCGTAGTGCGGGTGACGCTGGATGACGCGACCCAGCGACTCGAAAACCTCGCGCGCCGCCTGGTGGAACTCCGGCTCGCCTGCGTTGCGGCGGAGGACCTGGTCGAAGATCGGCTGGATTTTCGGGTCGAGGATGGTTGTCATCGAAGAGTCACTTTCGTAGGAGGCACGAAGATTGAGCGTATCTCGGGTGGGAATCGCGTTACACCGATCGTCCGGGATCGCCGGACTGACCAGCACCGGGGGTGCTGGGGTGTTCAGGGGTGAGCGCTGACGCGACGGTCATCGCGGAGGCTAGTTCCTGCTGGGCTTGCTGCACGCGCACTTTCGCGTGGAGAACCCGACGCTCGGCCGTTGAGCGCATTGCTACGGTAGCAGTGATTCCTGCGCGTCTGTCGTCGACGCCTGTTGCGATCCAGGATGCGATGAGCAGCAGCAGCTGGTTGAGCAGATTGAACCAGATCAGCACACCGATCAGCGCCGTGAACGAGGCGAGCAGCGGGTTGGCCGCAGCGCCGCCGAGCAGCGATCCGCCCAGCAGCTGCAGGGCTGTCATTGCCGCTCCGCCGAGCAGGACTCCCCGCCACAAGATGCCGCCGGGCACCTTGATGCCCGAGATCAGCAAGATCAGGGCGACCAGCGTGAGCGTGTCGATGATGAAGACGAGCAGGATGCCGACAGCCTGGCTGATCAGCACGAATCCGACCGAGCTGGTCGAGGCGCCCAGCTCGGCCGCGAGCAGCCCGAGAGCGGAGGTGCTGAACACGCTGATCAAGGCCGCGGCGATGAGGGCCAGGCCGAGCGCGAGCGCGAGACCCAGGTCTCTGAGCGTGAGCAGCACGAAGAACGTGGTGTCGTTGGGCAACCGGAAGATGCCGCGCACCGCGGTGCGGGTCGCACCGATCCACGCGATGGATGTCGCCACGAGCCCAACCAGGGCGATGATGCCCGAGATGCTCAGCGTGAGCGGCTGGATGATGGCATCCGGGTCGACGAGCGCCTCATCACTGCCGCCCGGGGTGCGCAGCAGACCGGGGATGAACCCGTTGATGAGCTCGATCAGGGCCGCCCAGACGGCCGGGTTCGCCGCCAGCCACAGGCCGGCGAGCGTGAACCCGACGTAGACGCCGGCGAAGACCGCGAACAGTGCCTGGTACGACATACCGGCGGCCAGCAGCGGCCCGCGGTCGCCGGCGTATCGGTTGAAAACCCGCACCGGTTTCAGCTGCAGGACGAAATCCACAACCGCCTTGCCCCAGCGGACCGGCGCCGCGAAGCGCCGTTTGAGCGTTGCGAGCCAGCGCGGTCCGTCTGGCTTCGCGTCGTTCTCGGTCATCCGGCCAGCGTAGTGGGCGTGCCGGCCCGGGGCGCGGGGTGCCCGCGAAGTTGGCTTCGGTCGCTGGCGCTCCCTCTAGCCAACGGGGAATTGCTCGTCGACTGGAGGGCGGCGCGCTGGGCCTACTTGGCGCCGACGGTGACGGTGGGTGTGCCGATCGAGGTGTCGCTGGCGGGCATCTCGGCCGCGATGCGGTTGGCCTCTTCGATCAGCGTGGCGACGATGTCGGCCTCAGGCACGGTCTTGATGACCTGGCCCTTGACGAAGATCTGGCCCTTGCCATTGCCGGATGCCACGCCGAGGTCGGCCTCACGGGCCTCGCCCGGGCCGTTCACGACGCAGCCCATGACGGCGACTCGCAGCGGCACGGTCATGCCCTCGAGGCCGTCGGTGACGTCGTTGGCGAGCTTGTAAACGTCGACCTGCGCACGGCCACAGCTGGGGCAGGAGACGATCTCCAGCTTGCGCTCGCGCAGGTTCAGCGACTGCAGAATCTGCAGGCCGACCTTGATCTCCTCGGCTGGCGGGGCGGACAGCGAGACGCGGATGGTGTCGCCGATGCCCTCTGAGAGCAGAATGCCGAACGCGGTCGCGCTCTTGATGGTGCCCTGGAAGGCGGGGCCGGCCTCGGTCACGCCGAGGTGCAGCGGCCAGTCACCGCGCTCGGCCAGCAGGCGGTAGGCCTTGACCATGACGATCGGGTCGTTGTGCTTGACCGAGATCTTGAAGTCGTGGAAGTCGTGCTCCTCGAACAGGCTGGCCTCCCAGACGGCGCTCTCCACGAGCGCCTCCGCGGTGGGCTTGCCGTACTTCTGGAGCAGGCTGGGCTCGAGCGAGCCGGCGTTGACGCCGATGCGCAGCGAGACGCCGGCCGCCTTCGCGGCGGCGGCGATCTTGCCGACCTGGTCGTCGAACTTGCGGATGTTGCCCGGGTTCACGCGCACGGCGGCACAGCCGGCGTCGATCGCGGCGTAGACGTAGTTCGGCTGGAAGTGGATGTCGGCGATGACCGGGATCTGGCTCTTCTTCGCGATGATCGGCAGCGCCTCTGCGTCATCGCGGCTCGGCACCGCGACGCGCACAATGTCGCATCCGGATGCCGTCAGTTCGGCGATCTGTTGCAGAGTCGCGTTGATGTTCGTCGTCGGCGTCGTCGTCATGGACTGGACGCTCACCTGAGCGTCGCCACCGACGAGAACCTTGCCTACCTTGATCTGACGAGACTTGCGCCTAGGGGCGAGAACCTCGGGGACCTTGGGCATTCCCAAATTAATTGCAGCCACAGAGCCAGCTTACGCGTCGAGGCTGGGTGGAAGGCGAACCGTGAGCGGCGCCTCGGTCGCTGCGAGCACCTCGTCGACGCTGACCCCCGGTGCGGTCTCGACCAGCACGAGCCCGTCGGAGGTCACGTCGATCACGGCGAGGTCGGTGATGATGCGGTCGACGACACCCTTCCCGGTGAGCGGCAGGGAGCACTCGGTGACGATCTTCGGGGTGCCGTCGCGGGCGACGTGTTCCATCAACACGATGACCCGTTCCGCGCCGTGCACGAGGTCCATCGCGCCGCCCGGGCCCTTGACCATCTTGCCGGGGATCATCCAGTTGGCGAGGTCGCCGCCCGCCGACACCTGCATCGCACCGAGAATGGCGGCCTGCACCTTGCCACCGCGGATCATGCCGAAGCTCAGTGCCGAGTCGAAGAAGGCGGCGCCGGGCAGCAGCGTGACGGTCTCCTTGCCGGCGTTGATGAGGTCGGGGTCGACTTCGCCCTCGAGTGGGTACGGTCCGACGCCGAGGATGCCGTTCTCGCTCTGCAGCACGACGGTCACGCCGTGCGGAACGAAGTTGGGCACGAGGGTCGGAAGGCCGATGCCGAGGTTGACGTAGGAGCCGTCGGTCAGCTCGGCCGCCGCACGGGCCGCCATCTGTTCCCGGGTCCGTGCCATCTCAGTTCGCCCCCTGTGCGCCGGTGCGCACCGTGCGCCGCTCGATGCGCTTCTCGATGTCGCCGCCAACCTCCACCACGCGGTGCACATACACCCCGGGCAGGTGCACGGCATCCGGGTCGATCTGCCCCGGCTCCACCAGTTCCTCCACCTCGGCGATGCACACCCGGCCGGCCATGGCGGCCAGCGGCGAGAAGTTGCGCGCGGACTTGTTGAAGACGAGGTTGCCGTGCCGGTCGCCCCGCAGCGCGTGCACGAGGGCGAAGTCGGTGCTGATGGCGGGCTCCAGGACGAACTCCCGCATCCGGCCGTTCACCTCGAACTCCTGGGTCTGCTTTGCCGCGGATGCCACCGCGATGCTGCCGTCGGGGTGGTAGCGCTGCGGCAGCCCGCCGTCGGCGACCTGCGTGCCGACCCCGGTCTGCGTGAAGAAGGCGGCGATGCCGCTGCCGCCCGCGCGCAGCTTCTCGGCCAGTGACCCCTGGGGGGTGAGCTCCAGTTCCAGTTCGCCGCTCAGGTAGCGCCGCTCGAACTCCTTGTTCTCGCCGACATACGACGAGGTCATCTTGCGGATGCGGCCGGCGCCCAGAAGCAGGCCGAGGCCCCAGTCGTCGACACCACAGTTGTTGCTCACGATGGAGAGGTCGCGCGCACCGGCATCCAGCAGCGCGGTGATCAACGCCATCGGGTTGCCGCACAGCCCGAACCCGCCGACCGCGATCGATGCGGCATCCGGAATGTCGGCCACAGCAAGTGCGGCCGAATCGACGACTTTGTTGATCGACATCAGGGCACGTCCTCCCCCGGCGCTTGTGGCCCCGGTGCTCTGACTGAAAAGTACGATGGAGACGAGTGGGTGTCAAGGAATCGCGCGCTCAACACGACGAAGGAGTCACCATGGAGCCGATCGAGGTCGTCATTCTGGCCGGAGCCCGCACGCCGCAGGGCCGCGTGAACGGCCAGCTGGCCAGCCAGACCGCGGTTCAGTTGGGCGCAGTGGCCATCGCCGGCGCGCTCACGCGCAGCGGGGTGGCGGCCGACGAGGTGCAGGCCGTCATCATGGGCCAGGTGCTGCAGGCCGGCGCCGGCCAGAACCCGGCCAGGCAGAGCGCGATCGCCGCCGGCATCCCCTGGGGTGTCAACGCGATCACGCTGAACAAGGTGTGCCTGTCGGGGCTTGCCGCCGTCATCGACGCGGCCAGGCTGATTCGTCTGGGCGAGGCGGATGTCGTCGTCGCCGGCGGCCAGGAGTCCATGACGAACGCACCGCACCTGCTTCCGGGCTCCCGCCACGGCTGGCCGTACGGCAGCGTGGAGATGCTCGACCACGCCGCCTACGACGGACTGACCGACGCATTCGACGGCCTCTCGATGGGGCTCTCCACCGAGCGCTCCATCGTGGCGCTCGGGCTGGGCCGGGCGGAGCAGGACGAGTTCGCGGCGCGCTCGCACCAGCGGGCGGGGGCAGCCGCGGCTGGAGGCGTCTTCGATGACGAGATCGTGCCGGTGGAGATCCCGCAGCGACGCGGCGAGCCGGTGATTGTGATCGCCGACGAGGGCGTGCGCCCGGCCAGCACGGTGGAGACGCTCGGGGCGCTCCGGCCGGCGTTCGATCTGGAGGGCACTATCACGGCCGGAAACTCGTCGCCGCTCAGTGATGGGGCGAGCGCACTCGTGCTGACCAGCCGGGCCTGGGCGGAGGCGAACGGGCGCGAGTGGCTGGCGGTCGTGCAGGCGTCAGGGCACGTGGCCGGCCCGGACAACTCACTGCACTCGCAGCCGTCCCACGCGATCAGCGCGGCGCTCGGGCGCCAGGGCTGGGACGTCGACTCGCTCGACCTGATCGAGATCAACGAAGCGTTCGCGGCGGTCGGCATCCAGTCGACGAAGGATCTCGGCGTCGACCCGGACATCGTGAACGTGCACGGCGGGGCGATCGCGCTCGGGCACCCGATCGGGGCCTCCGGCGCGCGGTTGGCGCTGCACGCCGCGCTGGAACTGCAGCGCCGCGGCGGCGGCCGGGCAGCCGTCGCGCTCTGCGGCGGCGGCGGTCAGGGCGACGCGCTGCTGCTCAGTCGCTGAGGGGTGTCTGCGGCCTCCGCGCCACACTCCCGCCGATTGAGCTTGCCCTCCCGCCGATTGAGCTTGTCCTCCCGCTGATTGAGCTTGCCCTCCCGCCGGTTGAGCCTGTCCTCCCGCTGATTGAGCTTGTCGAAATCCAGGTTTCGACAAGCTCAACCAACGGAAGACCGGGCTGTCCAGCCGGTCGAGGAGCGAGGGACTGGGGCTAGGTGGCCTCGGAGTCGAAGGGGGCGCCCTCGCCGACGCCGAGCGGCACCGTCGCGCGGCGCACCGGGGCGCCCGAGCGCGAGGCCCGTGTCAGCGTGGGGGCAGCGGCCGCTGCGGCAGCACCGGCTGCCGGGACGTCATCGGCCAGCGCCTCGCGGATGATGCGCCGAGGGTCGTACTGGCGCGGGTCGAGTTTCTTCCAGTCGACGTCGTCGAACTCGGGGCCCATCTCGTCGCGCATGCGATCCTTGGCGCCGTTGGCCATGTCACGCAGCTGCCGGACGAGTCGGCCCAGCTGCGCCGCGTAGTGCGGCAGCTTCTCTGGACCGAGCAGAAAGACGGCAATGATGCCGATAATCAGCACCTTCTCCATCGTCAACCCGAACATGTCTTCAGAATAACCTGCGGCGAGGCTTCCCCGAGCAAGGCCGCCTCCCCCTTACTCTGGAATTCACACATCACCGGGAGCTACAACGTGTCTGACAATGACCTGAACTGGAAGTACGCCGACGACGTCGTCACCGAATCCGACGCGCTGAGCAAGGCCAGACAGCAGTCGCTGGAACTGGGCATCGACCCGATCTCGCCCGCGACCGGCGCGCAGATCGCCGTGATCGCCGCCGCGACAGGCGCCACCAACATTGTCGAGATCGGAACCGGCGTCGGTGTCTCCGGCATGTGGTTGTTCGCCGGTGCGCCCGGAGCCACGTTGACCTCGATCGACACCGAGATCGACCACCAGCTGCAGGCCAAGGCCAACTTCGCCGAGGCCGGCATCCCGGCCAACCGGGTGCGCCTCATCCCCGGCCGTGCGCTCGAGGTGCTCCCCCGGATGAACGAGAACTCCTACGACATCGTCTTGATCGACGCGGATGCCGGCAGCGTCATCGAGTACGTCGAGCACGGCCTGCGCCTCGCCCGCCCGGGCGGAACCGTCCTGGTGCCGCACGCGCTCTGGCGCGGCCGCGTCGCCGACCCGGCCAAGCGGGATGACGTGGCCACGGGCTTCCGCACCCTGATCACCGAGATCGCGGCATCCGGTGCCGTCGTCAGCGCCCTCTCCCCCGCCGGAGACGGCCTGCTGCAGCTCACCAAGCGCGGCGTCTGAGGCCGTTACGGCCCGCGCACGCAAAAGCCCCGCGGCTGCCATCGGCAGCCGCGGGGCTTTTTCACAGTCGAACTACCGGCGACTATGCCGGAGCGACGACGCTGGCAAGGGCATCGTGGAGTTCCTTTGCCTCGGCGTCATTCACCGAGACCACAAGGCGCCCCCCGCCTTCGAGTGGAACGCGCACAATAATCAGGCGCCCTTCCTTTACCGCTTCCATCGGTCCGTCTCCGGTCCTCGGCTTCATGGCTGCCATGGCTTCCCCTTTCGTGGCAAGTCTGTAGTCATTATCTCGTATGGCGCCGACAGAGAAAAATCAGCCCGGTCACGCTTTGGCATCGACGCCGCTCTCGGCGACTCACGGCGGGGTCCAATCGCGGCCGTCGACCCCCCAGGCGATGAGCAGCCAGCCCCATTGAAGCGCCACGCAGACGAGCAACAGCAGCACCCGGTAGATGCGCGAACGCGGCACAGCCAGCGCTCCCAACAGCGGGAAGAACGGCATCAGTAGCCGGAAAACACTCGACTGCGGGAAGAACACGGCGAGCAGGTACAGCGCGTAGCTGGCCACCCACAGGCGCAGGTCGACGCCGAGCCGTTTCACCGCGGGGGTGAACATGAACGCAACGAACGCCACGATGAGCAGCACCACGAGGATCGGGCCGCGCGGGCTGCCCAGCCACCAGTCCGCGCTCTGAAACCAGGGGGTGAACGGCAGCAGCTCCCGGTGGCCGATGTAGGGCGCGCGCCAGGCCAGCTCGGTGTCCGTGTACGACATCAGATCCCCGGTGGCGACGGCAGCGGCCAACAGCCAGGCGAGCCCCATCACGCCACTGAACACGGCGACGGATTCCGCCAGCACCCGTTCCTTGAGCGGGAACGGCTCCCTGCGCCGCACCGCGAAGCGGTAGATGACGTGCAAGCCGAGCGCCAGCGCGAACGCCAGGCCGCTCGGCCGGGTCAGCGCCATCACCGCGACCACCGGGAACAGCAGCGCGTATCTTCGCTCCATCAGCAGCAGCAGCGCCAGCGTCAGCAGCATCAGGTAGAGCGACTCGGCGTAGGCGAACTGCAGCAGCGGCGACAGCGGCGCGAAGCAGAACAGCGCCACCGCGAACAGGGCGCTGCCCGCGGGCAGAACCCGAATCATCATTCGGTAGAACAGCAGCGCGGTGCCGAACGCGCAGGCGACCGACACGAAAACGGCCATCGGCGCCCACGGCACCCCTGTGATCTCCATCAGCCCGCGCACCAGCATCGGGTAGACGGGCATGAATGCCCAGGCGTTCTCTGCCACATGTCCGGTGGCATCCAGCGGCAACTCGTTGGGGTAGCCCCAGCCGGCGATGATCTGGTACCAGCGGCCGTCCCACATGGTGGCGAAGCTGAAGTAGTCCGGGTGGTCGGCCGTCCAGGGGTTGGCCTTCTGCACACTGGCGAGGATCAGCACGAGGATGGTGGTGACCACCCGCGAGAGCAGGAACACGGCGGTGACGCGCAGCCACCACGGTGTCAGCCGGTAGCGCACGCGCAGCGCGACCGGCAGGGATGACCGGCCGGTGCGGCGGCGCGCGGCCGTGCCGTGCGCGATCGGGGCGCTCACCGTCAGTGGCCGGTGAGCCAAGCGCGCAGCGCGCGTTCGCCGTCGGTGATCTGGGCGAGGAGCACGCGCTCGTCATCGGCGTGCGCCTTGAGCGGGTCGCCCGGCCCGAAGTTCACCGCCGGGATTCCGAGGGCGCTGAAGCGGGCGACATCCGTCCAGCCGTACTTCGGTCGCGGCTCCGCCCCGACCGCCGCGACGAAGTTGCGCGCGATGGCCGCGTCCAGTCCGGGGCGGGCGCCCTCTGCGGCATCCACCACCAGGATCTCGTAGCCCGGGAACAGCTCGTGCATGTGGGCGATCGCCTCGGCGACGCTGCGGCTCGGCGCGAAGCGATAGTTGATGTGCACCATGGCCTCGTCGGGGATGACGTTGCCTGCCACTCCCCGCTGATGCCGATCGCGTTCAAGCCCTCGCGGTAGACCAGGCCCTCGACCTCGACCTCGCGCGGCACATAGGTGGCGAGCGTCTGCAGCACCGCGCCGAGCTTGTGGATGGCGTTGTCGCCGACCCAGGCCCGCGCGGAGTGGGCGCGCACGCCGCGGGTGCGCAGCTCGAATCGGATGGTGCCGTTGCAGCCGCCCTCGACCTGGCCGTTGCTCGGCTCACCGAGGATGGCGAAATCGCCCGTGAACAAGTCGGGGCGGTCGGCGGCCAGCAGGCCCAGGCCGTTCAGCTCCGACGAGACCTCCTCGTTGTCGTACCACATCCAGGTCACGTCGACCCGGGGCGCGGTGAGCTCGGCGGCGAGCTTCAGCTGCACCGCGACACCCGCCTTCATGTCGACGGTGCCGCGGCCCCAGAGGTAGTCGCGATCCTCGAACGTCTCGAACCGGGTCGGCAGGTTGTCGTTGACCGGCACCGTGTCGATGTGGCCGGCGATGATGACTCGCTGCGCGCGGCCGAGGTTCGTGCGGGCAACGACGCAATTGCCGTGCCGGATCAGCTCGAGGTGCGCCGCGTCGGCCAGGGTCGCTTCGATTGCGTCCGCCAGCCGCTTCTCGGCGCCGGAGACGGAGTCGATGTCGCAGATCTGGCGGGTGATGTCGACCGAGCTGGCGGCCAGGTCCAGCCGCTCAGTGCCGGGGCCTGCGTTGACGGGAGATTCGAGGGCTGCCATGCCCCCAGCGTAGCTTCCGGATGCTGCCGACTGCGGCATCCGGAACACACAGCGCAACGCGGAACCGGCGCCTCCCCGCGCGCCAGTACGCTTGACGACATGCACGTTACCGAGCCGTCTGGCGCCCCTGCCCCCATGCCCGCCGCCACGCACGCCTGGGCCTCCGGCCTCAGCACGGTCGCCGCTGATGGCACCGTGCTCGACGCCTGGTTCCCGGCTCCCGCACTCGGCCGCCGGCCGGAATCCGTCGACCGGTGGATCGCCCCGGCCGAGTTCGCCGCGCTGCTCGGCGAGGACGCGCGCCGCGGGGTGCACGTCGACTTCGTCAACATCGAGATTGAGCTGGCGGCCGCCCCGGCCAGCACGGCCGACGCGTACCTGCGCCTGCACCTGCTCTCGCACCTGTTGGTGCGCCCGAACACGATCAATCTGGACGGCATCTTCGGCCAGCTGCCGAACGTGGCCTGGACCAACGCCGGCCCGATCGCCCCGGCCGACCTCGACAGGCTGCGCCCGCAGCTGCAGCGGGCTGGCATCCACGTCACCGGTCTGGACAAGTTCCCCCGGCTGCTCGACTATGTGACGCCGGAGCGGGTGCGCATCGCGGATGCCTCCCGCGTGCGCCTCGGCGCGCACCTCGCGCCCGGCACCACCGTGATGCACGAGGGCTTCGTGAACTTCAACGCGGGAACGCTCGGCTCCTCGATGGTGGAGGGTCGCATCTCGCAGGGCGTTGTCGTCGGCGACGGCGCCGACATCGGCGGCGGTGCCTCGATCATGGGCACGCTCTCCGGCGGCGGCACCGACCGCATCAGCATCGGAGCGCGGGCCCTGCTCGGCGCCAACTCGGGCGTCGGCATCTCGATCGGCGACGACAGCGTCGTCGAGGCGGGGCTCTACGTCACGGCCGGCACCAAGGTGGTCGTGATCGATCCGACCGCAGCGGCCGGCTCCCCCGTGCGTTCCGTGAAGGCCAGCGCCCTCTCCGGCGCGGCGAACCTGCTGTTCCGGCGCAACTCGCTGAGCGGCGCCGTCGAGGTGCTGCCGCGTGACGGCAGCGGCATCGTGTTGAACGCGGCCCTGCACGCCTAGGCGTGTCGGGCGGCCCGCCGTATAGGGTCGCAGTACGGGATTCGCGACGAGGGGGTTGCAGTGGGAACGGACGCACCACGATCTCGGCGGAGCCGAGGGGTTCGAGCACTGATCGCCGTGCTGGCCACCGTGCTCGTGCTGCTGCTGGTCACGGCGGGCATCGGCATCTGGACGGTGCAGCGCTCCTTCCCCACCACGACCGGCCGCATCGACGTCCCCGGGCTGAGCAAGCCGGTCACCGTGTCCAGAGACGCAGCCGGCATCCCGCAGATCACCGCGGACACCGCCCACGACCTGTTCTACGCGCAGGGCTTCGTGCACTCGCAAGACCGCTTCTGGGAGATGGACTTCCGCCGGCACGTGACCAGCGGCCGGCTCGCCGAGATGTTCGGGGAATCTCAGGTGGGCACCGACTCCTTCATCCGCACCCTCGGCTGGCGCGCCACCGCCGAGGCGGAGGTGGCAATGCTCGACACCGAGACGCTCGGCTACTACGAGGCCTATGCCGAGGGCGTGAACGCCTACCTGGGCAGTCGTTCCGGCGCAGACCTCTCGCTCGAATACGCCGTCCTGGGGCTGCAGAACGGGCAGTACCAGCCGGAGCGCTGGACGCCGGCCGATTCCGTCGCCTGGCTGAAGGCGATGGCGTGGGACCTGCGCAGCAACCTCGAGGACGAGATCGACCGGGCGCTGCTGGCCACGGCGCTGCCCGCCGCGGATGTCGCGCTGCTGCATCCGGCGTACCCCTACGGCACGCACCCGACGATCATCGCGGGCAGCGGAGCGCCGGCGGCCCCGGCAGCCCCGGCTGACGAGCCGGACTCTGAGGCGGACGCGAGTGCGGACGCCGCGGATGCCGCGACGGCCGCGCTCGCCGAGCCGGCCGCGCTCGACGCCCTCGACGCGCTGCAGGCCAGCCTGGCCGCCCTGCCCGAGCTGATTGGCCCCGCCGGCAACGAGATCGGCTCGAACTCCTGGGTGGTGGCCGGGGCGCTGACCGAGTCTGGCTCCCCGCTGCTGGCCAACGACCCGCACCTCGGCGCCGCCATGCCCTCTGTCTGGTACCAGATGGGACTGCGCTGCAGCACGGTCAGCGCGGAGTGCCCCTTCGACGTGGCCGGCTACAGCTTCTCCGGGCTGCCCGGCATCATCATCGGCCACAACGCCTCCATCGCCTGGGGCCTCACCAACCTGGGCCCAGATGTCGCCGACCTCTATCTGGAGAAGGTAACCCCCGACGGCTACGAGCTCGACGGGGCCGTGCACCCTTTCACCGTGCGCACCGAGACCATCACGGTGGCCGGCGGGGAGCCGGTCGAGCTGGAGATCCGCTCGACGGCCCGCGGCCCCGTCGTCTCCGGTATCACCGATCAGTTCGGGAGCATCGCCGCGGACTACCCCGCGGCGAGCGGGCTGCCGGCCGGCGACTACGCCCTGTCGCTGCAATGGACGGCGCTGACCCCTGGCCACACGCCGTCGGCCGTCTTCGCGATCGACAAGGCGCAGAACTGGGACGAGTTTCGGGCCGGCGCGCGCCTGTTCGAGGTGCCGTCGCAGAATCTGATCTATGCGGACACCTCCGGCAACATCGGCTACCAGGCGCCGGGCCGGATCCCGATCCGCAGCGCCGGCGACGGCACGCTGCCGCTGCCCGGCTGGACGAGCGAGAACGGGTGGGTGGGCGAAATCCCGTTCGAGGAGCTGCCGAGCGTGCTCAACCCCGAGAGCGGCATGATCGTCACCGCCAACAACTCCGCCGTCGGCGAGGGCTTCCCACGGATGCTCACCCAGGACTGGGATCTGGGCTACCGGGCACAGCAGATCAACGACCGGCTGACCACGGCCATCACCGCCGGGGAGAAGCTCACGGTGAAGGGCATGGCGTCGATCCAAGCCGATAACTTCAACGCGAACGCCGCGGCGCTCGCCCCGGTGCTGGCCGAGCTCCCCCTCAAACCGGAGGCGGCTGAGGCGCAGCGGCTGCTCGCGAACTGGGACTACTCCGATGACGCCGACTCTGCGGCATCCGCCTACTTCAACATGACCTGGCGGCAGCTGCTCGCGGCGATGTTCCACGACAAGCTGCCGGAGAGCACGTGGCCGGCCGGCGGCGACCGCTGGTTCGGCGTCGTCGGCGCGCTGCTCGAACAGCCGGACTCCCCGTGGTGGACCAACGAGCGGCTCGGCATCTCCGGGCGCGACGCCATGCTCAGCTACGCGGCGGAGCAGGCCTGGCAGGAGGGCGTCGACACCTTCGGCGCCGACCCGCGGCGCTGGCAGTGGGGGAAGCTGCACACGCTCACCCTCACCAACGCGAGCTTCGGCGAGTCGGGCATCGCGCCGATCGAGTGGCTGTTCAACCGCGGGCCGATCCCCGTCGCCGGCGGGTCCTCCGTGGTGAACGCGGTCGGCTGGGATGCGAGCACGGGTTACACGGTCGACTGGGTGCCGTCGATGCGCATGGTTGTCGACCTGGCGGACCTCGACGACTCCACGTGGGTGAACCTGACCGGCGCGTCCGGGCACGCCTTCCACCCGCACTACGACGACCAGACGCCGCTCTGGCAGGAGCATAAGACCCGGACCTGGGCCTTCACGCCGGATACCGTGCGCGAGGCCGCCCGCGACGTTCTGCAGCTGCATCCGAAGCCGTAGGGGCAGCGCCGGCGTCTCGATACTCGACCAACGGGTTGGGCGGGTCCCCTCCCGTTGGCTCGAGGGAGCGCCAGCGACCGAAGCCAATAACCGAACGGCCACGCCGGCTCCCGGGCTTCGGCGCCTGCGCTGCTCGTTCCTCGCGGCGCGGCCGCCTCCAGCCGACGTGCGTTCCCCGCCGGTCACGCCTCAGCCGGCGCGCAATTCCCCGCTGATCGAGGAGGCCCGCCAGGGCCGTATCGAGACCCGGTCACCGGCGAGAAACCGTGTCACGCACGAGGTCTCGATACGCTCGTTCCTCGCTACTCGACCAACGGGTAAGGCGGCGCGCACAACGTGGCCGGGGCGGAACGCGAAACGACCCCGCTGGCCAGGGGCCGACGGGGTCGTTCTCAGAGTGGACCGGTGCTTAGCGCTCCGGGAAGTCGCGCGCGGGCGCTCCCGTGTACAGCTGCTGCGGGCGGCCGATCTTCGTCTGCGGGTCCTCGTTCATCTCACGCCAGTGCGCGATCCAGCCGGGAAGGCGGCCGATCGCGAACAGCACGGTGAACATGTGCGTCGGGAAGCCCATCGCCTTGTAGATGACGCCGGTGTAGAAGTCGACGTTCGGGTACAAGCGGCGGGACTTGAAGTACTCGTCCTCCAGCGCGATCTTCTCGAGCTCCATGGCGATGTCGAGCAGTTCGTCCTTGACGCCGAGCGCCTCGAGCACCTCGTGGGCGCTCTCCTTGACCAGCTTGGCGCGCGGGTCGTAGTTCTTGTAGACGCGGTGCCCGAAGCCCATCAGCTTGACGCCGGCTTCCTTGTTCTTCACGCGCTCCACGTAGCGGGCAACGCCCTCTCCGGAGTCGCGGATCTCGGCGAGCATCGTCAGCACGGCCTCGTTGGCGCCGCCGTGCAGCGGGCCGAACAGCGCGTTGATGCCGGCGGAGACGGAGGCGAACAGGTTGGCCTCGGTCGAGCCGACCAGGCGCACCGTCGAGGTGGATGCGTTCTGCTCGTGGTCCTCGTGCAGGATCAGCAGGCGCTCCAGCGCCTTCGACAGCACCGGGTTGACGACGTAGGGCTCGGCCAGGTTGCCGAAGTTGAGCTTCAGGAAGTTGTCGACGAAGCTCAGCGAGTTATCGGGGTACAGGAAGGCCTGGCCGATGCTCTTCTTGTGCGCGTAGGCCGCCATGACGGGCAGCTTCGCGAGCAGGCGGATGGTGGCCAGCTCGACGTGTTCCGGGTTCTTCGGGTCGATCGAGTCCTGGTAGTAGGTCGACAGGGCCGAGACACCGGATGCCAGCACCGACATGGGGTGGGCGTCGTGCGGCAGCGCGCTGAAGAAGCCCTTCAGGTCTTCGTGCAGCAGCGTGTGGCGACGGATCTTCTCGTCGAACTCGCTGAGCTCGGTGGCGGTCGGCAGCTCGCCGTAGATCAGCAGCCATGCTGTCTCGAGGAAGCTCGCGTTCTTCGCGATCTGCTCGATCGGGTAGCCGCGGTAGCGCAGGATGCCCTGCTCGCCGTCGATGAACGTGATCGCCGACTTCGTCGACGCCGTGTTCACGAAGCCGTAGTCCAGACCGGTCAGGCCGGTCTGCTTGGTCAGCGTGGACATGTCCAGGCTGTCTGGCCCGTCGACGCTGGAGATGATGGGGAACTCTGCAGTTCCGCCCGGGTAGCTCAGCGTTGCAACGGCCGGCTGTGTCGGCTTGGCTGCGGCTGTTCCGGCCTGTGTCTGATCGACGTCGCCCACGGGGCCTCCTGGATCCTGGATGGTGGAAGTAGAAGAAAGTTGATGGACGGGCACGCGATGGGCGGGCAGTCCGAGTTACAGCCTAATCCGCCCCGCGACCTACTGTTGCATCCGCTGAAGAATGCGAGGATCCGTTAGAGGTAAGCTCCTGAATCTGCGCCCCAGCCCGGCACACTAGGATCAGCCCATGACCACGAGGCGGGGGCTCGCTGGCTGCGGCATCGCCGCGGCGGCCCTCCTCTTGTTCGGCTGCGCGGCCGGACCGGATGCCGACGACTGGCGCCTCTCCCCGTCACCGTGAACGACGGCTCCGCCGGGGACAGCGATGTCACCTACGTCATCTGGAACATCAGCGACGACACCGCGGGCGGCGTCTGGACGGAATCCGCCGGATCTTGGCTCCGTGTGGCGGCGGATGGCGCGATCACCCGGTTCAACGCCGGCCCCGAGTACGGGCGGACCGCCCTCGACATCGCCGCGATCAACACAACCATGCTCTACGTGCTGCGCCCCCTCGGCAGCGGCCAGCTGAACACAACGGTCGAGCTCTTCGACACCGCGACCCGCGTCTCAGAGCCTGTGCTCACCGGCCAGCGTGTGCCGACGAGCCCCGATCCGATTCGGCCGTTCACCGCGGACGGCCCCGTCACGGTTGACTCCCCGTTCGGCCCGATCACGAGCATCGACGTCGACCAGAGCGGCCGGCTCGTCTTCGTCGAACGCGTGGACCTGCCGCGCCACAGCTCCGAGCAGTATGTGGTGCGACGGATGTCGCGCGACGGCGCGCTGGAAACGCTCGCCGGGATGGCGCCGCCGCCCGCCGAGGGCAGCGGGACCGAGGTTCCGGTCAGGCAGCCGCGCGACGGCGAGCAGCTCCGCACCCTCGCCCTGACTGCGGCATCCGTCGATGTCACCGCCGGCGACCCCCTCGGCATCGTCATCGGAACGGAGCACGGCGTGTTCCAGATCAGGGAGGACGGCACCGCCCGCGTCATCGACGGCGCGCTGCCAGCCGACTCCCCCGACGTGCCGCGCTGGGGTACGGCCCCGGCTACCGTGTGCGCCTGGTGGATTCCGCAGAGGGCGGCGCCGTTGTGCTGCCGGTCGCCGCGACGCCGGAGCCGGCCCCGATGTGGGTGGCGGGCGGCTCCGCTCGGTTCCGCGAGCTCCTCGATGGCGGGACCGGCGGCTGGGCCGCCGAACCGCCGGCGGGGCTCGCCGTGCTGGACGGCACGATGCGGTCGTCGGAGGCGCTGGCGCGCACCCGCAACGCGGTCTGGGTGGCGCCCGGCGTGCTCGTCGGGATCCTGCCCGGTGGCGGCGATGAGTCCGCGCTCGCCCGGATCGAGCTGCCGACGCCGACTGCCCGCCCGATCGAGTAGTGCGGCTAGGCTGCGCGCAGGCGCGCCGCCGCGGCCGCGATCCGCTCGTCGCTCGCGGTGAGCGAGAAGCGCACGTGGTTCGGGTAGACGTCGCCGTAGAAGGTTCCGGGGCCGGCCAGGATGCCGAGGCCGGCGAGCCTGTCGATGGACTCCCAGGCGCTCCTGCCCTCTGTTGCCCAGAGGTAGAGCCCCGCCTCGCTGTTGTCGATCGTGAAGCCGGCGGCGACGAGCGCCGGCAGCAGCACCGCGCGGCGGGCCCGGTAGAGCTCGCGCTGGGCGTCTACGTGGGTGTCGTCGCCGAGGGCGACGACCATGGCCTCCTGCAGCGGAGCGGGAAGCATGAGCCCGGCGTGCTTGCGCACGGTGAGCAGGCGCTGGATGACGCCGCCGCAGCCGGCGGCGAAGGCGGCGCGGTAGCCGGCCATGTTCGACTGCTTGCTCAGCGAGTAGACGGCGAGCACGTTCTTGCGGTCGTCGCCGACGACGCGCGGGTCGAGGATGCTGGGGATGGGCTCGGCGTCCCAGGGGGCGTCCCAGCCGAGCTCTGCGTAGCACTCGTCGCTGACGATGACGGCGCCGAGCTCACGGGCTCTGTCGCGGGCGGCGCGCAGCTCATCGATGCCGAGCACGCGGCCGTCCGGGTTGCCCGGGCTGTTCAGCCAGATCAGCTTCGTGCTCTCCGGCCACTCGCTCGGCTCGTCGGAGGCCAGTGCCTCCGCGCCGGCGATGGCCGCGCCGATCGCGTAGGTCGGGTAGGCCGCGCGCGGGTGAACGATGGTGTCCCCCTCGCCGACTCCGAGCATGAACGGCAGCAGTGCGACGAGCTCCTTGGAGCCGACCGTCGGCAGCACATTGCGCTCGGCGAGGCCGGGCACGCCGCGGCGGCGCTCGAACCAGTCGATGATGGCCCGCTGCAGCGCGGGTGTTCCCGCCGTCTGCGGGTAGGCGTGGGCATCCGTCGCCTGGGCGAGCGCATCGCGGATGATGGCGGGCGTCGGGTCGACGGGCGAGCCGATCGACAGGTCGACGATGCCGTCCGGGTGCCGGCGTGCGCGCTCGGCGAACGGCACCATCTGGTCCCAGGGGTACTCTGGCAGCTCTTTCAGCACGGGGCGGGCGCTCAGTGGGCCTGCGGCGGAAGCACAGAGATCACCGGGTGGTCCTTGGCGATGACGCCGACCTTGGCCGCGCCGCCCGGGGAGCCGATGTCGTCGAAGAACTCGACGTTGGCCTTGTAGTAGTCGGCCCACTGCTCAGGCAGATCGTCTTCGTAGTAGATGGCCTCGACGGGGCACACCGGCTCGCAGGCACCGCAGTCGACGCACTCGTCGGGGTGAATGTAGAGCGAACGCTCACCCTCGTAGATGCAGTCAACCGGGCACTCATCGATGCAAGCACGGTCTTTGACGTCGACGCACGGAAGAGCGATGACATAGGTCACAGTGTTCAGATTCCCTTCGCGAGCCCACCCTTGCAGGCGGTTCCCACAAGTCTACGCGCGCGGCGAGGGACGGGCGGGCAATCGTGGCCAGGCGAGCACGATCGCGGCGATGATCACCGGCCCCATCGTCCAGGCCAGACCGAGCGCTCCCTCTGGGATCAGCACCGAGCCGCCGGTGCTCCGCAGCGACAACACAAAGATCGTCACCAGCGCGCCGAGCGCGGTGAACAGCACCGTGACGCGGTCGTGCAGCACCAGCCGCAGGCCGACGAGCAGCGCGGTGAAGCCGACCAGGCCGAGCAGCAGCCCCCACGGCACCGTGATCCCGAAGATCTCCGCCGTGGACTGGTGCGCGACGGTGCCCATCGCAGCGAAGAGCGCGCCGACCAGGAAGCCGAGCACGGCCGCACCGATGCGACTGCTCACGCTGGGGGTGTCGGCAGGTTCCGGCTGGCCGCCGCCGATCAAAACGAACTGCTCGGTCGCGCCAAGCAGGCGCGGGGCCTGGCCGTCGACAGTGACGGTGCGCTCGACCACGCTGACTCCGGGCAGCGCGGCCAGGGCATCGCTCTTGGCGTCCAGGTGGTCGGAGACATCGACGGCGATCAGGCGTTGACCGGCCGGCATCCGGCCGCTCACCGCAAGATAGACGGGCAGGTGGCGGGCGGCTGCCTCTTCCAGCGCCGCGGTGACGAGCTCGGACGCAGCGCTGTGTTCCGCGCCGGCCAGTGGCGCGGGCACCACGACGGCCGAGCTGCGCTGGCCGTCGAGAGCGTCGGCGACAGCGGCGCGGGCATCATTCCCCGCCACGGCGACGTTGCGCGCGCCCATCGCCCAGAGACCGGCATCCGCGTCGGCGTCGCCGGCAGAGCTGAGCACCGAGGCCGAGGAGCCCGCGTCAACCAACCGGGCAATCGTGCCACCGGCCTGGGCCAGGGCGTCGCGGCCGCGGGGAAACACGAGAAGCACCCGTTCTTCCCGTCCACTCAAAACCACGTTTCAGCCTTTCGTTCGAGAAGAACTCCTGGCGCTCATCCTAACGAGCGCGCGACTGGACAATCACCTTTCTCAGGTCTACGCTCGACCACCGGAGGCTTTCCGCCTAAGGGTAGGCTTACCAAACTCCCAGACTTACAGCCACACGGAAGAACCATGCTCGCCAATTATCTGATCGGCCTCCGCGAGGGTCTCGAAGCGGCCCTGATCGTCACCATCCTGATCGCCTACATCGTCAAGATCGACCGGCGTGACCTGCTCGGCCGCATCTGGCTCGGCATCGGGCTGGCCGTGCTGCTCGCCCTCGGCATCGGCGCGATCCTCACCTTCGGCACCTACGGGCTGAGCTTCGAGGCGCAGGAGGCCATCGGCGGCATCCTCTCCATCGTCGCCACCGGGTTCGTGACCTGGATGGTGTTCTGGATGCTGCGCACCGCCCGCGACCTCAAGGGCGTTCTACACGGCAACATCGACAAGCACCTGGACGGCACCGGCTGGGGGCTCGTCATCGTCGCGTTCCTCGCCGTCGGCCGCGAGGGCATCGAGACCGCGCTGTTCATTTGGGCGGCCGTGCAGGCGACCGGCGAGACCACCATGCCGATCCTCGGCGCGAGCCTCGGCATCCTCACCGCCGTCGGGCTCGGTTGGCTGCTCTACTCCGGCATGCTGCGCATCAACCTGTCGAAGTTCTTCACCTGGACGGGCGCCGCCCTGATCATCGTCGCCGGTGGGGTGCTCGCCTACGGCGTGCACGACCTGCAGGAGGCCGGCATCCTGCCCGGCCTGCACAACCTGGCGTTCGACGTGAGCGCCGCGATCCCGCCGGACAGCTGGTACGGAACGCTGCTCAAGGGCACGCTCAACTTCTCGCCGGCCACCACCTGGCTGGAGGCCGCAGTCTGGCTCGGCTATGTGGTGCCGACGCTCACGATATTCATCGTGAAGAGCCGCGCCGGACGGCGCCCGGCGCACAAGCCTGCGCCGGCGGCACCCGTCGCCCTCCCGGCCTCCTAGCCCGCCGTCCCCTTCCCCGTTTTCACCCCACACGACCCTTCCTGAGGAGACCTCTGTGTCACGCCTGCTCCGCCCCGCCATCGCCTCCGTCGCCGCCGGCGCCGCCCTCCTGCTGCTCTCCGGCTGCGTCGCCAACGCCCCGACGGCGGATGCCGGCCACACCGGCATCGGCGTCGACAGCAGCGCCGACGCCTGCACCATCGACACCGCATCGGCGCCGAGCGGCAACGTGCGCTTCACCGTCAAGAACTCCGGCACCCAGGTGACCGAGTTCTACCTGCTGGCCGACGACGGCCTGCGCATCGTCGGTGAGGTCGAGAACGTCGGCCCCGGAATCAGCCGCGACCTCGTCATCCAGGCCCGCCCCGGCGACTACTTCACCGTCTGCAAGCCGGGCATGGTCGGCGCGGGCATCGGCAAGGCCGCGTTCACCGTGACGGACTCCGGCCACGACTTCGAGGCCGACGCCGACCTCACCGCCCAGGTCGCCGCCGCGAACCTGAACTACGCCGCATACGTCAAGGACCAGATCGCCCAGCTGGTGACCGGCACCGACGCTTTCGCCGCCGCCTACACCGCCGGCAACGACGAGGAGGCCCGCGCCCTCTACGCGCCCACCCGCGTGCACTGGGAGCGCGTCGAGACCGTCGCCGAATCCTTCGGCGACCTCGACCCGATGCTCGACCTCCGTGAGGCCGACCTCGAGGAAGGGCAGGAGTGGACCGGCTGGCACGCCATGGAGAAGGACCTCTGGCCGGCCAACGCCGAGGCCGGCTTCGCCGCGTACACGCCGGAGCAGCGCCAGGCCCTCGCCGACAAGCTCGTCGCCGACACAGCGACCCTGAACGACAAGGTGCAGAACCTCGACTTCACGCTCGACATGCAGACCAACGGCGCCATCGGCCTGATGGACGAGGTCGCCAGCGGCAAGGTCACCGGCGAGGAGGAGTTCTGGTCGCACACCGACCTCTGGGACTTCCAGGCCAACGTCGACGGCGCGACCGTGCTCTACGGTGGCGTGCGCGACATCTTGCTGGCCAAGGATGCCGACCTCGCCGCGAAGTTGGACCGCGAGTTCGCCGCGCTGCAGAAGCTGCTCGACGCCCAGCGGGTCGGGGACGGATTCAAGCTGTACACCGAGCTCAGCCCGGCCGAGATCCGCGCGTTCTCCGACCAGGTCAACGCCCTCGGCGAGCCGCTCAACCAGCTCACCGCCGCCCTCGTGCTCAACTAATCTGAGAAGCATGAACACTCCTGACGACCGCTCCCCCGGCGACCCTGCCGCGGGGCCGGTCGATGGCTCCGTGGAGTCGGCGACTGAGCAGCCCGCCCCGCGCGGGCTCTCCCGCCGCGGCCTGCTCGGGCTGGCCGGCGCGACGGTGGCGGGCATCGGGCTCGGCGTCGGCGCCGACCGCGCCGTGATCGCGGCATCCGGAGCCGGCCAGTCCGCCCCGAACGCCGCCACCTACCCGTTCTACGGCAGCCACCAGTCCGGCATCGTGACGCCGGCTCAGGACCGGCTGCACTTCGCGGCGTTCGACATGGCCGGCGACGCCGGCCGGGCCGAGCTGATCGAGCTGCTGCAGGACTGGACGGTCGCCGCGGCGGCCATGACGGCCGGCCGTGACATCGGCGACTTCGGCGCGGTGAGCGGCAACTACGACGCCCCGCCGGAGGACACCGGGGAGGCGCAGGGACTTCCGGCCGGCGGCCTCACCATCACCTTCGGCTTCGGCCCCGCCCTGTTCCGCGACGCCGCGGGCGCCGACCGCTTCGGCATCGCGTCCCGCCAGCCCGCAGCCCTCACCCGGCTGCCGCACTTTCCCGGCGACATGTTGGAAGCCGAGGCCTCCGACGGGGAGCTCTGCATCCAGGCTTGCGCCGACGACCCGCAGGTCGCCGTGCACGCCATCCGCAATCTCACCCGCATCGCCTTCGGCCGGGCCACGCTTCGCTGGTCGCAGCTGGGCTTTGGCCGCACCTCCTCCACCAGCACAGCCCAGGCCACCCCGCGCAACCTGTTCGGTTTCAAGGACGGCACGTCGAACGTGAAGGCAGAGGAGACGGCCACCGTCAACGAACAGGTGTGGGTGCACCCGGACGATGGCCCAGCATGGCTGGCCGGCGGAAGCTACCTGGTGGCCCGTCGCATCCGGATGACGATCGAGACCTGGGATCGCACGATCTTGCGCGAGCAGGAGGCCGTCTTCGGCCGTACCAAGGGCGAGGGTGCGCCGCTCTCCGGCGGCACCGAGTTCACACCACCCGATTTCGAGATCACGGGCCGCGGTGACAAGCCGCTCATCGCCGAAACCGCCCACATGCGACTCTCCCACCCCAGCCACAACGGCGGCGCGGCCATGCTGCGCCGGGGCTACAACTTCGTCGACGGCAACGACCAGCTGGGGCGCCTGAACGCCGGCTTGTTCTTCCTGAGCTACCAGCGCTCACCGGAGCAGTTCGTCACGGTGCAGTCGCAGCTGGCCAAGAACGATGCGCTCAACGAGTACATCCGGCACGTGGGCTCCGCGCTGTTCGCGGTGCCGGCCGGTATCCGCAAGGGCGGCTACGTGGGCGAGGCGTTGTTCGCCTAGCGGGGCTCCCTAGCGGGGAACGACGGTGTACAGCACGCCCTGCTCGCTGCCGACGACCATGACGACGTAGTTCGCGTTCTGCGCGAAGTAGCTGGCGCCGGTGACGCCGTCGACCTCCGGCAGCTTCTCGGGGGTGAACCCCTCCGGCGCGGCGAAGCCGGCCGCCTCCAGCTGCGCCGTCGCGTCGGCGACGGGGTCGGCCGCGCTCGACTTGATGACGACGACCCAGCCGGCGGTGCCGTCGGGGTTCTTGCCGCCGCCGACGATGTCTCCCTCGATGACGGGAACCTCGCTCGGCCAGCCCTCCGGCATGGCGCCGACGGAGACAGCGCCTCCGGATGCGTCCTTGACAGCGCCGCTGACGGCTCCGCCCACGGCATCGCCGATGCTGCTGCAGCCGGCGAGGAGGGGCGCTCCCAGCAGCAATGCCGCAATGGCCAACGGTGCAACGACTCGTCTGCGCAGGATGTTCATGGCGTTGCTCCGATCGGGGCGGTCTGGGGCGAACGCGTCGCGCTCGCCCCGTCAAGTTTACGGCAGGCCCGGTTGGCCCGGCCGTGGATGCGCCTAGCCGGCGTAGGTGGCGAGCCAGCCAGCCGGATCGAAGCGCACACCGTCTGCGTGGTACAGCTCGAGATGCAGGTGCGGCCCGGTCGACTGCCCGGTGGTGCCGACGACGCCCAGAAGCTGGCCGGCGCTGACAGTCTGCCCAACGGAGACAGTCATCGAGCCATACTCCATGTGGCCGTAGGAACTGAGGACGGTCTGGCCGTCGACGACGTGCCGGATGTCGACGTGCGTGCCGAGCCCGCCGCTGTCGTTGGCGGCCTCGACCACGACGCCGTCGGCGATCGCGACGACGGGCGTTCCGGCGCCGGGGTTCAGGTCGAGCCCGTCGTGGAACGTCGAGCAGCCGTCGCAGGGCGCCGACCGCGGCCCGAAGGCGTCGGAGACGCGGGTGCCGACCGGCACGGGCCACACCACGAGGCCGACGGCGGGCGCCGCGGCCGCGGGGGCCGCAACGGGCTCGGGGGCGGGGGCGACGTATGCGTCCGCCAGGTAGGAGGCCTGTTCGGCAACCAGCGGCGACGCGCCGCTCTGAACGGTGTTGAGGGCCTCGACCGACTGGGATTCCGGCGCCGCGCGCAGCAGGGCGGCGGCATCCGCGTTCTCATCCGCGAGGACGGCGGCGGTCGCGGCGGTAGTCGGAAGGGCGGCGAAACCCAGCGAGGTGGCCATGGCCACACCCGTGAGGAGCACGCGCAGAGTGCGGGAAGAGGTGCTCGTGCGGCGGCTGGCCACCGCAGGCGAATCGGCTGGGGACGGACGTGCTGGAAGGAAGAAGCTCATAACGTGTGTGGGGGTGCGGCGCATACTCTCGGTTCGACGGAAGCGCCGCAGCCGCGGGCGCACAGGCAATCAGACGAGTGTAGGAACGCCGGCTGGGCGCCCAGGGCGGTACCGATCTGTTTAAGCTGAGAGATCCCCATCTTATCGGCGCGCCTGATCAGCCCGATCCCGGCTATCCCCGCACGATCCCGCCCCATCCGGGCCAAGGGGCACGGATGCCGCAGACGCAGAAACGGCCGCCACGCGATGCGTGACGGCCGTTCCCGGTGCAGAGACTAGCCCTGGTTCTGCTTCTTCAGACGCGAGTAGGTGCGGGCGCGCGCGGTGGAGTCGAGCTCCACCTTGCGGATACGCACGAACTCGGGCGTCACCTCGACGCACTCGTCCTCACGGGCGAACTCGAGCGACTCCTCCAGCGTCAGCTTGCGCGACGGCGTCATGCGCTCGAACGAGTCCGAGGTGGACTGGCGCATGTTGGTGAGCTGCTTCTCCTTGGTGATGTTGACGTCCATGTCGTCGGCGCGCGAGTTCTCGCCGACAACCATGCCCTCGTAGACCTCCTGCGTCGGCTCGACGAAGAACGACATGCGCTCCTGCAGAGCGACCATGGCGAACGGAGTGGCAACACCGGCGCGGTCGGCCACGATGGAGCCGTTCGTGCGGGTCGTGATCTCTCCGGCCCACGGGGCGTAGCCGTGCGAAACGGCGTTGGCGATACCAGCACCACGGGTGATGGTCATGAACTCGGTGCGGAAGCCGATGAGGCCGCGCGAGGGAACGACGAACTCCATGCGAACCCAGCCGGTGCCGTGGTTGGACATGCCTTCCATCAGGCCCTTGCGGGCGGCGAGCAGCTGCGTGATCGCACCGAGGAACTCCTCGGGAGCGTCGATCGTGAGGTGCTCGTGCGGCTCGTGGGTCTTGCCGTCGACCTTCTTCAGAACCACCTGCGGCTTGCCGACGGTGAGCTCGAAGCCCTCGCGACGCATCTGCTCGACGAGGATGGAGAGGGCGAGCTCGCCACGACCCTGGACTTCCCAGGCGTCCGGACGACCGATGTCGACCAGCTTGAGCGAGACGTTACCGACGAGCTCGCGGTCGAGACGGTCCTTGACCATACGAGCGGTGAGCTTGTGGCCCTTGACCTTGCCGATGATCGGCGAGGTGTTGGTGCCGATCGTCATCGAGATGGCGGGGTCGTCGACCGTGATGGTCGGCAGCGGGCGCACGTCGTTGACGTCGGCGAGGGTCTCACCGATGAAGATGTCCTCGAAGCCGGCGACGGCGACGATGTCACCGGGGCCTGCGCTCTCGGCGGGGAAGCGGTCCAGAGCCTTCGTGATGAAGAGCTCGGTCACGCGCACGTTGGCAACGGTGCCGTCGTGCTTGACCCAGGCCACGGTCTGGCCCTTCTTGATGGTGCCCTGGAAGATGCGCAGCAGCGCGAGGCGGCCGAGGAACGGCGAGGAGTCCAGGTTGGTGACCCAGGCCTGCAGCGGGTGCTCGTCGTCGTAGACGGGAGCCGGAACGTGCTTGAGGATGGCCTCGAAGAGGGGCTCAAGGTCGTCGTTGTCCGGCAGCGAGCCGTTCTCCGGCTTGTTGAGGCTGGCGGCACCGTTACGGCCGGACGCGTACACGACGGGAACGTCGAGGATCGAGTCCAGGTCGAGGTCGGGGACCTCGTCGGCCATGTCGCTGGCCAGGCCGAGGAGCAGGTCCTGGCTCTCGGCAACGACCTCATCGATACGAGCGTCGGGGCGGTCGGTCTTGTTGACCAACAGGATGACGGGCAGCTTGGCCTCGAGTGCCTTACGCAGCACGAAGCGGGTCTGCGGCAGCGGGCCCTCGCTGGAGTCAACGAGGAGTACGACGCCGTCCACCATGGAGAGACCGCGCTCAACCTCGCCACCGAAGTCGGCGTGGCCGGGGGTGTCGATCACGTTGATGACGATGGGGCCGTCGGTGGCGTGCTTGCCCTTGTACGAAACTGCCGTGTTCTTGGCAAGGATCGTGATGCCCTTTTCGCGCTCCAGCTCGTTGGAGTCCATGGCGCGCTCTTCGAGGTGAGCGTGCTCGGCGAACGAGTCGGTCTGGCGCAGCATGGCGTCAACCAGGGTCGTCTTGCCGTGGTCAACGTGGGCGACAATCGCCACATTTCGGAGGTTATCGCGCGTGGCGAGTGCCATAAAAGTTTGTCCTTGGTCTGCTTTGTGCGTTGAGTTGCGCCTCGCGGCGAGCACTCTGCTCGACGGGATCAGGCTGAGAAGAGCACTGATGAAGCGCGCGATAGGGCCGGTCTTACAGTTGCGAAATCGAGGTTCGCTGATACCCTATGCAACCAGTTTACCCTGAATTGCGACAAAATCGGCCCAGCCCCCGGATGCCGGGGACTGGGCCGATCGTTGTGGTGCGCGTAGAGGCGCCGGAGACTTAGCGTCCGAAGACGAAGTTCCCGCCCGGGATGGCCGCCAACAGGTCCTGCGTGTAGGTCTCACGCGGGTTGTCGAAGACCTCGTCGGTGGTCGCCGCCTCGATGATCTCGCCCTTCTTCATGACGCAGACGTTGTCGGCGATCAGACGCACGACCGCGAGGTCGTGGGTGATGAAGAGGTAGGTGAGGCCCAGCTCGGTCTGCAGCTCGGTGAGCAGGTTCAGGATCTGACCCTGCACGAGCACGTCGAGGGCGGAGACCGCCTCGTCGAGCACGAGCACGTCGGGCTTGAGCGCGAGCGCCCGGGCCACGGCGATGCGCTGACGCTGGCCACCCGAGAGCTCGCTCGGGTAGCGGTAACGCGTCGACGCGGGCAGCGACACCTGGTCGAGGAGCTCAAGCACGCGGGCCTGACGCTCCTTGGCGGTGCCGACCTTGTGCGCGAGCAGCGGTTCGGCGATGGTGTTGCCGACGCTGTACTGCGGGTCGAGCGAGCCGTACGGGTCCTGGAACACCGGCTGCACTCGGCGGCGGAACTTGAGCAGCTCCGCCCCCTTCAGCGCTGCGACGTCCTGGCCGTCGAACTCGATCTTGCCGCTGGTGATGGACTCCAGCTGCAGGATCAACTTGGCGACCGTCGACTTGCCGGAGCCGGACTCGCCCACGATGGCCGTGGTCGTGCCCTTCTGCACACCGAAGCTCACGCCGTTCACGGCCTGCAGCTCGTTGTACTTGAAGCCCTGCTGGCGGATGCGGTACGTCTTGGAGACGTTCTGCACCGAGATCAGCGGCTTCTCCGGAGCGGCCTGCTCGCGCTCTGCAGCGCGGGCGATCAGCGTCGCGTCGAGCGAGTCGCCCGAGAAGATCGCGGGCGCCGCGGCATCCGCGTGCTTGGCCGACTGGATCCGCCGTGAGGCGAGGCTCGGCGCGGCCGCAACGAGGCGCTGCGTGTACGGGTGCTGCGGGTTCGCGAGGATCTCCTGCGAGGAGCCGGACTCGACGATCCTGCCGCGGTACATGACAACCAGCTGCTCGGCGCGCTCAGCAGCCAGACCGAGGTCGTGCGTGATGAACAGCACCGAGGTGCCGTAGTCACGCGTGAGCGTGCCCAGGTGGTCCAGGATCTGGCGCTGCACCGTCACGTCGAGGGCCGAGGTCGGCTCGTCGGCGATCAGGAGCTTCGGGCGGGCCGAGAGGCCGATACCGATCAGCACGCGCTGGCGCATGCCGCCAGAGAACTGGTGCGGGTACTGCTTGAGACGCTCAGACGCGTCACTCAGTCCGGCCTCCTGCAGAACCTGGATGGCGCGAAGACGCGCCTCCTTGCCCTGCGCGACACCGTTGGCCTTGATGGCCTCCTCGACCTGGAAACCGATGTTCCAGACCGGGTTGAGGTTCGACATCGGGTCCTGCGGCACGTAGCCGATCAGGCGTCCACGGACGTCCTGGATCTCCTTGGCCGAGAGCTTGGTGAGGTCACGGCCCTCGAACAGGATCTCGCCGCCGGTGACGGCGCCGGTGCCCGGGAGCAGGTTGATGATCGACTGAGCGGTCGTGGTCTTGCCAGATCCCGACTCCCCCACGATGGCCAGGCTCTGACCGGCGTAGAGGGTGAGGTCGACGCCGCGGACAGCAGGCACGAGGCCGCGCTGGGTGCGGAAGCCTACCTCGAGATTGCGAATCTGCAGCAGTGGCGTTTCCGAGGTATCGATGTTCTGGCTCTTGTTCTCGTTCATGATCTGGGTCATCGACGTGCCCTCGCTGCCGGGTCAAGCGCGTCACGCACCACGTCGCCGAGCATCAGGAACGACAGCACGGTGAGCGAAAGCGCAGCGGACGGGAGCAGGAGCACCTGCGGGTTGGTGCGGATCGACGTCTGCGCCTGGGCGATGTCGTTGCCCCAGGACATGACGGTCGGCGGGAGGCCGATACCGAGGAAGGACAGCGTCGCCTCGGCGACGATGAAGGTTCCGAGCGAGATCGTCGCGACCACGATCACCGGGGCGATCGAGTTCGGCACCACGTGGCGGACCAGGATCTTGAACTTCGAAACGCCGAGCGCGATAGACGCCGTGACGTAGTCGGAGTTGCTTGCCGAGAGAACGGCACCACGCATGATGCGGGCGATCTGTGGCCAGGCGAACACGGCGAGCACGAATGCCACCGTGAGCGGCGTGCGCTCCGGGATGACCGACATCAGAACGATCGCACCGAGAACGGTGGGGATCGCGAAGAAGATGTCGCCGACCCGCGAGACGAAGGAATCGAGGAAGCCACCGTAGTAACCGGCGAGCGATCCGATGATGATTCCGCTGAACGTGACGAGCAGTGTCGCGATCAGGCCGACGGTGACAGATGCCTGCGTACCGAAGATGATGCGCGAGTAAACGTCACAGCCCTGGCGGGTGAACCCGAGCGGGTGGCCCGCCGTGGGTGCACCGTTGCTGTTCGCCAGTTCACAGCCGAGGTTGGGCGAGACCGAGGTGAACAACCCCGGGAACGCCGCAACGACCAGAATCAGCAGGATCAGCGCGGAGGAGAACCAGAACGACGGGCGACGGCGCATGGAATCCCAGGCGTCATCCCACGTGCTGCGGGCCTTCTGCGACTCGTCGAGCTTGTCGACGACTGCGACGGGTGTCTCTTCGAGCGGAGCAACGTAGTGCTCTTGGAATTTTCTATTTTGCATAGCGAATCCTCGGGTCAAGCAGGGCGTAGAGCAGGTCGACGAGCAGGTTCGCGACAACGAAGATGATCACCATGATCGCGACGAACGAGACGACAGTCGGGCCCTCGCCCAGAATCACGGCGCGGTAGACGGTGCCACCCACTCCGTTGATGTTGAAGATGCCCTCCGTGACGATGGCACCGACCATGAGCGCACCCAGGTCGACACCCAGGAAGGTCACGACGGGTACCAGCGAGTTGCGCAAAACGTGGACAGAGACGACGCGGCGGCGGGACAGCCCCTTTGCTGTTGCCGTGCGCACGAAGTCCGCGTTCAAGTTGTCGGCGACGCTGGCCCGGGTCAATCGCACAATGTAGGCGAACGAGACGGATGCCAGCACGATGGCCGGTAGGACCAGCTCACTGTATGGCGCCGCACTGCTCACTGTTGTGCGCGCCCAGCCCAACTGGATGCCGAAGACAAACTGCAATACGAAACCGATGACGAACGTCGGAACCGAGATCAGCAGCAGGCTGACCACGAGAGCGCTCGCATCGAACCACTTGCCCTTGCGGAGACCGGCGACCAGACCAACGATGATGCCGAAGACGGCCTCAAAGAAGAGCGCGAGGGTGGCCAGGCGCAGCGTGATCGGGAATGCCTGAGCCATGACGTCACTGACCGGGCGACCCGAGTAGGTCGTGCCGAAGTCGCCCTGGAACAGTCCGCCGATGTAGAGGAGGTACTGCACGATGAACGGCTTGTCGAGGTTGTACTGCGCCCGCACCTGCTCAATGACGCCGGGAGCGGGGGGTCGATCACCGTAAAGTGCGGCGATGGGGTCTCCGGGAAGAGAGAAGACCATGAAATAAATCAAAAATGTCGCGCCAAAGAAGACGGGAATCATCTGGAGAATACGTCTGCCGGTGTACCACAGCATCAGCATCCTCCGTTCACAGAGAGAAGCATGGGGGTCACAATCACTGTAGAAGCCTAGTCGCCCTGCTGCCCGGGTTTGTGACTCGGGCAGCAGGGCGAGCTATGGGGTGAAGTTAGTAGCGGGTGCTACTTCTTCGTAATCTGGCTGTACAGCGGGACGGAGTCCCAGCCGAACACAACATTGTCGACCTGGTCAGACCAGACGCCCACGACGTTGGAGTACCAGAGCGGCACGGTGGCGAGGTCCGAAAGCAGGACCTCCTGTGCAGCCTGGTACTTCGCGGTTGCATCTTCGATGGTCTTGGCGTTCGAGCCCTCCTTGAGGAGGCCGTCGAACTCGGGGCTGGTGTAGCCCTCGTAGTTGCTGCCTGCACCGGTCTGGTAGAGCGGGGCGAGGAAGTTGTACATCGAGGGGTAGTCGCCCTGCCAGCCGGCGCGAACGCCGCCCGTCAGCGTCTGGTTCTTACGGTCGTCCAGCATTGCGGCGAACGTCGGGTAAGGCTTGCCAGCGGCGGTGATGCCGAGCGTGTTCGCGATGCTGTTGGTGACAGCCTCGACCCAGGCCTGGTGGCCACCGTCGGAGTTGTACGCGATGGTGAACTCGCCCTCGAACGGCGAGATCTTGTCAGCCTCGGCCCAGACCTTCTTGGCCTCTTCCGGGTTGTACGCGAGAACGTCGGCGCCCTTGAGCTTGTCGGTCCAGCCGTTGATGACCGGCGAGGTGTAGTCGGTCGCCGGGGTACGGGTGCCCTGGAAGATGACGTCGGTGATCTCGTCGCGGTTGATCGACATCGAGATGGCGTGACGACGCAGCTGTCCCTCTTCACCGCTGAAGTGCGCGATGTACTCGGGGATGTTGAATGCCTGGAAGATCGCGGCGGCCTGGTTGGCGTTGCGCTCCGGGAAGTCGGTCTCGAAGGTCTGGAATGCCGAGTCCGGCACACCGTCGAGCACGTCGAGGTTTCCACCCTGAGCATCGGCGTATGCAGCCTCAAGCGTCGGGTAGAAGATGATCGTCAGGCCACCGTTGGCGGGGGTGCGGACACCCTTGTAGTCGGGGTTGGTGATCAGGTCGATCTTCTCTTCGTGGACCCAAGCCTTGTCGGAGGCCAGCTTGTACGGGCCGTTTCCGATCGGGTTCTGGCCGAAGGCTTCCATGTCGGCGAGGCCGGCCTTGGGGATCGGCATGTAGGCCGTGTAGCCCAGGCGCAGCGGCCAGTCGGCCTCGGGAGCAGCAAGCTCGACCGTGAAGGTCTTGTCGTCAACGATCTTGAGACCGGTGAGCTCGGTGTCAGCGTCGTAGGAGAAGCCCACGATGTTGTCGAAGAAGTAGGAGGCGCTCTGTGCGTTGCTGAACAGTGCCGCGTACTTCCATGCGTCGACGAAGGAGGCAGCGTCAACGGGCTCGCCGTTGGTGAACTTCCAGCCGTCGTTGAGCGTGACCGTCCAGTTGGTGGCGTCGTCGGACTCGATCGACTTCGCGACCTCGTTCTCGATGGCGCCGTCTGCCGTGTACGACACCAGACCAGCGAAGATCGACGTGGTGATCTTGCCGCCACCGGTCTCGGTGGTGTTGGCGGGGAGCAGCGGGTTCTGCGGCTCGGAACCGTTGGTCGTGATGATGGCCGTCGACGAACCGGTGGAACCGGTCGTGCTGCCATCGCCGCTGCCACTGTCGGTCGCGCAACCGCTCAGCGCGAGCGCGCTGGCGGCAGCAAGAGCGACGGCGACGAGGCCTAGCTTCTTGATCTTCAAGTTTTCCTCCTGTGCAAAGTGGGCAACGGCAGCACGGAATCCATTTGTCGCACCGCCGCGCCAAGTACCCACGAGATTATGCAGCGCGGCCACCATCTGCAAATCCAGTGTCCAACTGTTATAGACCAGCAACGTCATGCGCAGATTTTCTGCAGATTCTTACAAAATTCAACATAATTCGTCTAACGGTCGCAGGATCTTGCGCGTCCCGCGCGTGCTTGAATTACCCCATGGTCTCCGCAGCCTCTTCGCATCCCGCACTGCTCATCTTTGACGGCGATTGCGGGTTCTGCACGAGCGCCGTCGGCTGGCTCCGACGCACCCTGCCGGCCATGCCCGAAGCCTCCCCCTACCAGTGGACGGCGCTTGGGGATCACGGGCTGAGCGAGACGGATGCCGCCTCGAGGGTGTGGCTCGTCGTGCGCGATGGGGGCGGAGCCGTCCGCCGCCTCGGCGGCCACCGCGCTGTGGCTGGACTGCTGACGCATCAGCCGGTCGCTGCCCTCCGCCTGCTCGGCCACCTGATGAACCTGCCGCCGTTTTCCTGGGCCGCCGCACTCGGCTACGCGCTGGTTGCGCGCTACCGTTTCGCGCTGCCCGGTGGCACGCCGGCCTGCCGGGTCGGCCAGTCGTGATGCCTGAGCGGCCTGCGGCCATCACCGACCCGGCCATGCGTCGGCGGTTGTGGATCGAGCTCGTCATCGTGCTGGGGCTCTCGCTCGGGGCATCCGCCGTCTACTCGATCGTCTCGCTGATCGCCAAGCTGACCCAACCGGTTCCCCTCGGCGATCAGAGCACCGCCCTGAACACCGCGCAGTCGACCCGGGAGTGGCTCGACTTCACCTACCAGTTCCTGCACATCTTCTTCGCGCTGTTTGCCGTCGCCCTGGTGCTCTACCTGCTCTGGCGGCCGGGCCACAGCCCGTTCCGCCGGATAGGCTTCGACCTCACCCGGCCCGGGCGCGACCTCGGCGCCGGCCTACTGCTGGCGGCCGTCATCGGCATCCCGGGCATCGGGCTCTACCTGGCCGGCCGCGCGCTCGGGATCACCGTCGCCATCAGCGCTTCGCCGTTGGACACGTTCTGGTGGACGATCCCGATCCTGCTGCTCTCGGCCGCGAATGCGGCGCTCAGCGAGGAGATCATCGTCGTCGGCTACCTGTTCACCCGGCTGCGCCAGTTCGGCTGGAACCGCTGGGCGATCATCCTCGGCAGCGCGACCCTGCGCGGCAGCTACCACCTGTACCAGGGCATCGGCCCGTTCTTCGGCAACTTCGCCATGGGCGTGCTGTTCGGCTGGTTCTACGAGAAGCGCGGCCGCACCATGCCGCTCGTCGTGGCGCACTGGATCCTCGATGCGGCGTCCTTCGTGCTCTACCCGCTTGCCGTGCTCTGGTGGCCGACCCTCTTCAGCGCCTGACACGTGCCGCGCCCGGCCACACCCTGAATCGAGAAGCAAGAAAACGCACCAAGACCGAAGTCTTGGTGCGTTTTCTTGCTTGTCGATTGTGTTGGCGGGCGCGAGGAGGCCGCGTTGTGGATAACTTCTGCGCGGGATGCGGGCTTCGCGCGATCATGGGGCATGCCTCGCCTTGTGCCGCTGCCGCCCGAGCGGGGCGGGCGCGCCTTTTCGGTGAACGACGGCCGCGATGCTGGCCTCACTCTGGGGCGTTTGCGCAGCAACGATCTCAGAAGCCCGTTCCACGGCATCCGCGCCACGGAGAGCACCGACGACGACCCACTCGAGCACTGCCGGGCGTACGCGAAGCGGATGCGACCCGGCCAGTTCTTCAGCCACCTCACCGCCGCGCGGCTGTGGGGCGCACCGCTTCCCGCGCAGTTCGGGCCAGGGGCAATCGGCGCCGCCGAGCCGCTCCATGTATCGAGTTGCGCGCCGCAGCGCCCGCCGCACACACGCGGCGTCATCGGGCACGACTTTCCCGCTGATGGCGTTCCGCATCAGCTCCGCCACGGGCTGCCGGTTGCCAGCGCCGCCGCAATGTGGGTGCAGCTCGCCGGGCTCCTCCCGCCCGATGAACTCGTGGTCGTCGGCGACTACCTCGTGCTCGACCCGTTCCTGCTCGACCCTCTCGACCCGCGCCCCTATGCGACCATCGCCGAACTGGCCGATCAGTTGGCGGCCCACCGCGGGCGCGGGAAGCGCGCGGCCGTTGCCGCGCTCGCCCGGGTGCGCACCGGTGCGGAGTCGCGACCGGAGACGCTGCTCCGACTCCTGCTGGTTGATGCGGGCCTTCCCGAGCCGCTGCTCAACCAGGTGCTGAAGGACTCGGGCGGTCGCTTCCTGGGACGGGTCGACATGGTCTACCCGGAGTGGCGGGTCGTTGTGGAGTACGACGGTGACCAACACCGCACGAGCACCGCGCAGTACGAGCGCGATCTGACCCGGCTCGACGCGATCCGCCGCGCGGGCTGGACCGTGATCCGAGTGCGCAAGCACGGGCTGTTCGTGCGCCCAGAGACGGCCGTTGCCCAGGTTCGCGCCGCACTCATCGCGGGCGGCTGGCACGGGTGACCGCCCCTCCCGCCCAGAATTCATCGAGAAGCAAGAAAACGCACCAAGACCGAAGTCTTGGTGCGTTTTCTTGCTTCTCGATGGACGAGACGGTTTAGGCGAAGGCCTCCGGCGGCGGGCAGGCGCAGACCAGGTTGCGGTCGCCGTAGGCCTGGTCGATGCGGCGCACCGGGGCCCAGTACTTGTTGCGGATGAGCGAGCGCACCGGGTAGACCGCGGTCTCGCGGCTGTACGGGTGCGTCCACTCCCCCGAGCCGTCGTCGCCGGTCACGACCGACTGCGCGGTGTGCGGGGCGTTCCGCAGCGGGTTGTCGTCGGCCGGCCAGACGCCGGCGGCGACGGCATCCGCCTCGGCCTTGATCGAGACCATGGCCTCGATGAAGCGCTCGATCTCACCGAGGTCTTCCGACTCGGTCGGCTCGACCATGAGCGTGCCCGCGACGGGGAACGACATGGTCGGGGCGTGGAAGCCGTAGTCAACGAGGCGCTTGGCCACATCGTCGACGGTCACGCCGGTCGCCTCGGTGAGCGGGCGCAGGTCGAGGATGCACTCGTGCGCGACCAGGCCGTTGTCGCCGGTGTAGAGCACCGGGTAGTGCGGGGCCAGGCGTGCGGCGATGTAGTTCGCGCTCAGCACGGCGGCGCCGGTGGCCTGCTTGAGACCCTCCGCGCCCATCATGCGGATGTACGCCCAGGTGATCGGGAGGATGCTCGGGCTGCCGTAGGGGGCGGCCGAGACCGGTCCGCCGGCGTGCACGTACGGGCCGTGGTCCGCACGCTGGGCCAGCGGGTGGCCGGGCAGGAACGGGGCGAGGTGGGCCTTGGCCGCGACCGGGCCGACGCCGGGTCCGCCGCCGCCGTGCGGGATGCAGAACGTCTTGTGCAGGTTGAGGTGCGAGACGTCGCCGCCGAAGTCGCCGAACCGGGCGAAGCCGAGCAGGGCGTTCAAGTTGGCACCGTCAACGTAGACCTGGCCGCCGGCATCGTGCACGGCCTGGGTGATGGCCGTGACCTCGTGCTCGTAGACGCCGTGCGTCGACGGGTACGTGATCATGAGGGCCGAGAGCTGCTCTGCGTGCAGGGCGATCTTGGCGCGCAGGTCGTCGAGGTCGACGTTGCCGAGCTCGTCGCAGGCGACGACGACGACCTTCATGCCTGCCAGCACGGCGGATGCCGCGTTGGTGCCGTGCGCGCTCTGCGGGATCAGGCAGACGGTGCGCTCGAGCTCGCCGTTGGAACGGTGGTAGCCGCGGATCGCCAGCAGGCCGGCGAGTTCGCCCTGGCTGCCGGCGTTCGGCTGCAGCGATACGGAGTCGTAGCCGGTGACCTCGGCGAGCCAGCTCTCCAGCTGCTCGATCAGGGCGAGCGAGCCGAGCACGTCGGCCTCGGGGGCGAAGGGGTGCAGGCCGGCGAACTCGGGCCAGGTGACGGCCTCCATCTCGGTGGCCGCGTTGAGCTTCATGGTGCAGGAGCCGAGCGGGATCATGCCGCGGTCCAGCGCGTAGTCGCGGTCGGCAAGGCTCTTCAGGTAGCGCATCATCTGCGTCTCGGAGTGGTGCGAGTTGAACACCGGGTGGCCGAGGTAGGAGCTGGTGCGCACCAGCGGGGCTGGCACGGCGGCGCGCAGGGCGTCGGCGGTCAGCTGCACGGCGACCGGGGTGCGCTCGGGCAGGCCGAACGCCTCGGCGATGAGCGACAGGTCGGCCTCGGTCGTGGTCTCGTCGACGGAGATGGCGACGGTGGCCTCGCTCACCTCCCAGAGGTTGTAGCCGCGGGCGCGGGCACGCTCGATCACGGTCGATGCGAGCCCGGGAACGTGCACCCGGATCGTGTCGAAGAAGTCGTCGTTGGCCAACGTGAGGCCGTAGCCGGTGAGCACGTCGGCGAGGGCGCGGGCCTTCAGCGCGGTGCTGACGGCGATGTGGCGGATGCCGGCCGGGCCGTGGTAGACGGCGAACATGCTCGCCATGACGGCCAGCAGCACCTGCGCGGTGCAGATGTTCGAGGTGGCCTTCTCGCGGCGGATGTGCTGCTCGCGCACCTGCAGGGTGAGGCGGTAGGCGGGGTGGCCGACGGCATCCTTCGACACACCGACGAGGCGGCCGGGCAGCTGGCGCTCGAGGCCGGCGCGCACGGCCATGTAGCCGGCGTGCGGGCCGCCGAAGCCCATCGGCACGCCGAAGCGCTGGCTGGTTCCGACGGCAACGTCGGCGCCGAGCTCGCCCGGCGAGGTGAGCAGCGCGAGGGCCAGCAGATCGGCGGCAACGACGACGAGGGCGCCCTGCGCCTTCGACGCGGCGATCACGGCGGACGGGTCCCAGACCCGGCCGGAGGCGCCCGGGTACTGCACGAACGCTCCGAAGTGCTCGCCGAGAGCGGCCACGTCGGTGTCGGCGTTCAGCGCGGTGACGACGAGCTCGATGTCGACGGCCTCAGCACGTGACTGGAGCAGCGCGAGCGTCTGCGGGAACACGTCGGCGTCGACGATGAAGCGGTTGTTCTTCAGCTTGGACGCGCGGCGGGCCAGCAGCATGCCCTCGACGACGGCGGTGCCCTCATCAAGCATCGACGCGTTGGCGGTGTCGAGCCCGGTCAGGTCGGTGACCATCGTCTGGAAGTTGATCAGCGCCTCGAGGCGGCCCTGCGAGATCTCCGGCTGGTAGGGCGTGTACGCCGTGTACCAGCTCGGGTTCTCGAGCACGTTGCGCTTGATCACCGACGGCGTGATGGTGCCGTAGTAGCCGAGGCCGATCATCGAGGTGCGCACCGTGTTCTGGTCGGCGATGGCCCGCAGTTCGGCCAGCGCCTCGCGTTCTGTTGCGGCATCCGGGATCGCCGAATTGAGAATCTCGCCGACGCGGATCGACTCGGGCACCGCTGCGGTGAGCAGGTCCTCGAGGCTGTCGTAGCCGAGCGTCTGCAGCATCTGCTGCTGCTCGTTCACGCCGACGCCGATGTGGCGGCGTCCGAAGGCGTCGGTATTGAATGCAGATGAGGTGGGGTTCATTGCTCTCGAGATTCTCTGTGCTGGTTCAAACGGATGTTCGTCAGAAGCGGATGCGCTCGGTGACTAGTCGGCGATGAGCGCGCTGTACTCGTCGTAGCTCAGCAGCGTCGGCAGCTCGGCGAAGCTGATCTTGATGAGCCAGCCCTCGCCGAAGGGGTCGGAGTTGATCAGCTCGGGTGCGTCGACCAGGGCCTGGTTGATCTCGGTGACGGTGCCGTCGACGGGGATGATCAGCTCGCCGACCGACTTGGTCGACTCGATCTCGCCGACAACGCTGCCAGCGGTGATCTCGTCGCCGGAGTCCGGCAGGTCGACGAACACGACGTCGCCCAGCTGGTCGGCGGCGTAGGCGGTGATGCCTACGACGGCGGTGTTGCCGTCGACGAGCAGCCACTCGTGGTCGGCGGTGTACTGGAGGGTGGTGGGCTCGGCCATGATGGCTCCTTTGAGTGGGGTGATCGGGGTGTTCTGGGGTTACTTGTCGCGCTTGTAGAAGGGCAGAGCGACGACGGATGCCGGCACGCGGCTGCCGCGCACGTCGATGAAGATCTCGGTGCCGAGCTCTGCGTGGCCGGGGTCGACGAAGGCCATCGCGATCGGGTGGCCGAGCGTCGGCGAGAGCGCGCCGCTGGTGATCACGCCGATGGCGGGCGCGTCGGCATCCGTGCTGGCGAACAGCGGGTAGTCGGCGCGGCCGGCCCGGCGGCCCTCTGCGGCGAGGCCGACGAGCACGCGGGCGCCCTCTGCCGGGCCCCGCTCGCTGGCGGCGCGGCCGACGAAGTCGCCCTCCTTGGCCAGTGCGACGACGCGGCCGAGGCCCGCCTGCGCCGGGAACACGTCGGTGCCGAGCTCGTGGCCGTAGAGCGGCATGCCGGCCTCCAGGCGCAGCGTGTCGCGGCTGGCGAGCCCGCAGGGAACGAGGCCGTGGTCGGCGCCGGCCGCGCTGAGCGCGGCCCAGAGCTCGGCCGCCTCGTCGGTCTGGATGTACAGCTCGAAGCCGTCCTCGCCGGTGTAGCCGGTGCGGGCGATGAGGAGCGGGGCGCCGTTGAAGGCGGCATCCGTCGACCAGTAGTACTTGAGCTCGTCGAGCGCGATGCCGAGCCCGGTGATGCCCGTCGTCGCCTCGAGGATCGCGCGGGAGGCTGGCCCCTGTACGGCGATCAGAGCGATCTGGTCGCTCAGGTCGGTGACGGTCACGTCGAAGCCGGATGCGCGCTCGGCCAAGGCCGGAACAACTGCAAAACGGTTGCCGGCATTGGCGACGACGAGGAATCGCTCCTCGCCCAGCCGGTACACGACGAGATCGTCGACGATGCCGCCATCCGCGTTCAGCAGCAGGCTGTACTTGGCCTGGCCGAGTTTGACGGCCGAGATCTTGCCGGCGAGGGCGTAGTCGAGAAACGCCGGAGCGGCCGGGCCCTCGACGAGGATCTCGGCCATGTGCGAGATGTCGAAGATGCCGGCGGCTGTGCGCACGGCGTGGTGCTCGGCGAGGTCGCTCGAATAGCGCACGGGCATCTGCCAGCCGCCGAAGTCGGTGAAGCTGGCGCCGGCGTCGACGTGCTGCTGGTGCAGCGGGGAGAAGCGCGCGGTGCCGGTGGTATCGGTGGTGGCGTCAGTCATTGACAAGGAGTTCCTCACGTCGAACCGGCAGGCGCCGGGCGAGATTCTGGACGGTCGCGTGACCGTCTCGGAACTCCCCCTCTGTCATCCGGCCTGAGAGTTTCACCGCGGCCCGCCGGAGTCGGCAGGGAGTGCGGCTTTCACCTTGGGCGGGATCTCGCTTGGCGAGATCCTCTTTCCAGAGTGGCCAAATCGACGCGGTACTTATACCTGAGAGATTGTCGGGGAGGATTGCTCCTTCGGTGCCGATACGCATCGCTGCGCCCGGCTCTCCCGCGTCGACCATGTGGCCCGATATTCAGTTGCTGCCAGCATAGCGCGCGGGCTGGGGCGCCGCGCGCGGCGCCCGCCTGGGTCACGCAATTGCCTTCAGGTCAAGTTGACCATAAGATGGGCATCCTGACTTAGAGTCAATTTGACCCTGAGGTATCTGCGAGAGGCGGATGACGCATGAGTTCAGCCCCGGCCCACGAACCGGCGCACGAGCCAGCCACGGCCGAGCTTGCGGTCTCGACCGTCATTTTCGCGCTGCACGCAGAGCCGTCATCCGAGCTCCCCTCGCTCTGGCTGCCGCTCGTGCGGCGCACCCGCGAGCCGTTCGAAGGCCAATGGGCGCTGCCGGGCGGCTGGCTTCCCGTCGACGAGGAGCTCGGCAAGGCCGCAGCCCGCACCCTCAACGAGACGACCGGGCTCACCCCGAAATACCTCGAGCAGCTCTACACTTTCGGGGCGCTGGATCGCTCCCCCGGACGCCGGGTGGTCTCCGTCGTCTACTGGGCGCTCGTGCAGTCCGATGAGGCGGCCCGCGCCGCCGAGGGCGAGAACGTGCGCTGGTTCCCGGCCGACGACCTGCCGGAGCTGGCCTTCGACCACAACCTCATCGTCGACTACGCCCTCTGGCGGCTGCGCACCAAGCTGGAGTACTCCCGCATCGCGCACGCCTTCCTCGGCGAGACGTTCACCCTCGCCCAGCTGCGCGAGGTGCATGAGGCCGTGCTGCAGCGGCCCATCGACCCGGCGAACTTCCGCCGCACGATCGAGGCGTCGAAGACCGTCATCGCCACCGACGAGTACCTGGCCGGCACCCCGCACCGGCCGCCCCGCCTCTACCGTTTCGACTCCACCGTTCACTCCGCGAACGGCGACCCCGCAGACCTCGGCCCCCTCGGCCGCGCCACCCCTGGGAAGGCATCATGAGCACCACCGCACAAAACCCTGCCATGACCGCATCGGTCGACCGCGTCATCCAGCTGATCTCCAGCGGCTCTTCTGCGACCGAGAGCTGCTCGCCCGAGCTGGCGAAGGGCCCCTGGGAGTTCGACGCCGGCCCCGTCTCCTACGGTCCCGGCTCCTCCATGGGCGACGTGATCCCGACCGGCTCGCCGCGCCAGGGCGCGCTGCCCGCCGAGTACAAGACGGCCAGCGACGAAGAGCTGGACGCCCGGGTGCGCGCCGCGAAGGCGACCTTCGGCGACCGGGTGCTCGTGCTCGGCCACTTCTACCAGCGCGACGAGGTCGTCGCCCACGCCGACTACATCGGTGACTCGTTCCAGCTGGCCGGCGCCGCCCGGTCGCGGCCGGATGCCGAGGCGATCGTGTTCTGCGGTGTGCACTTCATGGCCGAGACAGCCGACCTTCTCTCCACGCCCGAGCAGGCCGTGATCCTGCCGAACCTGGCCGCCGGCTGCTCGATGGCCGACATGGCCGACATCGACTCGGTCACCGAGTGCTGGGAGCAGCTCGAAGAGCTCTACGGCACCGAGCCGGACGAGACCGGCCGGGTGCCCGTCATCCCGGTCACCTACATGAACTCCTCCGCGGCGCTCAAGGCGTTCTGCGGCGAGCGCGGCGGCATCGTCTGCACGTCCTCCAACGCCGAGACCGTGTTGGAGTGGGCGTTCGAGCGCGGTCAGCGGGTACTGTTCTTCCCCGACCAGCACCTCGGCCGCAACACGGCGAAGGCGATGGGCGTTCCGCTCGAGCAGATGCCGATGTGGAACCCGCGCAAGGCGCTCGGCGGCAACACCGAGGAAGAGCTCGACGACGCGAAGGTGATCCTCTGGCACGGCTTCTGCAGCGTGCACAAGCGCTTCACCGTCGCCCAGATCGAGCAGGCCCGGGCCAGCCACCCCGGTGTGCGCGTGATCGTGCACCCGGAATGCCCGATGCCCGTTGTGGACGCCGCCGACGAGTACGGCTCCACCGACTACATCACGAAGGCCATCCAGGCCGCCCCGGCCGGCTCGACGTTCGCGATCGGCACCGAGATCAACCTCGTGCAGCGCCTCGCCGCCCAGCACCCGGAGCACACCATCTTCTGCCTCGACCCGGTCGTGTGCCCGTGCTCGACCATGTACCGGATCCACCCCGGCTACCTCGCCTGGGTGCTGGAATCGTTGGTTGCCGGCGAGGTCGTCAACCAGGTGTCGGTCAGCGCCGAGGTGGCGGCGCCTGCCCGCCTTGCCCTCGAGCGGATGCTGGCCGCCAAGCCGCCCGCCAACGGCGGCGGCACCGCGCCTGCTGCTGCCGCCGCCGCTATTGCTGCGACGGGCGTCTGAGATGAGCACCGTTCTGGTGATCGGCAGCGGGCTCGGCGGCCTCTTTGCCGCGGTGCGCGCTGCCGATGCCGGGCACCGTGTCACCCTGGTGACCAAGGGTGCCCTCGACGAGAGCAACACCGGCCACGCCCAGGGCGGCATCGCCGCCTCGCTGTTCCCCGATGACTCCCCCAACGCCCACCTGCTCGACACGTTGCGCGCCGGCGCAGGCCTGAGCGATGCCGCGGCCGCGCGCGTGCTCTGCGATGAGGGCCCGGCGCGGGTGCGCGACCTGATTCGCTTCGGCGCGCACTTCGACCGCGACGAGTCCGGGCTGGCCCGCGGGCTCGAGGCGGCGCACGTGCGGCCCCGGGTCGTGCACGCCGGCGGCGATGCAACGGGGGCCGAGATCGCCCGCGCCATGCTCGACGCCCTCTCCCGCCGGCCGATCGTCGTGCGCGAGCAGACCATGCTGGTCGAGTTGCTGACCGAGCCGACACCGAACGCCGCCGACCGCGTGGTGGGGGCCGAGCTGCAGGCGGCCGACGGGCGGCGCGAGAAGCTGTATGCCGACGCCGTGGTGCTCGCCACCGGCGGCGCCGGGCAGCTGTTCCGGCACACGACGAACCCGGCCATCGCCACCGGAGACGGCGTCGCCGCCGCCTGGCGGGCCGGCGCACGCCTGCGCGACCTCGAGTTCGTGCAGTTCCATCCGACCGCGCTGGCCGTTCCGGGCACCCCGCTCGTCTCCGAGGCGGTGCGCGGGGAGGGCGCCGTACTGCGCAACCGCGCCGGCGAGCGGTTCATGCTCGGCCGGCATCCGCTCGCCGAGCTTGCACCCCGCGACATCGTGGCGCGCGAGATCGCCGTCGAGATGGCCGCACAGGGCGGACAGCCGGTGCTGCTCGACGCCACCGCGCTCGCCCCGACGGCCGCAGAGAACGCGGCGCTGCTCGCCGGCCGCTTCCCGACCATCACGGCTGCCTGCACCGACAACGGCCTGGACTGGGCCACCCTGCCCGTTCCGGTGACGCCCGCCGCGCACTACTGGATGGGTGGCATCGCCACCGACCTGTGGGGCCGCACCTCGCTGCCCGGCCTGTTCGCCGTCGGCGAGGCAGCCTGCACCGGCGCGCACGGCGCCAACCGGCTCGCCTCGAACTCGCTGCTGGAGGCGGCCGTGTTTGCCGACCGTGCGGTACGGGCGCTGACGGCGGATGTCGCGGCGTCCGCCGATCTGCCAGTCAGCGGATACGAGCGGCGACACGCCACGACAGACACCCGTTCTGACGGTGTGTCGCCCGGCGCATCCGCCGAACGGCTACGCCCCGACGAGAACCGCGAGCACACCGCGCTGCGCGCGACGGTGCAGACGCTGCTCTGGGACACGGCCGGGCTTGAGCGGGACGGCGATATGCTCGCCGCCGCAGCGGACGCCCTGGCCGCGCTGCCCCGGCCGTACACCGGCCCCGGCGCCAGCCGCCGCGCCATCGAGGACGCCAACCTGCTCGACCTGGCCCGCCTGCTCGTGGCCGCGGCGAGCGCCCGCACCGCATCCGTCGGCGCTCATTTCCGCCGCGACGCCCCACTCTCTGCACCCTCCGAAACACCCGCCTCCCGAGAGGAAGCCCTCGCATGCTGAGCAATGCCGCCATCACCACCGTGGTCTCTGCCGCCCTGCTCGAGGACGCCCCGTGGGGTGACGTGACCTCCGAGCTGCTGATCCCCGAGAGGGCGACGGCCACGGCCGAACTCGTCGCCCGTGAGGCCGGCGTGTTCAGCGGCGCCGCCCTCGTGCGCGCCGCCTTCACCCTGACCGACCCGGCCATCCACGTCGAGGTCCTGGTGCCGGATGCCGCCGCTTTCGAGCGCGGCGCCGTGCTCGCCCGGGTGAACGGCCCGGCCCGCGGCATCCTGCAGGCCGAACGCGTCGCCCTCAACCTGGTGCAGCGGATGAGCGGCATCGCGACGCTGACCGCCCGCTACGTCACCGAGACGGAGGGCACCCGGGCGCGCATCGTCGACACCCGCAAGACCACGCCAGGGCTGCGGGCGCTGGAACGCCAGGCCGTGCGCGACGGCGGCGGCCACAACCACCGCTTCAGCCTGAGCGACGCCGTCATGGCCAAGGACAACCACCTGGCCGTGCTCACCGCGGGCGACCTCTCGGTCACCGACGCCCTGCTGGCGCTCCGGGCCCGGCTCTCGCACACCACCCACCTCGAGGTGGAGGTCGACCGGCTCGACCAGATCGAACCCGTGCTGGCCGCCGGCATCGACACCATCATGCTCGACAACTTCAGCCCGGAACAGCTGCGCCAGGGCGTGCAGCAGGTTGCCGGGCGGGCCATCGTCGAGGCCAGCGGCGGGGTCAGCCTCGACACGGTGCGGGCGATTGCGGCATCCGGGGTCGACATCATCTCGGTCGGCGCACTCACCCACAGCGTGCGCGCCCTCGACCTCGGCCTCGATGTGGTCCTCTCCGCCTAGGAACCCCCGATGAGCCAGCCCAGCAACTCCCTGTATCACGACGCGATCTACCTCGACCATGCCGCGAGCGCCCCCGTGCGCCCCGAGGCACTGGCCGCGATGTGGCCGTGGTTGAGCGGCGAGTTCGGCAACCCGTCCAGCCACCACCGGGCCGGGGAATCCGCCGCGGCCGCGCTCGAGGCGGCCAGGTCCGAGGTTGCCGCTGCGCTCGGCTGCCGGGCCGGCGAGGTGCTGTTCACGGCCGGCGGCACCGAGTCCGACAACCTCGCCGTCAAGGGCATCGCGCTCGGCCGGCCGCGCGGCCGGCACATCGTCAGTACACCGCTCGAGCACGAGGCTGTGCTCGAGTCGCTCGACTACCTGCGCCGGCTGCACGGGTTCACCGTTGACTTCCTGCACCCGGATGCCGCCGGCCGGGTCGACCCCGCCGAGCTCGCCGCCCTGCTGCGCCCAGACAGCACGCTCGCCAGCGTGCACTACGCCAACAACGAGATCGGCACGGTGCAGCCGATTCCGGAGCTCGCCGCCGTCGCCGCCGCGGCGGGGGTGCCGCTGCACACGGACGCGGTGCAGGCCGCAGGCTGGCTGCCGCTGGACGTGCGCGCGCTCGGCGTGGACGCCCTCGGCATCTCGGGCCACAAGGTCGGCGCCCCAAGGGCATCGGTGCGCTGTTCGTGCGCGGTCGGTTGCCGTTGGAACCGTTGCTGCACGGCGGCGGCCAGGAGCGGGGTCGGCGCAGTGGCACCGAGAACGTCGCTGGGGCCGTCGCCCTGGCGACCGCGCTGAGGCTGGCGGAGGGCGAGCGTCTGGCCGGCGCCGCCGATCACGCCACCGCCCTCCGCGACGAGTTCATCACGGCCGTGCTCGGCGCGGTGCCCGAGGCGACCTTGACCGGGCACCCGAGCAGCCGCCTGCCCGGCTCCGCCTCCTTCGTGTTCGCCGGTACCAGCGGCGAGGCTGTGCTGTTGGAGCTGGAGCGCCGCGGCGTGATCTGCTCCAGCGGTTCGGCGTGCGCGGCCGGCTCCGACGAGGCCTCCCCCGTGCTCACCGCGATCGGCCTGCCGCCGGAACTGGCGCAGACCGCCGTGCGCTTCACCTTCTCCACGGCTACCAGCGCCGAGCAGCTCCGGGCCGCCGCGGCCGCCGTCGTGGGCGCGGTCGCCGCGGTCGCCGGCATCGCCGGCCGTTAGCCGGGTCGCCGCAATCACACCACAGAGGTTTACCTCCGCCGTGTCGCTCGATAGGGTGAAAAGATGAGCACTCCATCAGCAAACACGAACCGAGATGACCACGACCTCTCGGACGAGGAGCTGCTGGCGCCCGAGGAGTCGATTCTGAAGGGGTGGCTGCCCACCCCGACTCCGACGGATGGCCCGGCGCCCGCTCCCTGAGCGTCGCCACCCTTTTCACCGCAGCCCGGATGCCGGCGCCGCCCGGCGCATCTGAGTAGCAGCGCATCCGAGTAGCAGCGCATCCGAGCAACACTGCACGAGAGCAACGCCGCAGAGTGCTGTCGGTGGTCGGGAATAGATTTGCCGGTGTCGGCGCTGAGCTGACAGGTAGATCTTCCGACGCTGACTGACCTCACCACTGGCATCCACTGAAAACCTCGACGGGGTGACCGCGACATTCGGGCGACAACGCGTCGCCGTCGCACCGGCCCCCTGCCGACGCTGATTGCTCTCCCTGCGCAATACGCCCTCTCAACCTTCATCGAAACGAAAATTGACTGTGACTGAACGCACCGCTTCCGATGCCGAGGCTCTTGACACGAGCTCGGTTCCCCGCCAACTAGACCCTGCCGTCGAACGCCGCAATAACAAGGTGATCTGGCTGCTCGTCGCCTCCACGTTCGTGGTGTTCCTGAACGAGACCACGATGGGCGTCGCCCTCCGCCCGATCATGGAGAGCCTGCACGTCGACGAACGCGCCGGCCAGTGGCTGACCACCGCGTTCCTGCTGACAATGGCCGTTGTCATCCCCATCACCGGCTACCTGCTGCAGCGCTTCAACACGCGCCCGATCTACATCGCCGCGATGTCGCTGTTCACCGTGGGCACCGCCATCGCGTTCCTCGCGCCGAGCTTCGAGGTTCTGCTCGCGGCGCGCGTGGTGCAGGCATCCGGCACGGCGATCATGATGCCGCTGCTCATGACCACGCTGATGACGCTGGTGCCGCCGCACCACCGCGGCAAGATGATGGGCAACGTCTCCATCGTCATGTCGGTGGCCCCGGCCATCGGCCCGACCTTCTCCGGACTGATGCTGAACAGCTTCGGCTGGCGCGGCATCTTCGGTGTCATGCTGCCGATCGGCCTGGCCATGCTGGCGTATGGCATGCGCAAGGTGGAGAACGTGAGCACCCCGACCAAGGTGCCGCTGGATCTGCTGTCCGTGGTGCTCTCCGCCATCGGCTTCGGCGGGCTCATCTACGGCCTCAGCGCGGTCGGAGCCACGTCGACCGGCGCGGTGAACCCCGCGATCGTCGGCCTGATCGGCGGCGGCATCGCGCTGGTGCTGTTCGTGCTGCGCCAGTTGCAGCTGCAGCGCCGAGACCAGGCGCTGCTCGACCTGCGCACCTTCCGCTTCCCGCAGTTCACGATCTCACTCGGCATGATGCTGGTGATGATGGCTTCGCTGTTCGGCGTGATCATCGTGCTGCCGCTGTTCATGCTCGGCGTGCTGGAACTCGACCCGGTGACGGCCGGCCTGCTTCTGCTGCCTGGCGGCATCCTGATGGGTGTCATCGCGCCGTTCGTCGGCCGTCTGTTCGACCGTTTCGGGCCGCGGCCGCTGCTGGTGCCCGGCACGATCCTGGTCAGCGCGGTGCTCTGGACGCTCACCATCGTCGACGAGAACACCTCGATCTGGTTCCTGCTCGCCGCCCACATGGTGATGAGCTTCGGCCTGGCGCTGATCTTCACGCCGCTGTTCACCTCGGCGCTCGGTGCCGTCACGCCGCGGTTCTACTCGCACGCCAGCGCCATGCTCTCGACGCTGCAGCAGCTGGCGGGGGCCGCGGGCACGGCGCTGTTCATCACGGTGCTGGCGTCGCAGACGGCGCAGTTGCTCGCGGGCGGCGCGGCGGCGGATGCCGCGGCGGCCGGCGGAACCCGGGCGGCCTTCACGATCGGCGCGATCATCTCGATGTTCGCCATCGTCGGCGCCTTCTTCGTCAAGAAGCCGGCCGACATGGAGGGCGTGCACGCCGGCCACTAACCGGTGTCCGGCCGGCCGGGCCCGCACGGGACTCGGCCGGTTGGCTTCAGTCGCACGTTCCTTCGAGCCAACGGAGGGGTTTCGACAAGCTCAACCAGCGGAGCAGGGCCGCCGCGCCGCGCCGGCATCCGCTCCCCCGGGTGCCGGCCGACTGGCTTCGGTCGCAGGCTCCCTCGAGCTAACGCAGGGGTTTCGACAAGCTCAACCAGCGGGGCAAGGTCGCCGCGCCGCGCCGGCATCCGATCCGCTCCGCCAGATGCCGGGCGACTGGCTTCGGTCGCACGCTCCCTCGAGCCAACGCAGGGGTTTCGACAAGCTCAACCAGCGGGGCAAGGTCGCCGCGCCGCCCTGCCCCGCTGGCTGGAGGGCGCCGCGCCGCGACGAAGGAGCAGCGCAGCGCCCGAAGCCCGAGAGTCAACCGGATCGCGCCGCCCCGGCATCCGCTCCCCCGGGTGCCGGCCGGTTGGCTTCGGTCGCACGCTCCCTCGAGCCAACGGAGCAACCAGCGGGGCAGGGTCGCCGCGCTGCCCTGCCTAGAGCTGGGCCTCGGCCGTGCGCTCCAGGTCGGAGCTCGGTCGCTGGCTCTGCGTGGCGATCGCCGTGGCCGCGGCGGCGCAGACGAGGCCGATCGCGACGATCTGCAGCGCGCTGAACTGCTCACCCAAGATCAGCCAGCCGAACAGAGCGGCGATGGCCGGGCCGCAGGCGGTGATGATCGCGTACACCCGGGTGTCGACCCGGCGCAGGATGAAGGTGTCCAGGCTGTACGGCAGCGCGGAGGAGAGCACTCCGATGGCCACGAGCAGTCCGAGGAGACCCCAGTCCAGCGCGGCTGCGTCGAACGTGAAGATGGCGATCGGAAGCACGAGCACGAGGCTGACGATTCCGGCCACGGTCAGCCCTTCCAGCCCGGGCAGTGTGAGCGCGACGCGGCGCGTGAACAGGATGTAGCCGGCCCAGGACGCGCCCGCGATCAGCGCGAGGGTAATGCCCACCAGATCCACCGTGCCGTCGAGTCCGGTGAGCAGCACGACCCCGGCGCCGGCCGCGAGCGCGCACACGAAGTCGAGCAGGCGGCGGCTCACCGCGAGCGCCAGCGCCAGCGGGCCGAGGAACTCGATCGTCGCGGCCAACCCGAGCCCGATGATGTGCACCGAGGCGTAGAAGCTGAGGTTCATCACGGCCATCACCACGCCGAGCGCGACGGCGGGCCAGAGCCTGGCCCAGCTGAGCTCGGCGCGCTTCGGCCGGTAGATCGGCACCAGCACAAGCGTCATCACGATCTGGCGCACGGCGACGACCACGGGGGCGCCGACGAGCGGCATCGCGACGCCGGCCAGTGCCGAGCCGAGATTGATGCTCACCTCGGTGCCGACCTGGGTGGCGGCGCCGATCGTGCCGCGTCTGGCCAGGTGCGCCTCGGGGGTGGTGGACTGCGCGCTCATGCCGATGGGCCCTTCTTGTCACGGATTCTGACAAGCCCTGTCGATCCAACTACCGTCCAGCCGTATGGCCCAGACGATTGCTCAGTTTAGTCGCTGTCGCCAGCGCATCCTGTACACAGTATTCGTGGCGGGGCTTTCGGGGGCGGATGCAGCTGGCTAGCCTCTGAGCATGTGCCGAAACATCCACACGCTGCACAATTTCGAGCCAGAGGCCACCGACGACGAGGTGTACGCCGCTGCGCTGCAGTACGTGCGCAAGATCAGCGGGTCCACGAATCCATCTCAGGCGAACAGGGACGCGTTCGAGCGAGCGGTCGCCGAGGTCGCGCATGTGACGCGTCATCTGCTCGAGGACCTGGTGAGCACCGCGCCGCCGAAGAACCGCGAAGAAGAGGCGCTGAAGGCGCACGCCCGGGCGGTGCAGCGCTTCGGCGCTGCCTGAGCCCGGCGGCGCAGCGGCTGCGGAGCCTGTCGCGGCCGCTGCGGGGCTGGCGCACAGCGCGACCGCGTACTCTGGGAGAACCGCGCATCGGCGCGGACCTTCGAAAGGCGTCCCGTGGACATCTCCCTGCTCAGGCACTACGTCACTGTGGCGACCGAGCTCGACCTGGCCAAGGCTGCGAGCGCCCTCGGCGTCTCGCACGCCACCCTCAGCGGCTCCCTGAACCAGGTGGAGGCCCTCGTCGGCGCCCACCTCATCAACCGCGCCACCAGCACCATGAGCCTGACGCCGGCCGGCGAGATGTTCCTCGCGACCGCCGTGGCCGAGATCGCCGCGTACGACGCGGCCAACAAGCCGCCGGCCCCGAAGGCGGGCGGCAAGGCCAAGGCCAACAAGGGCAAGGGCCGGGCGCCGCGGGTCAAGGGCGAGCCGCTGCCGTACAAGAAGCGCCAGTCCCGCTAGCACCCTGCTAGCCTCCGATGCTGTGAAAGCAATCGTGGAGGACGCAGCCGGCACTGGCCAGGGCCGGACAGAACTGTATTGGGCGGAGACGGACGACCCGGTGCCGGCCGCCGACGAGGTCGTGATCGATGTCGCCGCAACCGCCGTCAACCGGGCCGACCTGATGCAGCGCCAGGGCGGATACCCCGTCCCCGCCGGCGATTCACCGATTCTCGGCCTGGAGTGCGCCGGCGTCATCAGCGAAGTCGGTTCGGCGGTGCAGGGTTGGGCGGTCGGCGACCGTGTATGCGCGCTCCTGAACGGCGGTGGCTACGCCGAGCGGGTGGCGGTGCCCGCGACCCAACTGCTGCCCGTTCCTGCGACGCTCTCGCTGGTTGAGGCCGCGTCCCTGCCCGAGTCGCTCTGCACCGTCTGGTCCAATCTGGCGATGGGCTTCAGCGCGCCGCTGCCTGGCGAGGCCGCACTCATCCACGGCGGCGCCAGCGGGCTCGGCAGCATGGCGGTCCAACTCGCGGCCTGCGCCGGGTACACCGTGTTTGCGACGGCGGGTTCGCCAGAGCGCGCCCGCGCCACCGAGCGGTGGGGCGCAGTGCGCGGCATCGACTACCGCAGCGAGGACTTCGTTGCCGTGGTGGCCGAGCTCACCGCCGGCCGCGGTGTCAACGTCATCCTGGACGTCGTCGGCGGCAGCTACCTGCAGCGCAACCTCGACAGCCTGGCCGACGACGGCCGACTGATGATCGTGGCCGGCCTCGGCGGCTCGAGCGCCACCCTCGATCTCGCATCGATGTTCACGCGCCGGCTGAGCGTTCATGCCACCACCCTCCGCTCCCGCGCGCGCACCGGCCCGACGTCCAAGGCGGCGGTGGTGGCCAGGGTGCGCGCCGACGTCTGGCCCTGGTTCGAGTCCGGGCAGGCCCGCCCCCTGATTGGGCGGGTGCTACCGATCGAGAGCGTCGAGGAGGCGCACCGCGAGATCGCCGACGGCACGGCGCTGCCGGGCAAGACGGTGCTGGAGTTGCCGGCCGGCCCGCGCTGACGCTCGCCTAGAGCTCGGTGACGGTTCCGGATTCGACGGCCCAGCGGCGGTCGATGCGCACCGTCTCAAGCATGCGGCGGTCGTGGGTGACGAGCAGCAGCGTGCCCTCGTAGCTCTCCAGCGCCTGCTCGAGCTGCTCGATCGCGGCCAGGTCGAGGTGGTTGGTCGGCTCGTCGAGCACCAGCACGTTCACGCCGCGCGCCTGCAGCAGGGCGAGCCCTGCTCGGGTGCGCTCCCCGGCGACAGCGCGTCGACGGGGCGTAGCACGTGGTCGGCCTTCAGGCCGAACTTGGCGAGCAGGGTGCGCACCTCGGCGGCCGCCATCTCTGGCACCAGCGCCTCGAAGGCCTCGGCGAGCGGGGTGTCGCCGACCAGCTGTGAGCGGGCCTGGTCAATCTCGCCGATCGACACGTTGACGCCGAGGCTGGCGGTGCCGGCATCCGGAACCTGACGGCCGAGCAGGGCACGCAGCAGCGTCGACTTGCCGGCGCCGTTCGGCCCGGTGATGCCGATGCGCTCCCCCGCGTTGACCTGCAGAGACACCGGCCCGAGCGTGAAGTCACCCTGCCGGAACAGGGCGGCATTCAGCGTGCTGACCACCGAGCTGGAGCGCGGGGCGGCACCGATGGTGAACTCGAGCTGCCACTCCTTGCGCGGTTCCTCCACCTCGTCCAGGCGCGCGATCCGGCTCTCCATCTGGCGCACCTTCTGGGCCTGCTTCTCGCTGGATTCCGCCGCGGCCTTGCGGCGGATCTTGTCGTTGTCCGGCGACTTCTTCATGGCGTTGCGCACGCCCTGGCTCGACCATTCGCGCTGGACGCGGGCACGCCCGACGAGGTCGGCCTTCTTGGCCGCGAACTCCTCGTAGTCGTCGCGCTTGTGCTGGCGGGCAATGGCCCGCTCCTCGAGGTAGGAGTCGTAGCCGCCCCCGAACACCCGGTTGCTGTTCTGCGCCAGGTCGAGCTCCAACACCTTGGTGACGCTGCGGGCGAGGAACTCGCGGTCGTGGCTGACCAGAACGACGCCGCCCCGGATGCCGGTGACGAAGGCCTCCAAGCGGTCGAGGCCGTCCAGGTCGAGGTCGTTGGTCGGCTCGTCGAGCAGCACGATGTCGAAGCGGGAGAGGAGCAGCGCAGCGAGGCCGACGCGGGCCGCCTGCCCGCCGGAGAGTGAGGTCATCAGTGAGTCGGCGCTGAGCGGAGAGCCGCCCTCAAGCGTGATTCCGAGGTCGGCCAGCACCACGGGCAGCCGCTCGTCGAGGTCGGCGGCGCCGCTGGCCAGCCAGCGCTCCAGCGCGACGGCGTACACGTCGCCGGGGTCGGTGCCGGGCGCGGCCAGGCTGGGATCGCCGAGGGCGGCCGCGGCGGCATCCATCTGCTCGGTGGCCTCGGCGCAGCCGGTGCGCCGCGCGATGTAGGCCGAGATGCTCTCGCCCGGCACGCGCTCGTGCTCCTGCGGCAGCCAGCCGACGAAGGCGTCCTTGGGCGAGAGGCTGACGGTGCCGGCCTGCGGCTCGAGCTCACCGCCGAGGATGCGCAGCAGCGTCGACTTGCCCGCGCCGTTGGCGCCGACAACCCCCACCACGTCGCCGGGGGCGACGGTCAGGTCGAGCGATTCGAACAGCGTGCGGTGGGCGTATCCGCCGGCAAGGCCCTGGGCCACGAGTGTTGCAGTCACCCGTCAACCCTATGCGGCCCCGCCGGGTGTCAGGCACGGCCTCAGCGGCGCTCGACCGCCTCGTGCGCCGGATTCTGCACCTCGTCCGCAGACACCGCGACCAGGTCGATCGGCGGCCGCCGGATGAGCAGCGCCGTCGCGATGCTGAGCGCAATCGCGAACACGCCCATCAGCACGAAGCTGGGCGTCCAGTCGCCGGATGCCGTGTGCACCAGGCCGATGAGGAGCGAACCCGCACCCGCCAGCACGTAGCCGACACCCTGGCCGATGGCCGAGACGACGCCGGCGGTGTGCGCGTTCGCGGAGAGGCCGACGATGAGGCTGATCGCCAGGCCGAACGCGGCGCTCTGCACCGCGCCGAGCAGGCCGACGACCCAGAAGTACTGCCCGCCACCCGCCACGAACAACCAGGCAACGCCGAGCGCAACCACCAAGCCCAGCCCCGGCCCGAACCAGCGCAGCACCCCCGGCCGTCTGGCAATGATGGGGGTCAGCATGGTCGGCAGGAAGCCGGCGATGCTGAACCATGCCAGCAGACCGCCGCGCACGGCAGCTGGTTCGCCCCGGTCGGCCAGGAACAGCGGCAGCCACGCGGTCACGGCGAAGTAGAGCAGGGCCTGCAGCCCGAACACGACGGTGACGAGCACGAGCGTGCGCACCCCACCGGCGGGCAGCGCAAGCCGCGGCCGGGCGTGACCGGGCAGCCGGATGCCGGACCGACTGGCCACGAATGTCATCGCGAGCGCGGCCACCACGGCGGGCACCGCCCACACGCCGAGGGCGAGCGGGACGCTCTCGCCCAGCGCGTGGTGCAGCGGCACGGAGAGCCCGGCGCCGAGCGCCGCACCGACACCGAACGACATGCTGCTCAGCCCGACCCAGAGCCCGCCCGCGTTCAGTGACTTCAGGTATTGCGGCAACAGCGTGCCGGCGGCCATGATCGCGGTGCCGGCCACGGCGGTGCCGAGCAACAACTGCCCGGGCAGCGCGACACGCAGCACGAGGGCGGCAGCAAGCGCGAGCATCACCCAGCCGAGCGCGCGGCCCACCCCGATGCGCCGGGCGAGCCACGGGCCGAGCGGCGCCGTCAGGCCAAAGGCGATGACCGGCAGCGTGACGAGCGCCGTCGTCGCCCCGGCATCCAGGCCGAAGTGCGCGCCCGTCTCACCGAGCAGCGCGGCGACGGAGGTGATCGCCGGTCGGAGGTTCACCCCGACGAGGAGCGCGGCGACCAGCCCCAGCGTCGCCGTGCGCGGGCGCGTGGCGCGGATGGCGGCAGCGGGAGCGTCGGTGATGCCCACCTCAGCGGCCGACGACACGGAGCCCGTCGGCGACGACCCGGCCGTTGTGGATGACGGTGCGGTCGACGCCCCTGTCCATCACGGCGCTCGTCGGTGTCTCGCCGTCCACCAGCAGAAGCTCGGCCCGGTCGCCGACGGCGAGGCCCTGCCGGCTGCCCAGCCCGGTCACGCGCGGGGCGTCGTGGCTCATGATGCTGGCCCCGCCGAGCGTGGCGACGGCGAGGGCGAGCTCAATGTGCTCGTCGCGGCGGAATCCGTTGGTGAACGCCAGTTGCCAGGTGCGGTCGAGCATGTCGCAGTTGCCGTAGGGGCTCCAGTAGTCGCGCTGGCCGTCCTCGCCCAGCCCGACACGCACGCCGGCCTCGACCAGCTGCAGCAGCGAGAGCGGGCGCCGGGCGGCCGGGGCGACGGTGGCCATTGCGATGTCGAGCTCGGCGAACTCCTCGATCAGCCGGCGGCTGACGGCCTCGGAAACCGAGCCGAGCTCGTAGGCGTGCGAGAGCGTCACCTTGCCCTGCATACCGAGTGCGCGGGTGCGCTCCAGGATCAGCTCGGTGCTGAACACGCCCAGCTCGCCGGGCTCGTGCAGGTGGATGTCGACCTCGACCTGGTATTTCTCGGCGAGGCCGAAGACGATGTCGAGGTGTTTCGCCGGGTCGCGGTCGAGCTGGCTGGGGTCGATGCCGCCCATCACGTCGGCGCCCTGCCGCAGCGACTCCTCGAGTACCTCGACGGTGCCGGGTTCGCGCAGGATGCCGGCCTGCGGGAACGTCATGATCTGCACGTCGGCCTGCTCGGCGAAGGCCTCCTTCGCGGCGAGCACCGCGTCGAACTTCTCCAGGCCGCAGTCCACGTCGACCTGCGCGTAGCTGCGCACCCGGGTGGTGCCGTTGGCGATCATCCGTTCCAGCGTGCCGGCCACCCGCTCGGGCAGACCGATCTCGGCGTCGCGCCAGTTGTTCCTGTCATTCAGCATCATCCCCCAGACCCCGGGGCTGCCGGTGTGCTCGCGGAACGGCAGCCCGATCCGCGTCGAGTCGAGGTGCACGTGCACGTCGCTGAACGCGGGCAGCAGCAGACGGCCGCGGCCCTCGACGGCATCCGGCGCGGCTGCGCCCTGCGGGTCGTGGGCGCGCACGCCAGTGATCACGCCGTCGGCGATCTCGACGTCGGCTGCGGGGCCACCCCACGGGCGGGCGTTGCGAATGAGCATGCTGGTTGTCCTTCCCGGGCCGGATGCCGGCGACCGCACCGGCCCGCGCGGTTCTCGGTGGCCGCGCATCAGCCTTATGGTATCCCAAATGGCTGAGTAGCCACCCGGCAAGTCGACGGTTGCTGGCGGGCTTGCGGCGGTGCTGATATCTTGGGATACCACGAGTGGACTGTGCCCGTTCCGGCTGGTCCCCGACGCGCGAGGAGACGCCATGGAGCAGCAGCCGAGCAGCACACCCTCGGCCGCCACCGGCGCCCACGGCGAGGCTCGCCCGGAGGGCGTGTACCGCGCGCTGCTTCGCTCGATCATCGCCGGCGACGCGGCGCCGGGCAGCCGGCTCAAGGAGCGCGAGCTCTCCGAGCGCTACGCGGTCTCCCGTATCCCCATCCGTCAGGCGCTGCAGCGCCTCGAGTCCGAGGGCTTTGTGCTGGCAGAGCCGCGCCGCGGCGCCGTCGTCAAGCCGATGACCCGGCACGACGTCGAGGAGCTTTTCGACGCGCGGCTCTGCATCGAGCCGTTCGCGACGAGGCACGCGGCGCTGCGGCTGGCCGCCGGCATCGAGTCAGCGGATCGCCTGACCGCGATCCTTGCCGAGGCCCGGTCGCGGTTCGCCGACGGCGACGATGTCGAGGGCATCTCCTCGAACCTGGGCTTCCACGCCGAGGTCGTGCGGCTCTCGGGCAACGGCCTACTGGTGCGCAGCCTCCAGCCGATGCTCGGCCGAATGGAGTGGGTCTTCCGCCTCACCCACGGCGCCCGGGAGGGCGAGCAGGCCGGGGAACACCAGCAGCTCTACGAGGCGCTGCTCCAGGGCAATGCCGAACTCGCCGCCGCTCAGGCGTACGCGCACATTGAGCGCGGGCGCGTGCCAACGCTCGCCGCGCTCGCGCCGTTTCTCACGCGGTGACGGCACCCGAACAGCCAGCCACCGACCCCTGAGCGCTGGGCTCGAAGCCGAAGCGCCACTACGCAGAACGGTCGAGCAGCAGCCCGACGCGCTCGGCGAGATAGCCGGCGAAGGGGCGCAACGCGTCATCCGGCGCCGTGGGGCTCCACCGCACCAGCGCGCTGTCGTCGCGCAGAACGAGCGCGCCGACGGAAGAGCGCAGCACTTCGGCATCCAGCAGAATTGGCTCCGCGTCGAAGTTCACGGTCTCGCCCCGTTCGAACGGCCCGCGGAAGGCCGCCGCCCGGAAGCCGCGGCGCTCCTCCGCCGAGACCGACTGGTAGCCCGGATGCCGCGGGTCCACCGCCCGGGTGGTGTGCCCGGTCGCGTACAGCGTGCCGTCGGTGCCGAGCAGGAACACGCCGAGCCGCCACACGCGGCCAATCGGCACCATCTGCGCCTCGCGGGTGAACAGCAGGGCGCGGCGCCGGGGCGGTTCAAAGCGCGCGAGGGCCTCGGTGGCGGCATCCGCCCGTCTCAAGCTCTGCACCGCTTCGGCGAGCGCCCGCCCGATCACGGCCAGCACCTCAGCCCTGTCGTCGCCGGGTTGCGCGTTGCTGCCCTGGCCTGTCTTGCCCTGCTCACTCACGCTCAGAAGTCTAGAACGCGCGTCGGCAACGGGGGCTAGCGCCGGGGGCCAGGGTCTCGGCCATACTGGGCCCATGGGATCAGCGTTGACCACCATCGGATTGCCCGTCGCCCTCGGCATCATCATGTTCGGGCTGGGCTTGAGCCTGACCGCCGGCGACTTCTCGCGGGTCGCGAAGCAGCCGAAGGCGGTGTTCATCGCCCTCGTCTGCCAACTGCTGATCCTGCCGTTCGTATGCTTCGGCCTGGTTCTGGCGTTCCAGCTCCCGCCGGTGCAGGCGGTGGGCATGCTGTTGCTCGCCGCCGCGCCGGGCGGCACGACCGCGAACCTCTACAGCCACCTGTTCCGCGGCGACGTGGCCCTGAACATCTCGCTCACCGCGCTCAACTCGGTGATCGCGGTCATCACGCTGCCGCTCATCACGAATCTGGCGATCGCCTACTTCATGCCGGGCAACACCTCGCTCGGGCTGCAGTTGTCGAAGACCGTGGAGGTGTTCGTGATCGTGCTGGCCCCCGTCGTTCTGGGCATGCTGGTGCGGCGCTGGCGCACCGGTTTCGCCGATGCAATGGACAAGCCGGTTCGCATCGCCTCGATCGTGATCCTGATCGTGGTGATCGCCGGCTCCATCATCTCCAACTCCGACATCCTGCTCGCCAACCTCGGCCAGTTGGCGGGGATCACCACCCTGTTCTGCCTGCTCAGCCTCAGCGTCGGGTTTTTCGTGCCGCGGTTGTTCCGGGTGGGGCGGCGCCAGGCCGTCGCCAGCGCCTTCGAGATCGGCATCCACAACGCGACGCTGGCCATCGTGATCGCGCAGACCGTGCTCGGCAGCGTCGAGCTCAGCCTGCCGGCCGCGGTCTACGGCGTGCTGATGTTCTTCATCGCGCTCGCCTTCGGCCTCGGCCTGCGTCTCAGCGACCGGTCGCGGGCGGATGACGCGGCGGCGGCCGTGCCGGCGAGCGCCTGAGCGCTGGCCCATGCGCATCGAAGTGGTCATCGCCAGTTGGGAGCAGGGCTGCTGCGGTGTGCCGATTGGGCTCGGCGACACCGCGACGTACAACCTCGTCGCGTTCGCCCCCGCGCTCGGGGGTGCGAGCGCAGTGCCCCGCTTCTTCAGCGACAACCATGGTCAGACTCCGTCAGAGGTGCCGCAGGCGCGCGTTGCGGGGGTCGTCGCTGCCATCACCGGGGTGAGCTACCCGCGCGTCCCGGTGGCCGGCCAAGCAGGCACGTTCACCTCCGATCCCACTCGACCTCAACTGCACCCGCTGAGCTCGATCGGTGACGAGGGCGACGATGGGCTGAGCGAGTACCTCGTGCTGCTGGACGTCGCCGACGGCACCGATCTGCCGCACTTCGTGCTGGCTGCGGAGCGCACGGCGCACCAGGAACGGGAGGCCCGCACCGACCGGCTGCGCGAGCTGCGTTCCCGTGACGAAGTGGGGGTGCTGCTGCGTGCGCTCGCGGATGACGCCGCCCTCCGCTTCGGCGCACTGGCTCGCATCGTGCGTTCCGACGACGCCTCGGCATTCAGCATCCTTCCGGAGCGCGCCGGTGCGGCGGCGCTGCACTGGCTGCGCTCGGCGGAGGAGGGCGCAGACGGCATCCGTGTGCAGCTCGGCGACGGCGTCTGGGAGGTGCCCGCCGACCCCGTGCGGGCCGAGGTGCTGCGCGAGTTTCTGGACGCCGCCGCGGCGGGCAGGGTCGAGGAGCAGCGACCAGAACACGGCGACGAGATGGGCCCGTTTCAGACGGTCGTCACCGCCGCCGACGGCCGCAGGTGGGTGGCGACGACGGACGACCTCGCGCGCTTCGGCATCGGCGGCGTGTTCGCCATGACCGGGCCGCTCGCGCGGCGCCTGGAGCGCGGTACCCACCGTTACGTCGCGTGGGAGTAGCGCCGACATCCGGTTGGGAGGCTGACGGCGGATCGGGAGGCCGTTCCGGGCCGCACGTCGCCTCCCCATCGCATTGCTGCCTCCCGACCGGATGGGGCGGGCGGCAGTTTCAGGGGCCACCGCGGCATCCGCACGCGCGCCCCGAATCGCGGAGCGGCTACGCGGGCGAGGGCTCGATCCGCCATTGCCCGACGGGCACGTAGGCGGAGTCCGAGAGGGTCTCGTGGGTGCCCTCGACCAGCTCGTAGTGCTTCAGGTTGCCGGCCCAGTAGCGCAGGATGCGGGAGAGTTCCGCCTCCGGCTCGCCAGTCAGGGCATCCATGTCAACGGTGAGTGAGAACTGCATCCGTCCACGCTAGGCAGCGGCTGCAGAATCCGCAATCAGTCCCAGTCCCAGCGCACGGGGCCGTCGGAGTCCATCCGGCTGAGCAGGTCGCCGAGCACGGCCGCCCACTCCGCCGTCGCGTCGAGGTGTGCGTCGTGGCTGCCCGCACCGAGGTCCACCCGCAGCGTGGCGGGCCGGGCTTCAAGAAAGGCGAGCTTGCGCTCCTCGTCGAACATGCCGTCCGGGGCGAAGACCGCCGCCGTCGGCACGGTCAGGGTCTCCCACTCGTCCCAGCGCGCCTTCGCGTGCAGCGCCGCGATCGACGTCTGCAGGAAGGCGGGCTCGAAGCGCGGGCGCAGTCCGCCGTCGCACGCCTCGAGGTCGGCCAGCCAGGCGTGACCGATGGCGGTGTCGCCGAGGAAGGCGCCGGCGGCCGCGACATCCGTGAAAGGAACGGGCCAGGAGGCGAAGTACCCGCCGATGCGCTCGGCGGCCTCGGGCGGCGATGCCTGCACGTCGCCTTCCAGCAGAACGAGCATGCGCACCAGGTCGGGGCGGGCGGCGGCCACGAGCAGCGCGGTGTGCGCCCCCATCGACTGGCCAACGAGGGCGACGCCCGCAGGCGCATCCAGGCCCTCGATCACGGCGATGACGTCGCGCACGTAGGCCTCGCGGGAGCCGTCGGCCGGATGCCGCGTGCTGTGGCCGTGCCCGCGGAGGTCGACCAGCACCGAGCGGTAGCCGGGCCCGATCGCCTCGGCGGTCGGCACAAACTCCGCGCCGCTGCCGGCCAAACCGTGCAGGAACACCACCGTGGGGCGGGTGTCGGCCGCGCCGGGCGCGGCGGCGCCGCCAGCATCCGTCAGGAAACTGATCGTGACGTCGCCGAGGGCGAGCTCGTGGCGCACCGGCTAGACCTTCTTGACGACGCTGGACTTGAGCTGGGTCGGGCCGACGCCGTCGACCTTGCAGTCGATGTCGTGGTCGCCGACACCCTGCAGCAGACGGATGCCGCGCACCTTGGTGCCGACCTTGATGACCGTCGAGCTGCCTTTGACCTTGAGGTCCTTGATCACCGTGACGGTGTCACCGTCGGCGAGTACGTTGCCCACGGCGTCCTTGATCACGGGCTCGGATGCCGCGGCATCCGCCCCCTCGCCGTCTGCCGCCGCGGCCCACTCGTGGCCGCACATCGGGCAGACCAGCAGCGCGCCCATCTCGTAGGCGTGTTCGCTGGAGCATTCGGGGCAGAGCGGCAGGGAGTCAGTCACCCCTCCAGCGTAACTGGGCGCGTAACACTGGCCGTTCTCGGCGGATCTCGCCTAGCGTTTTCACCATGAGCAGCGACGAACAGCATGACGCACCGACCCCTCAGATCACCGAGAGCGGCGGAAAGCGCGTGCTGCACGTCGACCCGGTCGGCGCGCCCATCGTCGGCCCGGAGGACACCTCAGACCTCGTCGGCAACGCCTGGATCGAGAATGTGGAACTGATCGCACTGCCGGTCTCCCGGCTCGACCCGGAGTTCTTCCGGCTGGCATCCGGGCAGGCCGGGGCTCTCCTGCAGAAGGTCGTGAACTACCAGCTCCGCCTGGCCGTCATCGGCGACATCAGCACGCATCTGGCCGCCAGCGGGGCGCTGCGTGACTTCGTCTGGGAGTCCAACCGCGGCGAGCACATCTGGTTCTTCGCGGAGGTGGCGGAGTTGGAGCGGAAGCTTGAGGAACGGCAGGCGGTGCTCGATGCTGCGCTGGCTGCCCAGCACCGGGCCGCGACCGCGGGCCCCCTGGCATAGCGGGGCTGCCGCGGGGAAGACGCTGAGAGATCCAGTGCGATCCGGTTCGGATCGAGGGAACTCCTGCGAGACTATGACCACTCCAGAGGATCACGAGGTGGATCATGAAGAAGGACATGCAGAAGCAGATGCAGAAGCAGCGCTGGGCGGACATGAGCACTGGCCGGCGCGCCGGAGCCATCATTGCCGGGGCTGTGCAGATCGCGCTGGCGGTCACCGCATGGGTTGACCTGGCCAAACGCCCGGCCGAGCGGGTCAACGGGCCCAAGGGGCTCTGGGCCGGCATCATCGCAATCAACTTCATCGGCCCGATTTCCTACTTCGTGGGCGGGCGCCGCTCCTCCGACTGAGTTCTCGACTGCGGATGTCGGAGGGCCCCGGTATTCTGCCGCCATGGATATCGTTCTAGTTCCCGGTTTCTGGTTGGACGCGAGCTCGTGGGATGCGGTGACACCGCCGCTGGTCGCGGCCGGACACCGCGTGCATCCGCTCACCCTGCCCGGGTTGGAGTCGGTCGATGCCTCACGTTCCGGCATCGGCCTGCGCGAGCACATCGACGCGGTCGTCGCCGTGGTCGACAGCCTCGAAGGCCCGGTCGTGCTGGTCGGTCATTCGGGCGGCGGCGCCATCATCTACGGCGTGACGGATGCCCGACCCAACCGCATCGCGCGCGCGATCTATGTCGATTCCGGGCCGCTCGGCGAGGGCGAGTCGATCAACGACGAGCTGCCGGCCGACGGTGACGACGTGCCGCTGCCCGCGTGGGAGTTGTTCGAGGACGCAGACCTCATTGACCTGGACGAGGGTCTCCGTGCCGCGTTCCGGGCCCGGGCGATCCCGGAGCCACGCGGCGTCGCGCAAGACGCCATGCAACTGCACGACGAGCGCCGCTTGGCGGTGCCGACGACGATCATCGCCTGTGAGTTCACTGCCGCCCAGGTCACCGAGTGGCTGGCCGCCGGCGCGCCCTTCTTGGCCGAGCTGGCCCGGGTGGGCGACGCCGAGTACGTCGACCTGCCGACCGGGCACTGGCCGCAGTTCACGAAGCCGGCCGAGCTGGCGGCCGCGATCCTCGCAGCGGTCGACCGGGGCTAGCGGTCCCGGCCAGCGCCTTCCTCGACCCGAGTGCGCCGTTAGCGCAGCACTCGCGTTGCCCCGCACGAAAAGTGCACTCTCGCCGCACCTGGGCAGATACCCGGTGCGGCGAGAGTGCAGAGGCCGCGGGCCCGCTGTCCCCCGACGAGCGGCCCGCGACGTGTTGCCGCGAGCTAGTTGCCCGCGAAGTCCAGCATCGAGTCGTCGACGGCGATGACCGACCAGGTTCCGCCGTCTGCATCCGTGAACTCATAGGCAGGAACGACGAGCACGCTGCCGTCGGGCTGCCACTGGCTCGTCAGGCCCAGTCGGGCGCTGACGATCTTCACGTCGGTCACCGGCCACGCAACTGCGGCGCCTGCCGACGGCGTCGCCGGCGGCTCGGTCGGCGCCACCCACTCTCCGGTATCGGTGACCGTCTGCTCGCGCATGGCAATCGGCATTGCTGTCATCTGCGCGCCGAAGCGCGGGTCAGAGAGCCGCTTGAAGGCATCCTGTTCGCTGACAATGGCGTACTCACCGAGGGGCACGAGCGTGGCCAGTGACCCGGAGACGCTGAAGACTCCGGCATCCATCATCTCGAGGTACCAGGCTTGGCCGACGCGTTGGCCGTCGACGACGGGCCACGCTTGCGCGGTGCGGGTGTAAATGGAGCCCTCCCAGGTGTCGGAAGTGAACTCGAATGCATCGGCGTCAAGCCCGGCAGCCGTGACGATGCCGCGCAGCGCGTCGATCGCAGCCTGCTCGCTGGGCAGGCTCGTGGGCATCGGGCACATGCCGTCGGCGGCGGGCTCCGCGCACTGCCAGGGGCTGATCGCGGGGTTGTTGAAGTTGAAGCTGAGGGTGCCGTCGAGGCTGACGTAGACGGTCGGCGCGGTGCCGTCCTGCGGCCCCACCAACCACGCGCCGTCCTTGAGCTCGGGGGTTCCCTCGACGCCGAGGGCCGCCGCGAGCGCCGCCACTCGCTCCGGGGTGGATGCCGAGCGGGCGTCGTAGCCGAAGCCGGCGGCACTGCCGGTCTTCGTGGACAGCCCGGAAGAGCTGAAGTTGTTGCGGCTGAATCCCCACGGCATCGACATCCTGTCGCCCGCGGAGCCCATATTCATCGGCTCGGGCGTGGGCAGGCCGCTGATACCGCTCGCCATGCCTTCGCCCTGGGGCGACATGGCACCCGCGCCCGTGCCGGACTGCAGGGAGATGGGCGGGGCCGCGCCGCCACCGGGAGCCAGCGGGCCACCAGCCATGAGGTTGCCCCCGGTGGCCGACCCCAGGCCGAACGCGGCGCCGCCGACGATCGCGATCGAGGCCGCAACTGCGGCAATCGGCAGCCAGCGCGGGCGGCGACGCGCCCGCTCTGCCGTCAAGTCGTGCACCGGGGCGGGCTCGGGGGCCGCCGTGGAGTCTGCCGACGCACCGAGGGTGCGGGCGAGCACGTCGTCGACGAAGCCGGCGCTGGGCTCGAGGCCCGCCGCGGGATCTGCGGCGCGCAGTCGGGCTTCAGCGTCGAACGAGTTCTCGGCACCGTTCGCGGCACCGGTAGCGCCGCCAGCAGCGTTCTCACCAGCAGCATTCTCGCCAGCGATGTCGTTGTCTTTGTCGTTGTCGTTCGAGTTGGCATTCATGTCGTTCACCCTCCGTGAGTGCGGTTCACTTGGAGATATGTGGCCAAAGGCCCAAACCTTGCATGTGGCTTAGAACGAGAGCCGTTCTTGCCAGGCGTCGCGCAGCCTCTTGCGGGCGCGGGAGAGGGCGGCATCCGCCCCGGAGCGCGAGATGCCCAGCACCTCGGCGAGTTCCACGCCGTCCAGGCCCTCCCACGCGTTCAGCAGCAGGATGTGCCGGTCACGCTCACCGACGCTGGCGAGTGCGCCGCGCAGTTCCGCGTCGAACAGCAGGCTCAGCTCCGGGTCGTCGCTGACACGCGTGTGACGCGACTCCGGCACCTCGTCGACCGGCAGGTCGACCAGTTTGCGGCGGTGGTTGGCGAGCGTGAAACCTGCCGTGCGGTACAGCCAGGGCAGCACGGCATACGTCGGCACGTCGTCGCGGCGGCGCCACGCGGTCACGAAGACTTCGGCGGCGAGGTCCTCGGCGTCTTGCCGGGGTGCGCGACGGGCGAAATAACGCACGAGAGCCGTGGAGTGCTCACGCACCACCGCGGTGAACCACTCCCCCTCGTCGCGGGCGGCGCGCTCAGGCGCCGCGGGCTGGATGGCTTCCTCGGTGCGCTCCGGCATCGCGTCCCCCTCGCTCACATCGGCCACGGCTGTTTCGTTGTCGATCGTCACGTGTGGAATATGTCGCGACCTCGCCGATTCTTGCAGCGGATTCGGAAATCCTTCGACAGCGGGCGCCACGTTGTGTCGGCAGACCTGTTTTCAGCCTGCTCGGCACGCTCAGCCGAGCGAGAGTGCGACGCCATCGAGGATGTCGTGTTCGCTCGTCGTGACGAACTCGAGTGGGTGCCCGGCGGCGGCCGTCGCCTGCGCGATCCGCTGCAGGACGGTCGACCAGATGACCGCCCCGGCCACGATCACGTCGACCCGGCCCGGGTGCATGAACCCCAGAGCGGCCCGCTCGGCACGCGGCATCCGGGCGAGCGAGTCGCAGGCGTCGAGCACGACGGCCAGCGGCAGCTTGCTGCCGTTGATCGCGTCTGGCTGGTAGGAGTCCAGGCCCAGCGCGTGCGCGGTGATCGTCGTCACCGTGCCGGCCACGCCGACGACCTCGGTCGCGAGCGACACATCGACGGTGGCGGACGCGGCGTCCAGTGCGGCATTCACGTCTGCGCGCAGTGCGGCCAGTGCGGCGTCGTCTTGCGCGACGTCACCGTCCACCCCAGCGCCCAGATGCCGCTCGGTCATGCGCACGCAGCCGATGTCCATAGAGATCGCGGCCTCGGGCGCATCGCGCCCGAGCACCAGCTCGGTCGAGCCGCCGCCGAGGTCGATGACGAGGTGGCGCGCGGCGGGATCGTGCTGCGCGGCCACCGCGGTGAGCGCGCCGCGGAAGGACAGCGCGGCCTCCTCGGTGCCGGCGATCACCTCGGCCGGAACGCCGAGGATCTGCTGCACGGCGTCGGTGAACTCGGCGCGGTTGGCGGCGTCACGGGTGGCGGATGTCGCGACGAAACGGATCCGCTCGACCCGGTGCTCGCGGCAGAGCTCGGCGTAGCGGCGGGTGGCGTCCAGAGTGCGGGCGAGCGCGTCATCCGCGAACCGCCCGGTCTTGTCGACGCCCTGCCCCAGCCGCACCACCTCGAGCGTGCGCACCACGTCGCTGAGGCCGCCGCGCCCGTCAAGGTCGGCGATGAGCAGGCGGATCGAGTTGGTTCCGCAGTCGATGGCGGCTACACGGGTCACGGGTCACACTTTCGGTCGGGCGAACAGGCCCCTTCGAGGCTAGCCTGCGGATGCGCTCGCGCGAACACCCGGCGCCCGCACCCGTTACGAGCAATACTCGCTCGGCGGCGTGGGGGTGTCGCGCACGAAGATGCCTCGAACGGTGTCGTCGTACAGGCTGAAGACGATCCACACCCGAGCATCGCCTGGCACCGCGTAGAACAGGGTCGGGTCCTCTCCCCCGCCGTATTCACCGGATTTCGCGATGTCGGGGTAGGCGGCCAGCAACTCGGCCAGCGATGAACCGATGCGAATGCCCTCTGCCGTGTGCGGAGAGCTGTTGCTCACATCCATTGAGCTGTCCCACCCCGAGAGAGACATGCCGGTGACGGTGGAGAAGTCGTCGGAGAGGTGCGCCACCAGCGTCAGCGCTCCGTCGTGTTTGAACCGTGCGGCGGGGCACCACTCGGGCAGTTCGTCCTCGACGAATGCCGCCATGGCTGGCCGCACCTCGGCGATCGGCCCGCCCTGTGCGACCGGCCCGATCCCATCAAAACCGATCAGCCACGAGCTCGGATCCTCGAGATCGATCGCGGGCACTGCCGGCTGCTCGGGCTCCACCGGGGGTGGAGTTTCGTCCTGACTGGGAGCAGGGGTGGCGGGTGCCGTCGGCGTCTGTGGATCCGTCGTCGGATCCGGCCGAGCCCCCGGCCCGGGAGTGCACCCGCTGAGCAGAGCGATGACGATGCCGACACCAACCGCGGTCGCACACAGCGACTTCATCCCCCGGAAAGTACTCACGAGCTCCAACCTAAGAGACGGGATGCCGCGAGCGCGAGACGCAAGGGCGACGAGGCCATCTGACGGAACGAATCGTTATGTCTGCGCACGCCCGGTCGGCGGTGCGGGCCAAACGAGGAGCGCCTCGGCACGCACCTGCCGGGGTCGCTGAGCCGGGAGATACCCTTGAAGGGGATCGACCGCTTGCGCGGCATCCGTCAAACAATTGGGGGAACTCATGACAGACAGCTCAACCACGTCGACCGGCCACGCGGGGCGCGGGCTCGGCATCACGGCCTTCATCCTCTCCATCTTCCTGAACATTGTCGGCGTCATCCTGGGCATCATCGCCTTGATGATCTCGCGCCGGGCCGGCGTGAAGAACGGCTGGGCGGTGGCGGCCATCGTCGTCGGCGCCGTCATCTTTGTGGTGCTGGGCGCGGCAACCCTGGTCGGCCTCACCGCCATCAACACGCAGTGCGGCGATCTGGGCCCCGGCGTGCACCAGTGGAACGGCCTGACGCTGACCTGCCCCTAGCCCGCCGGTGGGCTAGTGCTCGATCTCGATCGCGGCCGGTCGCCGCGGCATCCGGGACCGCGGCAAAGAGGACGGAGCGCTACTCCCGGCCATCCTCGAGCGGGATGAGCATGGTGCGGAAGGGACCCGGCGTGGAGTGCAGCTCCCAGATGCGCGAGGCGATGTCGTCGACGCCGCCCGGCAGCTGAAGTTTGGGAATGCCTCCTGGGATCACGAGCTGGCGGACGCGGATGCCCTCGTCCTCGAGCGCCTCGTGAAGCATCTCGCCATAGGCGCTCTCGGCCGGGAACGCAACCGACGTTCCGGCGAACCCGGCGCGTGCCTTCACCGAGGTGCCACCGTTGATGAGGATGACGCTGCCCTCGCCCTTCTCGCGCATTGCCGGCAGCACTGCGCGCACCGCGTGGATGAGGCCGAGCGCTGAGAACTGCAGCGCTTCCAGCGCCAGCTCGGGAGTCAGATCGAGTACCGGCTTCAGGTACTCGCGAGACGGGAGCGGGCTGTACTGCAGCGTGAGAATCGGGCCCAACTCGACGGCGGCACGCGCGAGCGCGGCCTCAAGTGCCGCTGGCTCCCGCACGTCCGCGGCGTAGCCACGGGCGCTCACGCCATCCGCTTCGAGCTCGGCGGCCAAGGCGTCAAGCTTCGACTGGTCCCTGGAGATCAGGGCAACCGAGAAGCCCACGCGTCCGAACGTGCGGGCGACCGCTGCGCCGAGTCCCGGTCCAGCTCCGATGATTGCGATGACGGGCATTGTGAGTTCCTTCGGCGATGACGGCGGCTTGGGTTCCCGAAAGCCTACCGGGGCGCGGCCAGGTGGGCGGCGCGGCTCAGCGGTCCAGATCCGGCCCTGGTCCCGGCAACCGCGCGATACCGTGAATACATGGCCGAAATCGAAGGACTCGACGAATTGCTGACAGCGCTGAACGCCGGAGTGACGATTCCCGGTGGTTCGCCACACCACGCGGCCATGCACGCCGCGAGTCAGGAGTCGTTGCGCATCACCGCCGAGCTCAACGGGCGCTACCACTCCCCGGATGGCGTCAGGGCGCTGATGAGCGAGCTGATCGGGCACGAGGTCCCCGAGTCGTTCACTCTCTTCCCGCCGTTCAGCGCCGACTTCGGCAAGAACATCCGTTTCGGTGCGGATGTGTTCGTCAACAGCGGCTGCCGATTCCAGGATCAGGGCGGCATCGACATCGGCGAGGGATCCCTCATCGGCCACAACGCCGTCATCACGACGTTGAACCACGACATGGCGCCGAGCCGTCGGGCCGACATGCACCCGGCGCGAGTGGTGATCGGCCGGGGCGTGTGGTTCGGGGCCAACGTGACGGTACTGCCGGGCGTGACGATCGGCGATGGAGCCGTGGTCGGCGCGGGAGCCGTTGTCACGAAGGATGTGGCCCCGCTGGCCGTGGTCGTTGGCGTGCCAGCGAAGCAGGTGGGCACGGTGTCGGACGACTGATCGGCGCTTCAGACGTGCCCCTTCGTCGGCTCGAACCGCCGAAGCCGGACCGCCGGGAGGGTCAGGCGGTCTCGCGCGGCGGGTTGTGCATGAACTCAATCCGGATGCCGTTGTCGTCCTCGACGAAGGAGGCGTAGTACCGGTCCGTGAACCGGGGGTACTCCTTCGGGTCGCGCACAACCGTCCAGCCGGTGTCGGTCGCGATCCGATGCAGGCGGTCCACCTCCGCGCGCGAGCCGACGGCAAAAGCCAGGTGCTGCCACCCGACTCGCCCGTGACGGTGCGGCCCAGTACCCGGATCTCGAGCCGGCAGCAGGATGAGCTCCGGCTCTCCGTCCAGGTTCCAGGAGACCGACCCGTTGGCGTCGTACCGGGCGAATCCGAGCGCCGTCAGCACAGGGTCGAACTGGGTGACCGCGCGCGGCACGTCGTCGACCGTGATGCCGAGATGATCAAAAATGGGCATGAGCAGACGCTACCGGATGCATCCGCCGCGGCCCTCGATAAGTCCCGCGGCCCCCGATAAATCCGGTGCCGCGGGACTTTTCGGGGGCCGCGAGCGCGAAGCGAGCGTGCGAACACCGGAACGGCCCCACCTGCCGAAGCAGACGGGGCCGTGCCAGAAGCGAAAATGAACTAGACGTTGAAGCGGAACTCCACGACGTCGCCGTCCTGCATGACGTATTCCTTGCCCTCCATGCGGGCCTTGCCCTTGGAACGAGCCTCGGCGACCGAGCCGGTCTCGACGAGGTCCTCAAAGGAGATGACCTCGGCCTTGATGAAGCCGCGCTCGAAGTCGGTGTGGATGACGCCGGCAGCCTGCGGGGCCTTGGCACCCTTGGGGATGGTCCAGGCGCGGGTCTCTTTCGGACCAGCGGTGAGGTAGGTCTGCAGGCCGAGGGTGTCGAAGCCGATGCGGGCGAGCTGGTTGAGGCCGGACTCGGTCTGACCGGTCGAGGCGAGCATCTCGGCGGCATCCTCGTCGTCCAGGTCGATCAGCTCGGACTCGAGCTTGGCGTCCAGGAAGATGGCCTTGGCCGGGGCGACGAGGGCGGCCAGCTCGGCGAGCTTGGCGTCATCCTGCAGCACAGCCTCGTCAACGTTGAAGACGTAGATGAAGGGCTTGGCCGTCAGCAGGCCAAGCTCCTTGATGGGCTCGAGGTCGACGGATGCCGCAGACAGCGGGGTTCCGGCGTTCAGCACGTCGCGGGCCTCGTTGGCGGCCACGAGCACCTCCGGGCCGAGCTTCTTGCCCTTGATCTCCTTCTCGAAGCGCGGGATCGCCTTCTCGAGGGTCTCCAGGTCGGCGAGGATCAGCTCGGTGTTGATGGTCTCCATGTCGCCGGCCGGGTTGACCTTGCCGTCGACGTGCACCACGTCGGAGTCGGCGAAGCCGCGCACGACCTGCGCGATGGCGTCGGCCTCGCGGATGTTGGCGAGGAACTTGTTGCCTAGGCCCTCACCCTCGCTGGCGCCGCGCACGATGCCGGCGATGTCGACGAACGACACCGCAGCCGGCAGGATGCGCTCGCTGCCGAAGATCTCGGCGAGTTTCTCCAGCCGGGCATCGGGCAGGTTGACGACACCGATGTTGGGCTCGATCGTGGCGAACGGGTAGTTCGCCGCGAGAACCTGGTTCTTCGTCAGAGCGTTGAAAAGGGTTGACTTGCCGACGTTGGGCAGACCAACGATTCCAATAGTAAGAGCCACGGTGGGACAGTCTACCTTTCCCGTGCGCCTCCTTCGAAGCCTGCTGTCACCGACGCGTGAGAGCATGGAATCGTGCCCCTAGATTTCACCGCGATCGACTTCGAAACCGCCAACTCCTCCTCCGCCTCGGCCTGCTCAGTCGGGCTGGTCAAGGTGCGCGATGGCCGTGTCGTTGACGAGGCGAACTGGTTCATCAAGCCGGCGCCCCCGCACGACGAATTCATGATGTGGAACACGAAGATCCACGGCATTGTGGCGGCGGATGTCGCCGGCGCCGCCGACTGGGCCGGGCAGCTGCCCGACCTCCTCGACTTCGTCGACGGCGACCACCTGGTTGCGCACAATGCGAGCTTCGACCTCGGCGTGATCAAAGCGGCCACGATCGCCAGCGGGCTGGTCGTGCCCGACCTGCGCTACGTCTGCAGTCTGCAGGTGGCGCGGCGCACCTACCACCTGGATTCCTACCGGCTCCCGGTCGCGGCGATGGCGGCCGGCTTCGAGGACTTCCGGCACCACGACGCCCTCGCCGACGCGGAGGCCTGCGCGGCCATCATCGTTCACGCGGCCGCCCGGCACGAGGCCGAAGATCTGGAGCGCCTTGCGCACATCACCCGCGTGAAGGTCGGCGTGATCGGGCCGGTCGCCACGGCCGATCACGCCAGCTCGCACGGGCCGATGGCCCTGCAGTAGCTGGCGTTTAGCGGCGGGCTCCCCGGTTGCGCGGTGTCGCAGCGAGCCGTGTCGGTGGCAGCTGATTCACTTGCAAGATGGAACCTCTCTTGATGCTCGTGCTCGGCCTCCTGCTCGGAGCCGCCGTCGGCGTGATCGCCACCTGGATCTATGCCCGCCGGGGCTCCGCGGGTGCCGCTGCCGGGCTGTCGCCCGAGGTGCTGGCCGCGCGGCACGCGCTGGAGCTCTCTGAGGTGCGCGCCGCCGCGGCATCCGCCCACGCCGGGCTGCAGGCCGAACTCGCCGCAGCCGATGCCACCGTCGACGGCCTGCTCACCCAGATCGAGGCGCAGAAGCTGCAGTTCGGCGAGCTGACCGAGCGGCACCGCGCCGACCGCATCGAGCAGGCCGAGCGGGAGCGCCGCGAGAGCGCCGTGCTGCAGGCGCTCGGCCCGGTGCGCGAGACGCTCAGCACCATGCAGACCACCGTCACCGAGCTCGAGAAGCAGCGCAGCGAGCAGTTCGGCTCCCTCGCCGAGCAGCTCAAGCAGGCGCAGCTCTCCGACGAGCAGCTGCGCGGGGCGACCGAGTCGCTGGCCAGCGCGCTGCGCTCCAACAGCACCCGTGGCGTGTGGGGCGAGACGCAGTTGCGCCGCGTCGTGGAGGCGGCGGGTCTGGCCCAGTACGTCGACTTCGACGTGCAGCAGACGATCACGACGGATGCCGGAATCGGCCGCCCCGACATGGTGATCCGGCTGCCCGGCGGCAAGTCCATCGCCGTCGACGCGAAGGTGCCGCTGGAGCACTACCTGGAGGCGAGCCAGATCTCCGTCACCGCGACCGGCGAGGAGGGGGCGCGCCGCAAGGCGCTCGTCGACCGGCACGTCAAGGCGGTGCGCGGGCACATCGATGCCCTCGCCAAGAAGACGTATTGGGAGGGGCTCGACGCCAGCCCGGAGTTCGTGGTCGCGTTCATCCCGAGCGAGTCGCTGCTCTCCTCCGCGCTTGAGGCCGACCCGGCGATCCTTGAGTACTCCTTCAGCAAGCGGGTCGCCCTCGCCTCCCCGTCAACCTGTGGGCAGTGCTGAAGACCGTCGCCTACACCTGGCAGGAGCAGGCGCTGACGGATGACGCGAAGAAACTGTTCGAGCTGGGTAAGGCGCTCTACGCGCGCCTTGGAACGCTGAGCACGCACGCCGATGGGCTCCGCAAGGCGATCGAGCGCACCGTGGACAGTTACAACAAGTTCGCGAACTCGCTCGAGACCCGCGTGCTCGTCACGGCGCGGCAGTTCCCCGGCATCGACGAGACGAAACTCGACCTGCTGATCGCGCCCGCCCCGATCCACGAGGTGCCGCGCAAGCTGACCGCCGTCGAGCTGGAGCTGCCCGATGCCGCCGAGGCTGCGCCGGAGCTGGAGCTGCCCGCTGCCGCCGAGGCCGCGCTGCTGGACCCCGCCGGGGCACGCTCCGCTGATTGAGGCACTCTCCGCTGATTGAGGCACTCTCCGCTGATTGAGCCTGTCGAAATCCCCCACGCCTGCGCTGGGGTTTCGACAAGCTCAACCAGCGAACCGAAGCCCAACCAGCGAACCAAACCCGACGAGCGGGACCAGATTCGAACGCCCTGAGCCGGCACCTCTCGCAGCCGTTGCGCGATAGAAAGCGCGCTTTGCGGCAGTCAAGATCTACCGCAAAACGCGGTTTCCACCGCTCACCGTCTCTGGGCGCCCGAACCCAGCCTGGGGTTTCGACAAGCTCAACCGGCGGGAGCCGCCGCTCCCCCGTTGGCTTGAGGGAGCGCCAGCGACCGAAGCCAACCGCCGCGCAACCAGGGTTTCGACAGGCTCAACCGGCGGAACGTGCGACACGCTCAACCGGCGGGAGTTCCGGCGGCGGCTGTGCCTACTCGAGCCACTTCGAGACGAGGTGGTCGGCCGTGATGCGGCGGATCGTGCCCGACTTGCTGCGCAGGATGATGCTCTCGGTGCGGATGTGGCTGCGGCCGATCTTGCGCGGCCCGGCCAACAGCCCGCCGTCGGTGACGCCGGTGGCGACGAAGAAGGTGTTGCCGCCGCTGACCAGGTCATCGGCCTCGTAGACCCGGTCGCAGTCAAGGCCGGCGGCCTCGCCGCGGGCGCGCTCCGCGTCATCCTTCGGCGCCATGCGGGTCTGCATGAAGCCGCCGATGGCCTTGATCGCGCAGGCGGTGGTGATGCCCTCCGGGCTGCCGCCGATGCCAACGCACATGTCGATCCGCGAGTCGTAGCGGGCCGCGTTGATGCCGCCGGCGACGTCGCCGTCGCTCATCAGGCGGGTGCCGGCGCCCGAGGCTCGGATCTCGGCGATGAGCTGCTCGTGCCGGGGCCGGTCCAAAACGGCGATGCGCATATCGCCGACGTCCATGTTCTTGGCTTTGGCCAGGGCGTGGATGTTGTCGGCGATGGGGCGGCGGATGTCGATGATGCCGTGCCCCTCAGGGCCCGTGACGATCTTGTCCATGTAGAAGACGCTGGAGGCGTCGAGCATGGTGCCGCGGTCGGAGACGGCGATGACCGAGATCGCGTTCTGCCGGCCGGCCGCGGTCAGGCTCGTTCCGTCGATGGGGTCGACCGCGATGTCGCAGGCGGGCCCACGGCCGTTGCCGACGCGCTCGCCGTTGAAAAGCATCGGCGCGGCATCTTTCTCGCCCTCGCCGATGACGACAAGCCCGTCGAAGCTGACGGTGCCGAGGAATGCGCGCATTGCATCGACGGCCGCGCCGTCGGCGCCGAGCTTGTCGCCGCGGCCGATCCAGGGCACGGCACGGATCGCGGCCGCTTCCGTGGCCCGCACAAGCTCCATCGCGAAGTTGCGGTCGGGGTGAAGGTACAGGCTGGCCGGTTCGGTGCTCGTCATGGTGGGTCCTCCCGGACGCGATGGTGAGTGGCTTCGGATGCTGCTCTGCACCCGAGCGCTCACCAGCGAGTTGGGGAGCCGCCTCTGTCAGGCTAATTCACCGTCACTTGCCTGTCACAAGAACGGGTCCTTCAAAAAGCGAAAGAATCGCGATCTTTAACAGAACAGTCAATTTCGGGGCGAACCTTCGTGCAGCAGGCGCCAGGCGCCGGCGCACGAATGTGCAGCCCACCCGCTGCTGGATAGACTTTGCTTACACTCACAGATCAACGCCAAGGAGCTTCCATGCCCATCGCAACCCCCGAGCAGTACGCCGCAATGCTGGACAAGGCCAAGGACAAGGGATTCGCCTACCCGGCCTTCAACGTGTCGTCCTCGCAGACGATCAACGCCGTGCTCCAGGGGCTCACCGAGGCTGGCTCCGACGGCATCATCCAGGTCACCACGGGCGGCGCCGACTACTTCGCCGGCCACACCGTGAAGAACCGCGCCGCTGGCGCACTGGCCATGGCCAAGTTCGTGCACGCCGTTGCCGACAACTACCCCATCACGGTTGCGCTGCACACCGACCACTGCCCGAAGAACGCCCTCGACGACTTCGTGATGCCGCTGATCGCCGCATCCGAGGAAGAGGTCAAGGCCGGCCGCAACCCCATCTTCCAGTCCCACATGTGGGACGGCTCCGCTGTGCCGCTGACCGAGAACCTCGAGATCGCGAAGCAGATCCTCCCCCGCCTCAAGGCGATCAACGCCATCCTCGAGGTCGAGATCGGCGTCGTCGGCGGCGAGGAAGACGGTGTCAGCCACGACATCAACGACAGCCTGTACACGACGCTCGACGACGCGATCGCCACGGTCGAGGCCCTCGGCCTCGGCGAGAACGGCCGCTACATGTCGGCACTCACCTTCGGCAACGTGCACGGCGTCTACAAGCCGGGCAACGTTCAGCTGCGCCCCGCACTGCTGAAGGAGATCCAGGACGGCATCCAGGCCAAGTACGGCACCGGCAAGCTGCCCCTCGACCTCGTCTTCCACGGCGGCTCCGGCTCGACCGACGAAGAGATCGCCGAGGCCGTGGCCAACGGTGTCATCAAGATGAACATCGACACCGACACGCAGTACGCCTACACCCGCGCGATCGCCGACTACATGCTGAAGAACTACGACGGCGTGCTCAAGGTCGACGGCGAAGTGGGCAACAAGAAGCTCTACGACCCGCGTGCATGGGGCAAGGTCGCCGAGTCGGCCATGGCCGCCCGCGTGCTCGAGTCGACCAAGCAGCTCGGCTCCTTCGGCCACTCGAACTAGTTCCCCAGCAACGCGAACTAGTCTCTATAGGTATGAGCGAAAACGAGGCCGCAGCCACTCCCGACACGTCCAGGGGTGGTGAGCGGCCTCGTCCGCGCTACGGCGAGCTCGCGCCCGAGGGGTGGAGCTGGCAGCCGCCCGCCCCGCCGGAGCAGGCCGAAGCCGAGCCGACGCCGGCAGCGCCCGCCGTGCCGGTGGCACCGCGGAATCCGGTCCCGCCCGCTCCGCCTGCCCCGCTCGGCAGCCCCGCTTTCGGCGCGCCTGGCCAGGCAGCGCCCTCTCTGCGCGCCGACCGCCGCCTCACCATCACCCTGCTGGTGGTCGGCCTGTTCGGCCTCTGGGTGGCTATCAGCACACTCAACTCGATTCCAGAGGCGATGCAGATCCTGCACAGCCAGCAGGGCCTCGCCGACTACGTCGCGAGCGAAGCCGACATGCGCAGCATCCTGATCGGGAACGTGCTGCAGGGCATCCTCTGGGTGGCGACGGCTGCCTGGGCCGTGCTCCGGATGCAGCACGGCAAGCGATCCTTCTGGGTGCCGCTGATCGGCGGCGCCGCATCGGTCATCCTGCTCTTCGCCGTGGTCTCAATGGTGGCTGCGAACGACCCGCTGCTGATGCAGCTGGGCGGCGGCAACTAGCAGTTCCCTGCACCCGGATCGGCGGATCCGGCGCTGGCGTGCGCGCACGGGCGGTGGCAGAATCGTGGGCACGGGAGGCACTACTCATGCGATTCACACTGCTGATGTACTACGCCGAACAGGGCGACACCGGGATGAGCGAAGAAGAGATGGCGCCCTGGCGCGACGCCTTCAATCGCTACGCGCGAGAACTCGACGACGCCGGGGTGTTGGTCGCGGCCGAAGTGCTGCAGGCCTCGACCGAGTCGGCGACGCTCACTCTGCGCGACAACAACCGGGTCAACCTGGTCGGCCCGTTCCTCGACACCCCCGAGAAACTCGGGGGCTTCTTCGTGATCGAAGCGCACGACCCAGCCGCCGCGCTGGAATGGGCGGAGAAGTGCCCGGCTGCCCAGTGGGGCACGCTGGAGATCCGGCCGACCGCCGTCAGCTGGTCGCACGACGACGGCTGGCACGCACCGAATTGATGCGTGCCGGGCCTCACTAGCGCCTGCTGGCGACTACTTGGTGTTGCAGTCGGAATCCGCTGCCGTGCTGGCAGCGGTGGTGCGGCCGCCGAGCGCGCGCGGGTCCTGCTTGCCGGAGATGCCCTTGCGCAGCTCCTTCGGCAGGCTGAAGATGAGGTCTTCCTCGGCCGTCTTCACTTCCTGCACGGCGCCGTAACCGGCATCCGCGAGGTCGCGCAGCAGTTCCTGCACCAGTTCCTCCGGCACGGAGGCGCCACTCGTGACGCCCACCGTGGCGACGCCGTCGAGCCACTCCTGCTTGACCTCGCTGGCGTAGTCGACCCGGTAGGCGGCCTTGGCGCCGTACTCCAGTGCGACCTCGACGAGGCGCACGCTGTTGGAGCTGTTGGCGGAGCCGACAACGATGACGAGCTCCGCGTCGCGGGCCACCTTCTTGATGGCGACCTGGCGGTTCTGGGTGGCGTAGCAAATGTCGTCGCTGGGCGGGTCCTGCAGCTTGGGGAACTTCTCGCGCAGGCGGCGTACCGTCTCCATGGTCTCGTCGACGCTCAGCGTGGTCTGCGAGAGCCAGACAACCTTGTCCGGATCCTTCACCTCGATGTTGTCGACGTCGTCCGGGCTGTTCACGATGGTCACGTGGTCGGGTGCCTCACCGGCGGTGCCCTCGACCTCCTCATGCCCTTCGTGGCCGATCAGCAAGATCTCGTAGTCGTCGCGGGCGAAGCGCACGGCCTCGCGGTGCACCTTGGTGACCAGCGGGCAGGTGGCGTCGATGGCCTGCAGGCCGCGGTCGGCTGCGGCGTTGACGACGGCCGGCGAGACGCCGTGCGCGCTGAAAACGAGGTGCGAGCCCTCCGGTACTTCGTCGACCTCTTCGACGAAGATGGCGCCGAGCGCTTCCAACTCGGTCACGACGTGGATGTTGTGCACGATCTGCTTGCGCACGTAGATCGGGGCGCCGTAGTGCTCCAGCGCCTTCTCCACGGCGATCACGGCACGGTCCACGCCGGCGCAGTATCCGCGCGGTGCTGCCAGCAGCACCTTCTTCTCGCCGGAGACAGGATTGTTTTTAAGGTGCCCACGGCGACTGGGGATGCGGGGCATTCCGAGGCCGATAACGGTGGCGTCCGACAGATTCGTCACCCCCCAAGTCTAGGCTGGGAGTCTGAGAGGATGCGGCCCACCCCGGTGCCGCGTCGGCCGGCGACATTCTGGAGGATCACCGCGTGAGCGACGCAACACCCACCCTCGAGGCGCCGTGGCCGGTCGCCGTGCTCTCCCAGAAGATCCGGGGCTACATCGAACGGCTCGGTACCGCCTGGGTCGAGGGCGAGATCACCCAGTGGGGTGTCTCCGGCGGAAACGTCTACGGCAAGCTGAAGGACCTCGGCGAGGATGCAACGGTCAGCTTCACCGTCTGGTCGTCGGTGCGCGCCAAGCTCGACGGCGACTTCAAGCAAGGCGACCGCGTGATCGCCCTCGTCAAGCCGAACTACTGGGTCAAGGGTGGCACGCTCACCATGCAGGTGTTCGAGCTGCGCCACGTCGGCCTCGGCGACCTGCTCGAACGGCTGGAGCGGCTGCGCAAGCAGCTGGCCTCCGAGGGGCTGTTCGACCCGGCGCGCAAGAAGCCGCTGCCGTTCCTGCCGCACTGCATCGGCCTGATCACCGGCAAGGACTCGGATGCCGAGAAAGACGTCATCCGCAATGCCCAGCTGCGTTGGCCGGCCGTGAACTTCCGTGTGGTGCACGCCGCGGTGCAGGGCGACCGCACCGTCGGCGAGGTGTCTGCGGCGATCGAACGGCTGGACGCCGACCCCGAGGTCGACGTGATCATCATCGCCCGCGGCGGCGGCGACTTCCAGAACCTGCTCGGATTCAGTGACGAGCGCGTGGTGCGCGCGGCAGCCGCAGCCAGCACCCCCATCGTCAGCGCGATCGGGCACGAGGCCGACCGGCCGCTGCTGGACGAGGTGGCCGACCTGCGCGCCTCCACCCCGACCGATGCCGCCAAGCGAGTGGTGCCGGATGTCGCCGAGGAGCTCTCCCGGGTGCAGCAGGCCCGGGCCCGCATCGGCCTGCGCATGACCGGCATGCTCGCCAGCGAGGCCGACCGGCTCTCGCAGCTGCGCAGTCGGCCGGTGCTGGCGGACTCCAGCTGGATCATCGAGTCCCGTGGCCAGGACCTCACCCGTTACGTCGCCCGCGGCGTCGAGCTGGTCGAGCGCCGCATCGAGCGGGCAGGCACCCAGACCGCTGAGCTGCGTGCGCAGCTGCGCGCCCTCTCGCCGCAGGCTACCCTCGACCGCGGCTACGCCATCGCTCAGCTGCCGGACGGCACCGCGCTGCGCGCGGCCGCCCAGGCCCCGGCCGGCACCGAGCTGCGCATCACCGTCGCCGACGGCAGCATCACAGCCAGCTCGACCGGCGCCGCCGCCGGGCGCTGACCGCCGAATCACGCTGTCGGCCAAGCCGCATAGAATCGAGGCATGCCCATGAACGACGACCGCGATGAACTGAGCCTCGCAGACTTGAGCTACGAGCAGGCCCGCGACGAACTGATTCGGGTGGTGAGCGAGCTCGAGCAGGGCGCATCCACGCTGGAGCAGTCCCTCGCCCTCTGGGAGCGCGGTGAGGCGCTGGCCCGCCGCTGCGAGGAGTGGCTGATCGGGGCCAAGGAGCGCCTGGACGCTGCGAGGGCCGGGGCCGAAGCCGCGGCATCCGCCGAATGAGCACCCCGACGGTGAACGCGCCCCAGAACAACAAAGCGAAGGCCTCGCGGGTCGTTGCCGAGCTCGGCCGCCCAGAGACCGCGGAAGAGACCGCGGCGCGCAAGGCAGAGAACTCGCGCAAGCACCGTGCCAAGCAGACCATCAACAACTTGGTGCTCTCGCTGCTCGCCACGCTGGCCGTCGTCGTCGTGATCGTGCTGATCGTGCCGCGCAGCGACAAGCCCATCGACCGCGCCGTCGACTGGTCGGCAGCCGCCGCCCAGTGGCAGCCCACCGTCGACGTGACCCTGATGAACCCGACCCTCTCACCCGACTGGGTCGCGAACTCGGCACAGTTCAGCACCGACAAGGCCGGCATCGCCAGCTGGTACATCGCACTGCTCAGCCCGGAGAAGCAGTTCGTCGGCATCCACCAGGGCATCGACGCCGACGCCACCTGGTTGGCCGGGCTGCTCGACGGCAATTCCCCGGTGTCCACCGCCGTGATCGACGGCATCACCTGGGACGTCTACTCGAACCCCAAGCCCCTCGACGAGCGCGGCCTCTACCACTACGCCCTCGTCACTGAGGCCGGCCGCAGCACGATCGTGCTGCTCGGCGAGGCTGGCCCCGAGGTCTTCGATTCCGTTGCAACAGATCTGGCCCCCGACGTGCGGGCCGCACAGGAGGATGCTCGATGAGCGCAGGCCACACAACCGCAAAGCCGAGCAGCACCCCCGCCCAGGCCTGGGCGGAGATGCGCGCGGGCAACGAGCGTTTCGTGGCCGGCAAGCCGCTGCACCCGCACCAGGATGTCGACAGCCGCCGCTCGCTGGTGGCGCAGCAGGGCCCGCGCGCCGCGCTCTTCGGCTGCGCCGACTCCCGTCTGGCCGCCGAGATCATCTTCGACGTCGGCCTCGGCGACCTCTTCGTCGTGCGCAACGCCGGCCAGGTGATCGGCTCCTCGATCATCGGCTCGCTCGAGTACGCGGTCGGCGTGCTGCACGTGCCACTCATCGTGGTGCTCGGCCACGACTCCTGCGGCGCCGTTCAGGCCGCCATCGAGTCCAAGCTGCCGGATGCCGCGCCGCTGCCGCACTTCATCGACCGGCTCGTGCAGAAGATCGTCCCGGCCGTTGATCGCGTCACCGGTGGCCGTGAGCTCACCAGCGCCAACCAGGTGGATGCCGGCTTCGTCGGCCGCGAACACCTGCGCGACACCGTGGCCGAGCTGCTGGCGTCATCCGAGATGATCAGCGACGCCGTCGCGGCGGGCACGCTCGCCGTTGTCGGCGCCAACTACCGCCTCCTCGAGGGCCGCGCCGAGACCGACGTCGTCGTCGGCCTCGTCTAGACCTCTTCCACTTATCCCACCGACAGCATCATCGAAGCCAGAGCCTCTGGCTTCACATCACACCGAAAGGGCAACCGTGAGCAACTCAGCTGACGCGGAATTCCGCATCGAACACGACACCATGGGCGAGGTGCGCGTGCCCATCAACGCGCTGTACAGTGCGCAGACGCAGCGTGCCGTTGAGAACTTCCCGATCTCGGGGTCGACGCTGGAGTCGGCTCAGATCGTGGCACTGGCGCGCATCAAGAAGTCGGCCGCGCAGGCCAACGCCCAGCTCGGTCGCCTCGACCAGGGCATCGCCGACGCCATCGCCTCGGCCGCCGACGAGATCATCGGCGGCGCCCACCTTGAGCAGTTCCCGATCGACGTGTACCAGACCGGTTCCGGCACCTCGACGAACATGAACATGAACGAGGTGCTCGCGAGCCTCGCCACCGCGCGCCTCGGCAGCCCGGTGCACCCCAACGACCACGTCAACGCCTCGCAGTCGTCCAACGACGTCTTCCCGACCTCGGTGCACATCGCCGTCACCGGCGCGCTCATCGACGAGCTCGTGCCGGCGCTGGACCACCTCGCCGTCGCCCTCGAGGCGAAGGCCGTGCTCTGGGCGGATGCCGTCAAGGCCGGCCGCACGCACCTGATGGACGCCACCCCTGTCACCCTCGGCCAGGAGTTCGGCGGCTACGCCCGGCAGATGCGCCTCGGCATCGAGCGCGTGCGCTCGGCCCTCCCCGCGTCGCCGAGGTCCCGCTCGGCGGCACCGCGGTCGGAACCGGCATCAACACGCCGCTCGGCTTCCCGCAGCTCGTCCTCGAGCTGCTCACCGCCGAGACCGAGCTGCCGATCACCGAGGCCAAGGACCACTTCGAGGCCCAGGCCAACCGCGACGGCCTCGTCGACGCATCCGGCGCCCTGCGCACCATCGCTGTCAGCCTGACCAAGATCTGCAACGACATCCGCTGGATGGGTTCCGGCCCGAACACCGGATTCGGCGAGCTGCACATTCCCGACCTGCAGCCCGGCTCCTCGATCATGCCCGGCAAGGTCAACCCGGTCATCCCCGAGGCCGTGCTCATGGTCTGCTCGCGCGTGATCGGCAACGACGCGGCCATCGCGTGGGGCGGCGCGTCCGGTTCGTTCGAGCTCAACGTGCAGATCCCCGTGATGGGCACCGCTCTGCTCGAGTCGATCCGTCTGCTCGGCAACGCCGCCCGCGTGCTCGCCGACAAGACCATCGACGGCCTCGAGGCCAACATCGAGCGCGCGGCCGCCCTCGCCGGCATGTCGCCGTCGATCGTCACCCCGCTGAACAAGATCATCGGCTACGAAGAGGCCGCCAAGATCGCCAAGTACTCGGTCAAGCAGGGCGTCACCGTGCGCGAAGCCGTCATCGAGATGGGCTACGTCGAGAAGGGCGCCATCACGCTCGAGCAGCTCGACTCCTCGCTCGACCTGCTGAGCATGACGCGCCCCGGCTAAGCAGCGGCATCCGCAGTACCGAACGCCGCCCCACGCACTCGCGTGGGGCGGCGTTTCTGTTCAGGCGGCGGATGCGGCGGGCACCGGGGCCCGCCGCGGGCCGGGCACCAACGCGAGCATGATGGCCACGACAAAGCTCAGCGCTCCGAGTGCCGAGAGCGCCTGCCCCTGCCAGGAGCGGCCGCCGGCGAAGGGCGGAATCGTGTCGGAGATGCTCATGCCGAGCGAGAAGCCAGACCAGCCCTGAAAGAAGATGATGACGGCTCCGAGCAGCAGCGCGTAGACCGTCAGTCGACGTGGGGTGAGCAACACGTTCAGGGCAGCGGCCAGGCGGCCGCGCAGCAGGCAGAGCGCGAGCAGGGCCAGGACCGCCACGCTCCAGAACACCAGCCAGATCATCACCATCATGATGCCCCAGCTGCGATCCGGCGGACTGAGCAGTGCGTAGATCTCTGACAGTTCGTAGCCGGGCGCCATCGTGAGCGGGCTCAGCACCAGCGTCTCGTAGCTGCCGAACGCGAGGAGGAGGGCGAGGAGCACGAAGGCGACCAGCCCGGCGCGTGCCCGCGTGGCCGCTTTGGTGGAGCCCGGCGCGGTGCGCGTCGGCACCTCGACGTGCGCGAGCCCGCGCGCGAAGCCGATGAGGGCGAGGAAGGCGCCGACGACGGCCAGCACGATCAGCAGGGGAATCGCGGCCGCCAGAACGCCGTTGCGGTACACCCAGTCCGTGCCCGGCAGCATCGTCGCGAGCGCTGCCGGCACGACGACGCCCAGCAGCCCAACCGCGACCAGCGCGGTGCCCACCAGCGCCATGCGGTTCGCGCCACGCGCCGCGGCGATGAGCAGCAGGAAGCCCAGGGTCATCACCGTCAGGCTCAGCCTTCCGGCAGCGGCGACCAGAAGGGCGAGCGGGCTGCCCGGCTCGGAACTCAGTGTTCCCGTCATCCAGAGCGTCACCAACACCACCGGGGAGCTGATCACGAGCGCCAGCCCCCAGCGCACGCGCCGCATCATCAGCTCGGTCACGGCATAGCCGCGCACCTCGGCGGTGCGGCCGAGACGCATCGAGAAGGTGAAGGCACCGGCGACGATCGCCGCGCGCGACAGCCCCAGCTCGTCGGCGTCGCGCACATCGGCGAGCCATTGCTCGCGGTAGCGCTTCCGCATCGAGGCGGGCAAGGTGGCCGCCGCCACACGGATGCCGCGCTCTGCGACGCTCACGCGGTCGCCCGAGTCGGGCGTAGCAGAGGCAGCGCCGGCTGGGCCCGCGCGCGCGAAGACGGCGACGCCGAGGTGGCTGCGCGGGCAACGAAGTCTGCGACCGTGGTGCGCGCGGCATCCGCCCCTCGGCGGTGAGCGCGTAGAAGCGGCGGCGCGGCCCGCTGCGCTCACCATCGACTTCCCACTCCGAGGTGACCCAACCGGAGCGTTCCAGCCGGTCGAGGATCGGATAGACGCTGCCAGGCGGACGCCCGGTCGCCTTGATCACCCGCAGACCCCAGACGGATTCTCCCCCGTCGATCAGGGCAGACAGCACATCGACGGTGGCGGCGGTGACACGGCTCAACGGCTCCATCCGGCAAACTCTAGCTATATCGAGATAGCCGCACAAGCATGGTCGCTCGCGTTGCGTGCGTGACGTGGGGCGGATTCCGCGGAATCCGCCCCACGCGGTCACACGCGTGCCTGCTAGGCGAGCTCGTTGGACTCCAGCATCTCGGTGACGAGCGCGGCGATCGCGGAGCGCTCGGAGCGGGTCAGCGTCACGTGCGCGAACAACGGGTGCCCCTTGAGCGTCTCGATCACGCTGGCGACACCGTCGTGCCGGCCGACCCGCAGGTTGTCGCGCTGCGCGACATCGTGGGTGAGTACCACGCGCGAGTGCTGCCCGATGCGACTGAGCACGGTGAGCAGCACGTTGCGCTCCAGCGACTGGGCCTCGTCGACGATCACGAAGGCGTCGTGCAGGCTGCGCCCGCGGATGTGCGTGAGCGGCAGCACCTCGAGGATGCCGCGGTCGAGCACCTCCTCGAGCACGTTCTCGGAGACGAGGGCGCCCAAGGTGTCGAACACGGCCTGTGCCCACGGGTTCATCTTCTCGGCCGCATCGCCCGGCAAGAATCCCAGCTCCTGGCCGCCGACCGCGTAGAGCGGTCGGAACACCATGATCTTCTTGTGCTGCTGCCGTTCGAGCACCGCCTCCAGCCCGGCGCAGAGGGCGAGCGCCGACTTGCCGGTGCCGGCACTGCCGCCGAGCGACAGGATGCCGATCTCCGGGTCGAGCAGCAGGTCGATGGCGAGCCGTTGCTCGGCCGAGCGGCCGTGCAGCCCGAACACCTCCCGGTCTCCGCGCACCAGCTTGAACTCGCCGCGCGCCGTCACCCGGCCGAGTGCGCTGCCGCGATCCGAGTGCACCACCAGGCCCGTGTTCACGGGCATGTCCTGCACGAGTCGCGTCGACATCCGCTCCCTCTCGTAGAGCGCCGTCATCTGATCGGCGTTCAGCGTGATCTCGTCCATGCCGGTCCAGCCGGAGTCGACGGCGAGCTCGTGCTTGTACTCCTCGGCGGCCAGGCCGATGGAGGCCGCCTTCACCCGCAGCGGCAGGTCTTTCGAGACGACCGTGACGGCGAGCCCGTCGTTGGAGAGGTTCAGGGCCACGGCGAGGATGCGCGAGTCGTTGTCGTTCAGCTGCAGCCCGCTCGGCAGCACGCCCAGGTTGGAGTGGTTGAGTTCGACCCGCAGGGTGCCGCCTTCCCCCACCGGGATCGGGAAATCCAACCGCTCGTGCTTGATGCGCAGCTCGTCGAGGTTGCGCAGCGCCCGACGCGCGAAATAGCCGATCTCGGGGTCATTCCGTTTCGACTCCAACTCGGTGATCACGATCACCGGCAGCACGACGGCATGCTCGGCGAAGCGGAACATCGACGACGGGTCAGACAACAAGACCGAGGTGTCCAGCACATAGACGCGCTCGGATTGCTCGACGTTCCGCGGCCGGGAATCCCCTGCCCGCGTGGCCTGTTCCGGCCCCGACTGCCCCTGCTCGCGACTGTTCATTGACGGCTGACGAACTGTGACCACAACCACTCCCACCCCGGCATTTCTGCCCAGTTTTACGAGTTGGCCACGTGGTATCGAGTCGAACTTATGTGGCCGTCTCGATCAGGCGCACGCCTGATGAGAGTGACGTTACGACCGCGGGGGCCTTTGCGCACCACGACACGCCCCATGCAGGCAATGTTTACCGAACGGATGCCGGTCACGCAGCCGAGCGCGCCGGCCGCACCGGCCCCGGCTCAGTAGGAGGCAGCGCTCGCGTAGGAAGTGAACGCGGCGCGCACCATGTCGACGGTGTCCTCGTGCAGCACGGCGTGCACGCTGAGGCGCACGGAGCCCTCCCTCACGGTCGCGGTCACGCCGTGGTTGAACAGCGAGGCGCTCAGCAGTGTGAGTTGCTCGCGCGGCGGTTCGAGCACGAGGAGCCCGGCCCGCTCCCGCTCGTTGCGCGAGCTGGAGACGGGAATCGCGAACTCGTCGGCCAGGTCGATCATGCGCGACACGTTCGCGGCGACGGCCTCGTGAATGGCGTGCACTCCCACCGCGGCGATCTCCTCAAGCGCCGCCGCGAGGCGGGCCTCGGCGATGCCGTCCGGGTTCGAGGTGCGGAACGCCCGGGCAGCCGCGCTCGGCGGCGGGGTGGGGATCGAGTCCCACACCTCGTCTTCATCGGTGCCGGTGAAGCCAGAGAACACCGGCGTGAGTCGGGCGAGGGCGCGCTCGCTGAGCGCCATCACGCCCGTGCCCCAGCCGGCGCGGCACCACTTCTGGCCACCGGTGACGACGACATCCGCCACCTCATAGGGCGCATCGACGACGCCGAATCCCTGGATGGCGTCGACGATCAGCAGCCGATCGCCGATCACCTGCCGGATGCCGTCCAGATCGGCGAGGTAGCCGGTGCGCGAATCGACCAGGCTCACCGCGACGGCGGCCGTGCTGGCACCGAGCTGCGCCTTGATCTGGCCGGGCGTCACCGTGCCGTGGTCGGTCGACAGCCACTGCGGCTTCGCCACGTGCAGCGCCTCGTGCGCCCGGGAGGCCGCGATCGGCAGGCTTGGGAACTCGCCCGGCGAGAGCAGCACATCGCCGGTCAGGCCGAACATGGCGTGCAGCAGCCCGGTGGTGGTGTTCGGAATGGCCACGACCTGCTCGGCGGGGCGGCCGAGCAGCACTCCGGCGGCGGCGCGCAGTCGCTCGTCCTGGTCGAGGATCCCCTGCAGGCTGCCGAAGCGGGCCCGGCCGAGGATCTCGGTGAGACCGGTGGACTCGGCGGAGGCCACGGCGGAGATCGGCCCGATGCGGCCGTAGTCGAGGTAGCCGGGCTCCTCGCCGAAGCCGGCTGCGTAGTCATCCCAGGTAGTCATTGTTTCCTTTCGGCACGCGTTGGGTGAGCGTGCCCGGTCGAGCTATCCGCCGAAGCGACGGTTGCGCTTCGCGTAGTCACGCAGGGCGCGGAGGAAGTCCACCTGGCGCAGATCCGGGCCGAGTGCCTCAACAAAGTAGAACTCACTGTGCGCGCTCTGCCAGAGCATGAAGTCGCTGAGGCGCTGTTCACCCGAGGTACGGATGACGAGGTCCGGGTCCGGCTGGCCGCCGGTGTAGAGGTGCTCGCCGATCAGATCGGGGGTGAGCCGCTCCGCAAGGTCTTCGAGGCTGCCCCCGCCGGCGTGGTGGTCAGCGACAATGCTGCGCATGGCATCCGTGATCTCCTTGCGCCCGCCGTAGCCGACGGCCAGGTTCACGTGCAAGCCCTTCTTGCCCATCGTGCGGGTCTCGGCCGCGCCCAGCGCCGCGACGAGCGGCTCAGGCAGCCCGGCCGTCGAGCCGACATGCTGCACCCGCCAGTCCCGGTAGCGGGAGAGATCGTCGGCGAGCTCGGCGATGATCTCGATCAGGGCGTCGAGCTCCTCCGGGGAGCGATTGGTCAGGTTGTCGCTGGAGAGCAGGTACAGCGTGACCGTGGAGATGCCCAGGTCGTCGCACCACTCCAGGAACTCGCGCATCTTCGCCGCACCGGCCCGGTGGCCGTGCGCGGCGTTGTCGAAGCCGAGGAGTTTGGCCCAGCGCCGGTTGCCGTCGATGATCATGGCGACGTGGCGCGGAAGGGTCTCCGCAGTGAGACCCCGCCGTAGCCGGTTCTGATAGAGGCCGTAGAGGATGCCCCGGCCGAGTGATTCATCGCGCGTGTGCACAGAATTACGTTAGTGCACTCCCCTGCCCAGACCCACATTTCCCCGGCCAGATGTGTGTCGTATCCTGAGCATATGACTCTGCACGGTCCCGAAGTGGACAGCCCCGTCGAGGTGAAACCGCTCTGGCGCGGGTGGATTCATGCCGGCACCTTCCCGGTGACGATCGCGGCCGGCATCGTGCTCATCGTGCTGGCGCAGGGTGCCCCGGCCAAGTGGGCCAGCGCGGTGTTCATGCTCACGTCGATGCTGCTGTTCGGCAACTCCGCGCTCTACCACCGCTTCAATTGGAAGCCCCGCACCAGGATGCTGTTGAAGCGCATCGACCACGCCAACATCTTCCTGCTGATTGCCGGCACGTACACGCCGATCGCGGTGCTCGCCCTGCCCCCGGAGAAGGGCCTGGTGCTGCTGGCCGTCGTCTGGGGCGGTGCGCTGCTCGGCATCTGCTTCCGCGTGTTCTGGATCAACGCGCCGCGCTGGCTCTACGTGCTGACGTACCTGGCCCTCGGCTGGGCCGCCGTGATGTACCTCGGCGACCTGCTCGCGGTGAGCGTGGCGATGATGGTGCTCGTCGCCGTCGGCGGACTGCTCTACAGCGCCGGCGCCGTCGTCTACGCACTGAAGAAGCCGAACCCCCTGCCCGGCGTGTTCGGCTTCCACGAGATTTTCCACGCCTGCACGGTGCTGGCCTTCCTCTGCCACTGGGTGGCGATGCTGATCATCGTGCTCCACCCGGCCTACCACGCGGGCTAGCCCCACCCGCTGCCGCCGCCGCCCGTCCAAATTCCGTTGAGAGCGGTCAAATGGCCGCTTTTGCGCGCCAAATGCGGCCATTTGACCGCTCTCAACGGACTCAGGGGGCGGGCACGCACGGGCGTGATTGCGCGCGCGAGTGTGGCTGTGGATAACTTCGGCGGGCACGGGCGCATCTGCGGCATCATCGGTGCATGGACGAGCATGGGGCGGCGAGTACGGGCGGCACACCGGGCAATCCGGGAGCGAGCGGCAGGCTGCCTGCCGAGTTCACGGACCGGGCATTCCGGGTAGCGGATGCCGTGCGCGCTGGTGTGCCGCGGCGCGCCCTGCGCGGCCGCGATGTGGACGCGCCGTTTCACGGCATCCGCGTTTATGGTTCGGCGGGGCCGCTGCGCCGAACCGCGGGCAGTGGAGTCGCCGGGGAGCGCGAGATCATCCTCGCGCGGGCTCGGGCCTACCTTCCACTCATGGGGCCGGAGCAGATGTTCAGCCACGAGACGGCTGCCACCGTTCTTGGGCTGCCCCTCCCGAGGCGGATGCAGCGCGCAGATGCCCCGCTGCATGTGCTCTCCCCGCACGCGTCCACTCGGCGCGGCGGCGCGGGCATCACCGGCCATCACTCCGCATCCACGATTCGACGGTACGAGACGGCCGGCGTGCCAACCGTGTCGCCGATCACGCTCTGGCACCAGCTCGCTGAACGACTGAGCGTCGACGAGCTCGTCATGCTCGGCGACGCGCTGACACGGCGGACGAATCCGCTCAGCGATCTGGACGCGATGGTCGGCTCGCTGGACAGGCTCACCCGGCATCGCGGGATCGTGGCGTTGCGTGAGGCCGCCACGCTCGTTCGGCCGCGCACCGATTCACCGCGCGAGAGCGAATGCCGACTGTTGCTCGTGCGCGCCGGGCTGCCCGAGCCGGAGGTCAACGGAACGATCCTCGACGAGGACGGCAACTTCGTGGCCTACGGAGACATGGTCTACCGCGAATACAAGGTCCTGGTCGAGTACGACGGCGGGCAACATCGCGACGATGAGGCGCAGTTCCACCGAGACATTGACCGGCTGGATCTGCTCATGGCACTCGGCTGGCGGGTGCTGCGATTCAACCGGAGCCATCTGCGCGCTGACGCGGTGATCGTCGCCCGCACGCGTGAAGCTCTCCTGCAGCGGGGCTGGCGCCCGCACAACCCGCCAGCGCACCGTCCCACGGCCCCGCAGTTCCGTTGAGAGCGGTCAAATGGCCACCTAGAGCCGCGAAAAGCGGCCATTTGGCCGCTCTCAACGGACTCTGACGTCGGTGAGGGGTTACTGCTTGTCGTCGGGGGCGGATGCCGGGGCACCGGCCTCGCGCTCAGCGAGCTCCGCCTCGAGGCGGGCGCTGATCTCGGCCTTGTAGTTGGTGCGGCGGATGCGGCGGACCATGTCAAAACCGATGCCGACCACGGCCAGGGCGATCGCCGCGGTGGCCACAAATCCCCAAATGCCGGGGGTCACGGTGTCTGGATCGAACTCCTTGTCGCCCGTCGCCATGGCGAAGCGCGTCGAGAGCTCCAGAATCGTCGTGTACACGTGCGGAACTCCTCAGGATTGCCGGATAGCCTTAGGACAAGCTTAAGCCACGACGGCGCCCGGCCGTACCCAGCGGCCGCCCCGTGCGGCGCCCGCAGAATTCCCGCCGATCAGGAGCCCCGCAGCATGAGCACCGCCAACGCCCAGCCGACCGATCTGGATCAGCGCTACGGGCGCACCCCCCGCAAGGGACGCCGCGACCGCCTGACGCTCATCATCGCTGCCGCGGTGTTCGCCGTCGTGCTGGTCGCCTGGGTGGTGTGGGCAGGCCTGGACGGCAGCAAGCCGATGGTCGAGGCCCGGGATGTCGCGCACACGGTGATCGACGACCAGACCGTGCGCGTCGACTACGAGGTGTCGATGCCGGCCGGTGAGACGGCCAGCTGCGCCGTGCAGGCACTCAATGAGGACTTCACCGTGGTGGGCTGGAAGATCGTCGATGTGCCGGCATCCGACCGCTTCACGCAGGCATTCAGCGACACCGTGCGCACCACTCTCCCCGCCAACACAGGGTTGATTTACCACTGCTGGCTCACCTAAAATGAGGACTTCGCCCTGACTGCACAGTCGGGGCGTCGGCTTTACCCCGCGCACTATCACGAGCAACATTTCTGGCGATCCCGGACTCCGTCCGCGTCGCTCAATCCAAGGAGAAGCGATGGCATCCGACACGAGCGTTACGTGGCTGACACAGGAGGCGTTCGAGCGCCTCAGCGCCGAGCTCGAGGCTCTCTCGACCACCGGCCGTGTCGAGATCGCCTCCAAGATTGAGTCCGCGCGCGAAGAGGGCGACCTCAAAGAGAACAGCGGCTACCACGCTGCCAAGGACGAGCAGGGCAAGCAGGAGGCCCGCATTCGCCAGCTCAAGGATCTGCTCAAGCGCGCCGAGGTCGGCGACGCCCCCGAGAGCAAGGGCATCGTCGAGACCGGCACCGTGATCACGGCGGACATCGCCGGCGACGAGACCGTGTTCCTGATCGGCGACCGCGAGATCGCCGGCGACAGCGACTTCGACGTGTACAGCCCGCAGAGCCCGCTCGGCGAGGCCATCCTCGGCATGAAGGTCGGCGCAACCACCAGCTACACGGCCCCGAACGGCAAGGAGATCACCGTCGTGATCAACAAGGTCGAGACCTGGAGCGGCCAGTAACGACCCCCACACCTCACAGAGCGCTGGCCACCAACCCTCGGGTTGGTGGCCAGCGCTCTTGTGTGTGGCGCCGCTAGTTGCGGCGCTTGTCGAGCTTGGGCTCGTAGCCGTCGGCGCGGAGTGCCGCGAGCACTTCTTCGACGTGGGCCGGGCCGCGGGTCTCAACGGTGATGTCGAGCTCCACCTCGGTGATCTGCAGGTCGGGGCCGTGCTGCGTGTGCAACACCTCGATCACGTTGGCGCGCACGCCGGCGAGGATGGTGGCGACGCGGGCGAGCTCGCCCGGGCGGTCCATCAGCATGACGCGCATGGTCAGATAGCGGTCGGATGCCGCCAGGCCGTGGCTGATCACGCGCTGCATCAGCAGCGGGTCGATGTTGCCGCCGGAGAGGATCGCGACGGTGGTGCCCGTGCCGCTGATCTTGCCGGCCAGCAGCGCGGCGACCGAGACGGCGCCGGCCGGCTCCACCACGAGCTTGGCCCGCTCCATCAGCACGAGCAGTGCCCGGGCCGCGTCGTCCTCACTGACCGTGACGATCTCGTCGACGGCATCCTGGATCATCAGGTAGTTCAGCTCGCCGGGGCGGTAGACGGCGATGCCGTCGGCGATCGTCGGCTTGAACGGGATGTTCACCGGGGTGCCCGCCTCAAGCGACGCGATGTAGGAGGCTGCGTTCTCGGCCTGCACGCCGATGACACGCACCGGGCGGCCGCCTGCTGCGGCGAGCTGCTTGAACGCGCTGGCGATGCCGGAGATGAGGCCGCCACCGCCGATCGGCACGACCACGGTGTCGAGGTCTGGCACCTGCTCGAGCAGCTCGAACGCGATGGTGCTCTGCCCGGCGACCACAGCGGGGTGGTCGTACGGCGGGATGAAGATGGCGCCTGTCTCCTCGGCGAAGGCCGCGGCGGCGGCCAGCGTCTCGCCGAACACCGAGCCACTGAGCACCACCTGGGCGCCGTAGTCGCGGGTGGCCTCGAGCTTGGGCAGCGGCACGTTGGTCGGCATGAAGATCGTCGCCTCGATGCCGAGCTCGCGTGCGCCGAGCGCAACGCCCTGGGCGTGGTTGCCGGCGGATGCCGCGACGACGCCGCGGCTGCGCTCCTCGGTGCTCAGCGCGGAGAGCCGGTTGAAGGCGCCGCGGATCTTGTAGGAGCCGGTGCGCTGCAGGTTCTCGCACTTGAGCAGCACCGGAGAGCCGAGGAGTTCGGAGAGGAAGCGCGAGGTCTCGACGGGCGTGACCTGCGCGACCGCCGCGACCGTTCCCCGGGCAATCTGCATGTCGGCCAGGGTGGGTCCGATCAGGGTGGCGGGCACAGAGTTCTCGGTCATTGCGTCAATTCTTTTGCGTAGGGGCGGACGGGGTGGGTGTAACGCTGCGACGGTAGCCGGGCCGGGTTTGCGGCACCGTGCTCCAGAGCGGCGCGCTGGGCTCGGGGGACGGCGGTGGCGGCGTATGCCGCCAGACGCCGCTGGAGATGTAATGCACCATCACATTGAGCACGGCAGCGACGGGCACGGCGAAGAGGGCACCGGGGATGCCGGCCAGCATCGAGCCGGCGGCGACGACGAGCACCACGGCGAGCGGGTGCACCTTGACGGCCGTGCCCATGATGAGCGGCTGCAGCACGTGGCCCTCGATCTGCTGCACCAGCAGAACGACGCCGAGCATGGCCAGGGCGATCGGCCAGCCGTTGTAGATCAGCGCGATGGCGACGGCAACCGCGCCGGTGGCGACCGCGCCGACGATCGGGATGAAGGAGCCGAGGAAGACCAGCACGGCGATGGGGATGGCCAGCGGGACCTGCAGGATGGCCGCGCCCAGGCCGATGCCGACGGCGTCAATGGAGGCCACCAGGACCTGCACCTTGACGAAATTGCCGAGCGTCGTCCAGCCGGCGTTGCCGGCCCCGTCGACGGCCGCCCGCGCCCGACGCGGGAAGATGCGCACCGCCCAGTTCCAGATGCCCTTGCCGTCGATCAGCATGAACAAGGTGGCGAACAACGCGATCAGCATGCCGGCCACGAAATGGCCGAGCGAGGAGCCGATGCTCAGCGCGCCGCTGATGAAGATCTGGCTGTCCTGCTGGATGGCATCGCCAATCTGCGCCAGGTAGCCGTTGATTTGCGTCTCGGTCAGCTGCAGCGGAGAGTCCAGCAGTGCCTGCTTGAGCTGCTCGTACGACTCGACGGCGCGCGCGCTCAGGTTGCCAGAGCTGCGCGCGATCTGGGTGATCACGAGCACCATCAGTCCGGCGACGAGGGCCAGGACGCCGAGCATCGCCACGGCAATGGAGAGGCCGCGCGGCCAGCGGTGGCGGTGCAGGAAGTTCACCAGCGGGCTGAGCAGCGCCGCCAGCAGCACGGCCACCAGCACCGGGATCACGATCAGCCGCAGCTGGACGATCAGGAAGATGATGACGGCGATCATCGCGCCGATCAGCAGCAGGCGCCACGACCAGGCGGCGCCGAGGCGTACTCCCGTCGGCAGCGACTGCGCGACCTGCTCCTCGGTCGGCGTCAGCGGGGCGGCCAGCTCGGTTCCGGCCGATGGCTGGGCGGTTTCAGCTCGCCCGGCACGCCACGGAGACCCACGCCAGCCCTTGCGTTTTCCCGTTGATTCGGTCATTTGGACAGTCTATTGCCGTGTATATGCCGTTTCGGTTGTGGAGCTGCGCGCGACGGCCTGGCCGCCCCATGCGATGCAGAGGGACTCCCCCGGTTGTGGGTTGTGTTGCACCGGGTGCTGCACCACCAGCACCGTTCCATCGCCGAGCCGCACGCTCGTCCTGCGCATCGAGCCGAGGAAGCTGGAGGCGAGCACGACGGCGGGGATCCCGGTGGATGACAGCTCGATGTCCTCCGGGCGCACCAGCACGTCGACGGCGCCATCGCCGGCCGTACTGTCCAGCAGCGGGACCGGGTGCCCGTACAGCTCGACCACACCGCTCCGCGCCACACCGGTGACCCGGTTGCTCTGGCCGACGAAGCGCGCCACGAACGGGGTGGCCGGTTGCGTGTACAGCTGCTCCGGCGAACCGATCTGCTCGATGCCGCCGGCGTACATCACGGCGACCCGGTCCGAGATCGCCAGGGCCTCCTCCTGGTCGTGGGTCACGAACACGGTGGTGATGCCGAGCCGCAGCTGGATGCGCCGGATCTCCTCGCGCAACTGCTCCCGCACCTTCGCGTCCAGCGCCGAGAGCGGTTCGTCCAGTAACAGCACCCGGGGCTCGGTCACCAGGGCTCTGGCGAGCGCGACGCGTTGTTGCTGGCCGCCCGAGAGCTGGTGCGGGTAGCGCTCCGCCTGCGCGCCGAGGCCCACCACATCCAGCATCTCGCGCGCACGCATCTCGGCCTCGCGGGCGCGCACCCGGCGCATGGCGAGGCCGAACATGACGTTCCGCACGGCGCTGAGGTGTGGGAACAACGAGTAGGACTGGAACACCATGCCGATATCGCGCTTGTTCGTCGGCTGCGCGGAGACGTCGACGCCGTTCAGCAGTACGACGCCCGCCGTGGCATCCTCGAGCCCGGCCAACACGCGCAACGCCGTGGTCTTGCCGCACCCGGACGGCCCGAGCAGCGAGACAAGCTCCCCCGGGCCGACGGTGAGGTTGAAGCCGTGCAGCACGCGCTGCTTGCCGTAGTCCTTGGTGATGTCAGAGAACTCGACGGTGCTGCTGCGGTGCTGGGTCATGGTGTTGTCTTTCTCGGGTTCATTTGCTCGGCCGGATGCCGCGGCGCCCGCCGATGGCTGCACCGCGGTCTATCACGAGCAGCAGCACGAAGGCGAAGCCCAGCGCGAGCAGCGACAGGATCACGGCGACGTAGGGGTCCTGCTTGTTGACGACGAAGAGCGCCGTCTGCAGGTTGGGCCGGTTGAGCAGGGAGGCAATGGTGAACTCACCGAGCACGACGGCCACGGAGAGCAGGAGCGCGGCGAGGATGCCGGTGCGGAGGTTCGGTGCGAGCACCTTGAGCAGCACCGTCACCCAGCCGGCACCGAGCGAGCGGGCCGCCTCGGCCAGCGTGCTGATGTCGACGGCGTCGATGTTGGCCTGGATGGCGCGGTAGGCGTAGGGCAGCACGGTGATTCCGTAGGCGAGCGAGAGCGGCCAGATCCCGGTGCCGATGGTGCGCCCGATCACCAGGTAGACGGGCGCGAGGCCCACCACCAGGACGATGGCCGGGATCGAGATCGGCAGCAGGCAGAGGAATTCGAACGGCCGGCGCAACCTCGGGAACCGCAGCGCGATGAGCACCATCGTCGGCACCAGCAGGAACAACACGATCACGGCGACGCCGAGGCAGAGCACCATCGAGTTGCCGAGCCCGACCCAGATCGGCGCGTAGCTGGCCCGATTGGCCGGGTCGAACAGGGCGAACCAGTGCACCAGGCTGTGCCCGCCGGCGCTCTCGCTGTCGCGCAGCGTGAATTCCGCCATCGAGACGATCGGGATGGCGAAGAGCAGGCCGATCACGCCGACGATGGCGCGGCTGCCGATCACGCCGGGGGCGAATGCCGGCGCGCTCTCCCGCACGGCGCCGCTCATTTCTGCCACCGGGCCGCGCGACCCTGCACGACGGCATACGCCCACATCACGAGCCCCATCACGACGATCATGCCGAGCGCTAGGGCGCCGGCGAGGTTCTCCCGGCCGAGCACGGTCTCGCTGGTCAGTGCGGCGCGAATCTGCAGCGGCACGATCTGCGAGCCCTGGCTGGCCAGCGCCGCCGCTGTGGCATACGACGAGAACGCGTTGGCGAAGAGCAGCAGGAAGCTGGCCAGGAAGGACGGGGCCAGCACGGGGAGGGCAACCCGGCGCCAGAAGGCGGCGCGGGTGCCGCCGAGGGTCAGCGTGGCCTCCACCCAGGTCGCCTTCAACGCGGTCAGCGCCGGCAGGAACGTGATCACCATGAGCGGCACCTGGAAGTAGATGTACGGCAACACCAGCCCGGGCAGGCCGTAGATCCAGGCCCCCTCCGCGAAGATGTCGATGCCCCAGCTGTCGCGGAGCCAGACGGTGATCAGGCCCTGGAGCCCGATCGTCGCGACGAAGGCGAAGGCGAGCATGATGCCGCCGAACTGCGCGAGCACACCGCTCAGGGCGGCGACCGTTGCGCGCACGGCGCCGTCGGCACGGAAGCCGAGCAGCGCGTAGCAGAGCAGCGCCCCGAGGAGTGCGCCGATCACCGCGGTGAGCAGCGAGAGACCGATCGAGTTGCCGAAGGTGGCCACGATGAGGGGGTCGGCGAGTGCCGTGATGTTGTCGAGGGTGAGGCCACCGGCGGAGTCGAAGAAGCCGCTGCCGACGGCGAGGATCGTCGGCACGGCCAGGAAGAACAGCAGGTAGGCGGCGAAGGGAAGCAGGCCGAGCAAGTCGGCGCGCAGGCGACGCGTGGACGGGGTGGGCGGAACGCGCCGCGGGGGCTGGCCGGTGTGGCCAGCCCCGACGGCCGTCGCAGTGAGTGACGACATGCGTGTCTGAGCGTCGGTGTGTCTGGGTGTCCGCGCGTCAGTTGACGGCTGTTGCCCAGTTCTTGCCGAGCAGCTCGCCCGCTGCGGTGCTCTGCTTCTCGGTCGGGACGACCGTGTCGCTCGGGCTGTCGGGAAGCGCCGCGAACAGCGTCTCGTCGATCGTTCCGGCCTCGGCCATGGCGTCGGCGCGCACCGGGCGTGCACCGCCGGCGAGCCAGAGGTTCTGGCCCTCGTCGCTGTAGAGGAACTCCTGCCACAGACGCGCGGCGGCCGGGTGCGGGGCATCCTTGTTGATGGCCTGGTTGTAGTAGCCCGCGTAGCCGGTGCCGGGAAGGATGACGACCTTCCAGTTCTTGTTGTCGGCCTTGTGCGCGGCGTTCAGGTAGTCCCAGTCGAAGACGACGGGGGTCTCGCCGGATGCCACGGTGGCGGTGGTCACGTCGACCTTGAGCATGTTGCCGGCCGCGTTCAGCTCGCTGAAGAAGTCGATACCGGCCTGGAAGTCATCCAGGGTGCCCTTGTTCTGCACGGTGGCGAGGCCCACCGCGGCGAACGCTGCGCCGGCCTGAGTCGGGTCACCGTTGATGGCGACGGCACCCTTGTAGTCGGTGCCGAGCAGGTCCTTGAGGGCGGCCGGGGCGTCGTACTTCGAGGAGTCGTAGCCGATCGACATGTATCCGCCGTAGTCGCCGACGAAGAGCCCGGAGGATTCCTTGAGCGCGTCGGGGATATCGGCCCACGTGGCGACCTTGTATGCGGCGAACTGCTTCGTGTTGGCCAGGGCGACGGTCAGACCGAGGTCGAAGACGTCCGGCGCCGTGTCGAGCCCCGCGTTGGTCTTGGCGGCCTGGATCTCCTCGGCGCTGGAGACGTCCGGCGACTGCTCGGTGATCTTGATGTCGGGGTACTTGGCACTAAATGCGTCCAGCACCGCGCCGTAGTTGGCCCAGTCGCGCGGCAGGGCGATGACGTTGAGGGCGCCCTCCGCGGTGGCGGCGGCTTCCAGGTCGGCCAGCGTGCCGAAGCTGTCGAGGCTGGTGGCGGTCGCGGCATCCGCTCCGCCGGCGGCGGGTGCCCCGGCATCGCCGGCACAGGCGGTGAGGGCCAGGGCCAGGACTGCAGCGGTTGCGATGCCAGCGACCATAGTGCGCTTGGTAAACACGTATCCTCCGGTGGGTCGCGACGGCCGCCTCTGCTGTGTGAGGCGTCGGAACCTTCGCTAGCCTCTGCGAGAGTAGGGAGGGCAGGTTTCCGCCTAGCGGAGCCAGTGTGAACGACGGGTGAATCGCGGATGGAGAACGCGCGCGGGGCCGGTGAGCGCCGTGTCGGATGTCGGCGCTAAGGTCGATTCCGATGGTTGACACAGTCTCAGCGGCATCCGCCCGCCGCATCGCCCTGGCCGCACAGGGATTCGCCCGCCCGCGCCCCGCCGCCGTCGGCAAACGCCAGTTGAACGCGCTGATCGGTCGGCTCGGCCTGCTGCAGCTGGACTCGGTGAACGTGTTCGAACGCTCGCATTACATGCCGGTGTTCGCCCGCCTGGGTGCCTACGACAAGGCCACACTGGACGCGCTCACGTTCGCCCGCGGCGGCGAGTACGTCGAGTATTGGGCGCACGAGGCGGCGGTGATCCCCGTCGAGACCTGGCCGTTGCTGCGCTGGCGGATGCAGCACTACCGCGACAAGCACGCCGCCGACCTGTCGGCCTGGGCGCACACGAACGAGCCGATGATCGCCTGGCTGAAGGCCGAGCTCGCCGAGAAGGGCCCGCTGCCGGCCAGCGCCATCGAGCACGACGCGAACAAGAGGAACGGCCCGTGGTGGGGCTGGTCCGATGTGAAGATCGGCCTCGAGGTGCTGTTCCGCTGGGGCGAGTTGGCGTCGGCCGGCCGCACCCGGTTCGAGCGGAACTATGCGCTGCCCGAGCAGGTGCTGCCGGCATCCGTGATCGAGCGGGCGGTGCCCCGTGCCGAGGCGCAGCGCGAGCTGGTGCGGCACGCGGCGGAGGCGCACGGCATCGGCACGGCCGGCGACTTCGCCGACTACTTCCGGATGGGCCGCGTCGACACCCTTGCCGCTGTGCATTCGCTCGTCGAGGAGGGCGTGCTGCTGCCCGTGACGGTCGAGGGTTGGAAGCAGCCGGCCTGGCTGCACCGCGATGCGCGGGTGCCGCGCCGGGTGGAGGCGGCCGCACTGCTCTCGCCGTTCGACCCGGTGGTGTGGGATCGGAAGCGCGCGGAGCGGCTGTTCGGCTTCCATTACCGGATCGAGATCTACACGCCGGCGCCGAAACGGGTGTTCGGTTACTACTCACTGCCGATCCTGCTGGGCGACACGGTAGTCGGGCGGATCGACCTGAAGAACGACCGGCAGGCCGGCGTGCTGCGGGTGCAGTCCGCCTGGCACGAGGAGGGGGCCTCCCCGACATCGCTGCCCAGCTGGCGCCGCTGGTGCGCGCCGCCGCCGAGTGGCAGGGCCTCAGTGAGGTCACGGTGAACGACTGGGGCACGCTCGCGCTCCCCCTCGCCGCTGAGCTCGCCCGCGCCTGACCGCGGGGCTGTTGGCTTCGGTCGCTGGCGCTCCCTCGAGCCAACGGGGAGATGCACGCCGGCTGGAGGGCGCCGCGCCGCGACGAAGGAGCAGCGCAGCGCCCGAAGCCCCGGAGCCAACCCGACAGGGCAGCCCCGATACGCTCCGCACAGTTGGCTTCGGTCGCTGGCGCTCCCTCGAGCCAACGGGGTGGGTCGCCCGCCCCTCCTGCTTGTCGAGTAGGCCCGCCAGGGCCGTATCGAGACCCGGTTTCCGGCGAGAAACCGGGTCTCGATACGCGCCGCAGGCGGCGCTACTCGACCAACGGGAGGGCTACCCGCGACATCCGCGCCCTCCCGCTGATTGAGCCTGTCGAAATCCAGGTTTCGGCAGGCTCAACCAGCGGAGCGGGCCGCCCTCCCCGTGTTAGGAGTCGAAGCCGAGGCCCAGCGAGTCCAGCGTCTTCAGCAGCAGGTTGCGCTTGCCCTCGCGGTGGTCGGCCCGGTCGAGCGACCAGCGGGTGAGGTTGATGCCGATGGATGCCGCAGGCTCGGGCGGGAATGGCATGCCGCGCTTGCGGACCATCTCAAGCTCGGTGCGCTCGGTCTTCTCCCCCGCCAGTTTGTCGAGCATGACGTCGGCGCCGAAGCGGGCCGCGCCCACGCCGAGGCCGGTGAACCCGGCGGCGTACGCCACCCGGCCCTTGCGTGCCACGCCGTAGAACGCGCAGAAGCGCGTGCTCGCGTCGATAGCCCCCGCCCAGCGGTGCGTGAACTTCACGCCCTCCAGCTGCGGGAAGGTGGTGAGAAAGTGGGAGGCCAGCTTCTCGAAGCTCTCCGGGCGGTCCTCGTACTCCGTCTTGACCTTGCGGCCGGAGTGATAGATCGCGTCGTAGCCGCCGAACAGGATGCGGTTGTCGGCACTCAGACGGTAGTAGTGGAACTGGTTGGCCATGTCGGCCAGCCCTTGACGGCGCTTCCAGCCGATGCTCTCCATCTGCGCCTCGGTGAGGGGCTCCGTCATGAGCACGTAGTCGTAGACGGGGATCGTCATCAGCGCGTTGCGCTTCAGTAGCGACGGGAACACGTTGGTGGCCAGCGCCACCTGCGGGGCCCGAACCGTGCCGCGGTTGGTGACGAGCTCGATCAGCTCTCCCTCGTCGTCGATGCGCTGCACGGCGGTGTTCTCGTGGATGGTGACGCCGAGTTCGACGCACACGCGGGCTAGCTCGGCGGCGAGCTTGGCCGGGTGCACCATCGCGCAGCCCTCCTTCTCCCAGTGCCCGGCCAGGAACGTCGGCGAGGCGATCTCGGCCTGCATGGCGGCACTGTCGGCGAACAGGTTCTCGTCGTCGCCCTCACCGGCGATCCACTCGATCTGGTGCGGCTCCACGGCGACGGCGATCATGCCGGTGCGCTCGAAGTCGCAGTCCATGCTGTAACGGGTGATCGTCTCCTCGATCGCGTCGAGGTTCTCAAGGCCGAGGCGGGTGAGCGTCTCCATCTCGTCCGGCCAGCGGGACTGCCCGTTCTCCTCGCCGTGGGTGAGGCTGGCCTCGCAGAATCCGCCGTTGCGTCCGGATGCCGCCCAGCCGATCGTCTCGGACTCGAGCAGCGTCACCTTCCGCCCGGGGGTGCGCTCGACTGCGCGCAGGGCGGTCCACAGCCCGGTGTACCCGCCGCCGACAACCACGAGGTCGGCCGCGGCGTCACCGGCGAGTGCCGGGTACTCCGTGCGCCCCTCTGCGATGTCGTCGAGCCAGAACGGCCGTGCCACGGCGCCCTCCAGCGCCTGCTTGACGGCGGCCCGGGAGGGGGCTGATCGTTCGAATACCGTGCGGTGCGCGGTCACTGTGCATCCTTTTCGTTGTGTGTTGTGACGGGCAGGCTCGCCTGTCGTTGGGTGCTGCGGGGTGAGACCCCGCAGCACATGTGTAGCAGTTCTCGGCGCTCAGGCGTTCGCCGCGGCCGGCTCCCGGGTGTCGTTCTCCCACGCCGGGCGCGGGATCGAGTCGAGCAGGAGGCGGGTGTACGGGTGCTGCGGCGCGGCCAGGAGCTGCACCGACTGTCCACGTTCGACGATCTCGCCGGCCTTCATGACCACCGTCTCCTCGCAGACCCGGCGCACGACGGCCAGGTCGTGGCTGATGAAGAGCACGGTGAGTCCGCGCTGCTGGCGGATGTCGGCCACGAGGTCGAGCACCTGGGCCTGCACCGACACGTCCAGGGCGCTCGTCGCCTCGTCCATGACGAGCACGTCGGGCTCGATGGCCAGCGCCCGGGCGATCGCGACCCGCTGGCGCTGCCCGCCGGAGAGGGTGCGCGGGCGGGCATCCGCATACTGCTCGGCGAGCCCGACCTGATCGAGCAGCTCGATCACTCGGCTGCGGGCCGCGCGCGAGTCGAGCTTGCCGTGCAGCCGCAGGGCGTCCTCGATCGAGCGGCCGGCCGCGATCCGCGGGTCCAGCGAGAGATACGGGTCCTGGAAGACCATCTGCACCGAGCGGGCGTGCGCCAGTCGCTCCGCGCGGGTGCGGGGCACCGTGGTGCGGTCCCGGCCGTCGACCTGGATTCCGCCGGCGTCGGCGCTCTCGAGCCCGACGATCATGCGGGCGAGCGTCGACTTGCCCGAGCCGGACTCGCCGACGACGCCGAGCGCGCCGCCGCGCGGGATCGACACGGAGATGGACTTGACGGCATCCACCGTCGCCTTGCCGCGACGCTTGTACGACTTGCTGAGCCCCTCGACGGCGAGCATCGGCCCGGCCGCGGACTGGGTGTCGGCCACGGCCCCCTCCGCGGGCGCACTGCGGCGCTGTTCGAGCTCGGCCGTCTCCGCCGCGCTCAACCGGATGGTGGGCGTCGCCTCGATCAGGCGCCGGGTGTAGGGCGTCTGCGGATTGCCGAACACGGCGCGGGCGGTGCCGTGTTCCTCGACCTTGCCCGCAGACATCACGTAGACCCGGTCGCAGAGCGAGGCTGCGAGGTTCAGGTCGTGCGTGATGAACAGCATGCCCATGCCGCGGCTGGCCCGTTGCTCGGAGAGCACGGAGACGATCTCGGCCTGGGTGGTGACGTCCAGGGCCGTGGTCGGCTCGTCGCAGATCAGCAGCTGAGGCGAGCTGGTGAGCGCGCCGGCGATCATGACGCGCTGCAGCATGCCGCCCGAGAGCTCGTGCGGGTGCTGGTGCATGTGGTCTTCCGGACGGGGCAGGCGCACGGCGGCGAGCAGCTCCTTCGCGCGGGCGTTGGCCTCGGCGGCCGGTTTGCCCTCGCAGAGCCGCAACGACTCGGTGAGGTGGTCGCCAATGGTGCGCATCGGGTTGATGCCGGCCCGCGGGTCCTGGAAGATCATAGATGCGGTGTGCCGGCGCAGCTCGAGCAGCTGCGCCACGGACGCCCCGAGCACCTCGGTCTGCCCGAGGCGGACGGAACCGGTGGTGCGCGCACCGTCGGGCAGCAGACCGATCACAGCGCGTGCAGTGAGCGACTTGCCGGAGCCGGATTCGCCGACGAGGCCGACGGTCTCGCCCTCCTCGATCCTGAGGCTGATGCCGTCGAGCAGCCGGCTGCCGTTCGGCAGGTCCAGCGTCAGCTCGTTGATCTCCAAGAGCGTCATGCGGGAACTCCCCCACCGATGCGATCAGACAATTCTTCTCCGATGATGTTGACGGCGACGACGACGATCACGACGGCCACCGCGGGCACGATCGCCGGCAGGAAGTAGCCGCCGGTCAGTCCCGCCTGGGCCTCGTTGATCATGGCTCCCCAATCGGCCATGGGGGCTTGCACGCCCAGACCGAGGAAGGAGAGTCCGGCGAGCTCGGCGAGCACGTAGCCGAAGTTGAGCGTGGACTGTGCGCCGACGATCGGCGTCACATTGGGCAGCACGCGGCGCAGAGCGATCCATGGCCCGCTGAAGCCCTGCACCCGGTAGGCAGCAACGTAGGGGCGGCTGCGCTCCGAGATGATGAGCTGCCGGGTCAGCCGCGCCACGAACGGGGCGTAGGCGATGCTCATCGCGATCACGGGGGCCACGAGCCCCTTGCCGAAGAGTGCGACGGCCATGATGGCGATGAGGAGCGACGGGAAGGCGAAGATGACGTCGAACAGGCGCCCGAGCACCGAATCGATCCAGCCGCCACGCCACCCTGCCAGGAGGCCGAGCAGGATGCCGAGAATCGTCGAGAACACGACCACCAGCAGCGGGCCGAGCAAGGCGGTCCTGGCGCCGAAGATCATCCGGCTCAGCGTGTCGCGTCCCAGCGAGTCGGTGCCGAGCCAGTGTGCCGGACTCGGCCCCTGGTAGACCGCGCTCAGGTTGACGAAGTTGGGGTCGTACGGGGCGATGAACGGCGCGAAGATCGCGGCCAGCGTCATCACCGCGACAACGCCCACGCTGACGGCGTACCAGCTGGCCGCCCGCTTCATGCGCGGCGCGCGCATCATGCGCATCGCGATTGTGGGTGTCGGTGCACTCATCGGGCACTCCCTCCTGCCGCTGAACGCGGGTCAATCCACGGTTCGAGGACATCGATGATGCCGTTCACGACGACGAAGGCCGTCACGACGAGCAGCACGATCGCCTGCACGACCGGGAAGTCGAGTCGGTCGACGGATTGCACCAGCAGCGAGCCGATGCCGGCGACGCCGAATGCGGCCTCGACGATGGAGCTGGCCACGAGCAGACCGGCCACGAGCAGACCGCTCACGGTCAGGATCGGCCCGATCGCGTTGCGGAAGACGTGACGGCGGATGACCGTGCCACGGCGCAGGCCGCGGCTGGTGGCGACCTCGACGTGCTCGCGCCCCAGCTGCTCGACCATCGAGGAGCGGGTCACTTTGCCGACCAGCACGACGAACACGAGCGCGAGGGCGATCGAGGGCAGCGTCAGGTGGTAGACCATGTCGGAGAAGCCCTCACCGGATCCGAAGGTCGGGAACCAACCCAGCTGCACCGCGAAGATGGCGATCAGCACGATCGCCCCGACGAAGGAGGGGATGGCACCCAACACGGTGAGGCCGATCAAGATGGACCGGTCCAACGGCCGGCCCCGGTTGAGCGAGGCGATGATGCCCGAGGTCAAGCCCAGGACACCGATGATGAGGCCGGCCATGACGACGAGCATCAGCGTGACGGGCAACCGCTCGCCGATGACGACGGAGACGTCCTGCCGGTACTGCAGCGAGCGGCCGAAATCGCCCTGCAGCATCCCGGTGAACCAGTTGACGTACTGCTGCCAGACCGGCAGATTCAGGCCGTACTGCTCCGTCACCAGTGCGACGGCCTCTGGGCTGGGCTTGCGCCCGCGGAGCAGGAAGCTGACGGGGTCACCCGGCACGAGGAATCGCGAGAAGAAGACCAGGAGCGAGACGAGGAACAGTGTGAGGACGAGCGAGCCGAGTTTGCCGCCGATCCGCCGCGCGAGCATCATCGTGCACCTCCCCTACTGAGTTCTAGTGTGTTGAAGAAATGGGGGGTGGGGCACCCCGCCCTGCCCCGCCGGAGGCGGGACAGGGCGGGGCTGGTGGTGTTAGCGAGCGCCAATGGTCGCTGCCCACGGGTAGTACAGGAAGGCGATCGACGGAGCGACGCCGGTGACGCGCTCCCCCATGAACATCGGCATCGGGCCGGTGAACAGCGGGAGCCAGGGCAGCTCGGCGTTGGCAATGACCTGGGCCTTGGCCGTCAGCTCTGAGCGCGCCGCCGGGTCGTCGACGCCGAGGGCCTCAGAGACGATGGCGTCGAACTCGGGGTTGGACCAGTTGCCGTAGTTGCTGAACTCGCCGGTGCGCAGAACGCCGTACATCTCCAGCGGGTCGGGGCTCGAGAGGTACCAAACGGTGTAGAACAAGTCGACACCCTCGCGGGCACTCGGGTCGGAGAACAGTGCGGTGTAGGCACCGGGGGTCACCGTCTTGATGTTGACCTTCAGCCCGATCGCCTCGGCCGCAGCCGCGGTCGCCTGGGCGATGATGTTGAAGTCGGAGCCGATCGGGGCCGTGACGTAGGTGAGTTCCTCACCCGCGAAGCCGGACTCCTCGACCAGCTTCTTGGCCGCATCGATGTCGTACGGGTAGTTCTCGATGTTGTCGAACGCCTCGGTCACCGCGGCGTCGCTCGCCCCGCCCCAGACCGACTTCGTGGTGTGCACGTCGGAGATCTCGCCGACGCCCTTGGAGGCCGCGTTGAGCACGCCCTTGCGGTCGATCGCCATCAACAGTGCCTTGCGCACGTTCGGGTCACCGAGCGGGCCGTCCAGGTTGCTGACGACGAGGTTGGAGACCGCCGTCGACATACCGAAGTACACGTCGCCGGCACCGGAGTCGCGCAGCTGCGGCACGGCGTCGAACGGGATCATCCATGCACCGTCGACGTCGCCCGACTTCAGCGCGTTCACCCGCGCAGTGGAGTCATTGATGAACACGAACTTGACCTCGCCCGACTTGGCGGTGAGCTCCGGGTCCCAGTAGTTGTCGTTGCGCTTGAGAGTGATGCTCTCACCCTGCTGCCAGTCTTCGATGCTGAACGGGCCCGTGCAGTTGACCAGCCCGCTGGAGTTGCCGTAGTCGGTGCCGGCGGCCGCGAGGGTCGCGGCGGACTCGATGACGCCGGCGGAGCCGCCCATGCCGAGGTTGAACTGCGAGTCGGGGATGCCCGTCTTCACCGTCACCTGCATGTCGCCGGTCTGCTCGATCGAGACGACGTTCTGGTAGACGGAGTACCAGGCCGAGCCCACGGCGGGGTCGATGATGCGGTTCATGGATGCCACGACGTCGGCCGCGGTGAGCGGGGTGCCGTCGTGGAAGGTGACGCCGGAGCGGATGTTGTAGACCCAGGTCAGCGGGTCGGGGCGCTCGAACGACTCTGCGAGGCCGGGCGACAGCGTGTAGTCCGGGTTCAACCGGAGCAGCGATTCGCAGACGTTGGCGAGGACCTGGTTGTCGGCGTAGTCGAAGGCATAGGCGTAGTCGAGCGTGTACGGCTCGGCGTAGCTCGCCCAGCTGTACGAGTCGATGTCACCGGACGGCGCGGCCGTCTGGGTCGTCAGTTCCCAGTCGACGGTGCCACCCTGTTCCTGCGAGGCCGGGGCCGAACAGGCGCTGAGCGCGAGTGCGGAGGCAACTCCGACCGCGATGAAGGCGGTGCGCCGACGCGCCGACCGGCGCGTTGAGGCTGTGCGTGAGGTGGACATGCTGTGTACTCCCTTGGTCAGTCGTTGCGTGAAAAGGCGAGGGTGCCGTCGATCCAGGTGGAGACCACGCTGGCGCTGTAGATCTCCTCCTGGGGAAGGCTGAACGGGTTGGGTTCGATCACGACGAGGTTCGCGATGTAGCCCTCGCGCACGGATCCGGTGTCGCTGTCGCGGTGGTTCACGTAGGCGGTGCCGGAGGTGTAGGCCGCCATCGCGTCCGCGAGGCTGAGGCGCTGGTGGGCACCCCCGAGCGGCGGGGTGTCGCCACCGGGGAAGACCCGGTTGACGGCAACGTGGATCGCCTCGATCGGGTTCGCGCTGGAGACGGGCCAGTCGCTGCCGGCCGCGAGGCGGGCACCGTCGCGCACCAGATCGCCGAAGGGGTACTGCCGGTCGACCGCGCCCTCCCGCAGGAACGGCAGGGTCAGCTCGTCGAGCTGGTCCTCGTGGGTCGCCCAGAGCGCCTGGATGTTGGCGACGGCACCGAGCGGGGCGAAACGGCCGGTGTCGCTCTCGTCAACGACCTGCAGGTGGGCGAGGTGGTGCCGGCCGTCGGTCTCGCCGTTGGCGGCGCGCGCGGCATCCAGTGCGTCCAGCGCCTCCTTGACGGCGCGGTCGCCGAGGGCGTGGAAGTGCACCTGGAAGTCGTCGGCGTCGAGCTGTGCGACGATCTCGCGGAGCAGCTCGGGGTCGACGAAGGAGAGACCGCTGTTTCCGGTGATGTGGCCGTGGCTGTCGCGGTAGGGGGTGAGCATGGCCGCGGTCTGGTTTTCGGCGACGCCGTCGACCATGATCTTCACGGTGCCGAGCGAGAAGCGGTCCTCGTGCCCGAGGGCCTTCACCGCTTCGCGGCGCTGGCGCATCTGCTCGACCTGCTCGATGCCGCCGGAGCGCTCCCACCACTGGGCGCCGACGACGTGGGCGCGCAGGGTGCCCTCGCGAACGGCACGCTCGTACACGCCCTGCAGGTCTTCGACACCGCTGACTGCACCGCCGATCATGGCGTCCTGCCAGCCGGTGATACCGAGCGCGATCAGTGCGTCCTGCGCGGCCAGCAGCCCGGCGTAGGCGACGTCCGCGCTGATGATCGGGCGCACGTCGGCGAAGAGGGCCTCTGCACCCTCGTGGAAGGTGCCGGCCGGGGTGCCGTCGGCCTCGCGCTCGATCTTGCCGTCGGCGGGGTCCGGGGTCTCCGCGGTGATCCCCGCGAGCGCGATCGCGGCCGAGTTGGCCCACGCGCTGTGGTGGTCACGGCTGTTCAGCAGCACGGGCACGTCGGGCACGATGGCGTCGAGCAGGGCGCGCACGGGTGCTCCTCCGGGGAAGTGGTCCATCGACCAACCGCCGCCGCCGATCCACTCGATCCCGGGGTTGGCCTCAAAGTACGCCTTCACCCGCGCGATGGAATCCTCGGCATCCTCCGAGCCGCTGAGGTCGCAGGTGAGCATCTCGACACCGCCGCCGGCGGGGTGGATGTGTGCGTCCTGGAAGCCCGGTGCGAGCAGCGCGCCGTCCAGCTCGATGACCTGCGTGTGCGCGCCGATGAGGGCTGCCGCCTCGGCATCCGGCACCACCGCGACGATGCGTCCACCGGACACCCCGACGGCGCGACCCACCACCGGCTCACCGGAACCGGTGAAGACCGCACCACCTTGAAAAAGAATCTCTACAGCACTCACTCAGTTCCCGCTTCCTCGTCGAATGGGCTAGACGAGCCGAGACTATTCACTGAAAGTAGATCTTGTCAACACCGTTGACAACGGTGATGTTCAACTCGTTATGCTGACTCCGTGCCACACCCCGTCATCGGTGCCGATGCCGCGAGCGAGCATGCCAGCATGGAACAACGACAGTTCACGATCGGATGGCGACTATGGCAACAGCGGTGAAGCACACGAGCACACGTCCCAAAGCGGCCGGTGCGCCGCGAGTTCCGCTCGACCGCGAGCGGATCATCGCCGTCGGTCTCGAGCTCGCCGCGGAGCCGGGCAGCCTGTCGATCTCGGTTCGGGAGCTCGGAGCAAGGCTCGGCACGGATCCGACTGCCATCTATCGGCATTTCCGGAACAAGGAGCAGCTGATGCAGGCCTTGCTCGACGAGGTCATCATGCGCAGCGTCATCGATGTGATCGCCGACCCGTCTGAGTGGCAGGAGCGCCTGCGGCAGCTCGCCGCCGCGACGCTCCACCACTTCGTGCTCTACCCGGCGATCGCCATCGAGGCAACGGTGCTCACCACCCAGGGGCCGGGCGAGTTGGCCGCGGTCGAGCTGATGCTCGACGCCTTCTCCCGGGCCGGGCTCGACGAGGACGAGATGGTGCACCAGTACGCGCTGATGGCCTCGCTCGTGCTCTCCACCGCCGCCGGTATCGCCCGCGCCCGAGGCGAGCGCGCCCCGGGCAGCGACGAGAAGAGCCCCTGGATCGACGGCCCGCTGCTCGCCGATCCGCGCAAGTACCCGCTGATCGCCGCCCTCGCCGGCAAGTTGGCCGACCTCGAGGACCACAGCCTGTTCACGTTCGGCGTCGACGCCCTGATCGAGTCGGCGGAGCGCCGTGCGGCCGCCCAGCACTGAGCCCCGGGTGGTCCAGCTCCGCCGGTACCAGCTGGCGCCGGGCAGCTACGCCGAGTTCACTCAGTGGTGGGCCGAGCGGATGCGGCCGCTGCGCCTCGCGGCCGGCTTCGCGATCGACTTCGCCTACGGACTGCCCGAGTCGGAGGAGTTCGTCTGGGCGGTGAGCGCAGCGGGAGACCGCACAGACTTCCTCGCCCTCGAGGCCGCCTACCTGGCGTCGGAGGCACGCGCGGAGGTCATGCTCACACAGCCGGAACGCGCGCTGTCGATGCGGGTCGGGTTCGTCGATCAGGTCGGCTAACTGCCGGCATCCGAGCGCCGAGCAGAACGCTGCACAGAACGCAGCGGAGAGATTCGCAGCGTGGAGCCTAGAACGTGCCGCCCATGGTGCGCAGGCGCTCGACTCGGTCGGCGATCGGCGGGTGGGTGCTGAACAGGCGGTCCATGATGCCGGGCTTCAGCGGGTCGGCGATCCAGAGGTGCGCCATCGACGAGTTCTGTTTGAGCATCGGCCGGCCGTAGGCCTCGAGCTTGAGCAGCGCGTTGGCGAGGGCCTCCGGGTGCCGGGTGGTCATCGCCCCCGTGGCGTCGGCGAGGTACTCGCGCTGCCGGGAAACCGCCATCTGCACCATGCCGGCCACCAGCGGAGCGACGAGCATGGCGACGATGCCGAACACCAGCACGATCGGGTTGCCGTTGTTGTTGTTGTTGCGGCCGAAGAACGCCATGCGCATGAACATGTCGGCGATGAAGCCGACCGCCACGACGAGCCCGAAGACGATCATCGAGACCCGGATGTCGTAGTTGCGCACGTGGCCGAGCTCGTGCGCCATGACGCCCTCGAGCTCGGAGTCGTCCATGATCTCGAGCAGCCCGGTCGTCGCGGCGACGATGGCGTGCTCCGGGTCACGGCCCGTGGCGAAGGCGTTCGGCGCCGGGTCGTTGATGATGTACACCTTCGGCATGGGCGTGCCGGTCGTGATCGCGAGGTTCTCGACGACGCGCCAGAGCCGCGGGTGGTCGGTCACCGAGGTGACCTCGATGCCGCCGCTCATCGAGACGGCCTGGCTGCCGGCCAGGAAGTACTGGAACACGGCGTAGAGCGTCGCGATGACGAGCGTCGTGATGACGATCGACGGGCTCTGGTAGATAACCGCCGCCAACCATCCCAGGCCGCCGATGATCAGCAGAAAGAAGATGATGATGAAGACGGTGTTGCGCTTGTTGCGGGCGATCGCGCTATACATGGTTCCTGATTACGGGGTTCCGGCAGAGGTGGGGGTGGTGCTCGTACGGGCTAGAGCGGTGCTGGTTAGAACTGCACGCGCGGCGGTTCGGCGATCGCCGCGGCGTCCGCCACCTCGAAGAACTGGCGCTCACCGAAGCCGAGCTTGCCGGCGAAGAAGTTGTTCGGGAACACCTTGATCTTGGTGTTCATCTCGCGCACGCCACCGTTGTAGAAGCGGCGCGCGGCCTGGATCTTGTCTTCGGTGTCGACGAGCTCACCCTGCAACTGCAGGTAGTTCTGGCTGGCCTGGAGCTGCGGGTAAGCCTCGGCCACCGCGAAGATGCTCTTCAGCGCGCTCTGCATGTGGTTTTCGGCGACGGATGCGTCGGCCGGAGTCTGCACGGAGAGGCTCTCGGCGCGGGCCTTGGTCACGCTCTCGAACACGCCGCGCTCGTGCGCCGCGTAGCCCTTGACCGACTCGATCAGGTTGGGGATCAGATCGGCACGACGCTTCAGCTGCACGGTGATGTCGCTCCAGGCCTCATCGACGCGCACGTTCAACGTGACGAGCGAGTTGTACGTCGCCCACAGGTAAATGCCGACGATGGCGGCGAGTACGACGACGATAAGAATCGGGATGAGCCATTCCATGGCAGATGCTCCTTGAGAACGCGTGAGTGTGAGGCTGGACTTGCTTGGGTGCTTCTCCATACTATGGGGCCGTTTCGAGCATTCATGGCGTTCCCACCAGACTCCAAGGCGCCCCGCCGCATACTCCCGGCCGACACCGGCGACATGCCGGTGGGACGTGCCCAGATCGGGGGTATCAGCGGGGCCGCGAGGGGCGAATAATACGAGCATGACAAATGCGGATGCCAGCGACGTCGCGATCAGCATCGACGGGCTGCACGTGCGGCGCGGCCGCACCGCGGTGCTTCACGGGCTGCGACTCGACGTGCCCCGCGGCCAGGTGGTCGGCCTGCTCGGCCCGAGCGGCTGCGGCAAGACCACGCTGATGCGCTCCATCGTGGGGGTGCAGCAACTCGGATCGGGCACCGTCACGGTGCTCGGCCAGCCCGGCGGCAGCGCGGGGCTCAGACACAAGATCGGCTATGTCACCCAGTCCGCCAGCGTCTACGACGATCTGACGGTGCGCCAGAACCTGGACTACTTCCGCCGCGTGCTCGGGGCCCCGGCCGGCGACACGCAGCGGGTGCTGGAGGCCACGGCGCTCACTCCGCAGGCGGAGAGCCTCGCCGGCGACCTCTCCGGCGGCCAGCGCAGTCGGGTGTCGTTGGCCACTGCGCTGCTCGGCACCCCCGAGCTGCTGGTGCTCGACGAACCCACGGTGGGCCTCGACCCGGTGCTGCGGGGCGAGCTGTGGGGCCTGTTCCATCGGCTCGCGGCGGGCGGGGTCAGCCTGCTCGTCTCCAGCCACGTGATGGACGAGGCCACCCGCTGCGACCGGCTGCTGCTGATGCGCGACGGCGACATCCTCTTCGACGACACCCCGGTGGCGCTGCTGGCCAGCACGGGCAAGGCCGACGCCGAGAGCGCCTTCCTCGAGGTGATCACCCGGCAGGCCGCACCCGAACACGGCGCAGATGAGCACGGTGGGCAGGAGCCCCCTCGCCGCGGCCACGGCCACGGGCGGCGGGAACGCTCATGAACGGGCATCGCCTGCTGGCGACTACCGGCCGGGTGCTCACCCAGATCCGGCACGACCCGCGCACGATCGCGCTGCTGCTGCTCGTGCCGACGCTGCTGATCGGGCTCGTGGCGTGGATCTTCTCCGATACGACCGTGTTCGACACGATCGGTCCGGCGATGATCGCGCTGTTCCCGTTCATCGTGATGTTCCTGGTCACCAGCATCGCGACGCTGCGGGAGCGGCGAACGGGCACCCTGGAGCGGCTGCTGGCGATGCCGCTCGGCCGCGGCGACTTCCTGTTCGGGTACACGCTGGCCTTCGGCCTGCTCGCGATCGTGCAGGCCAGCATCGCGGTGGCCTTCGCCGTCTGGGTGTGCGGGCTGCAGATCTCCGGCCCGATCGGGCTGTTGCTGCTGGTGGCGGTGATGGACGCCGTGCTCGGCACCACGCTGGGGCTGCTGGCGAGTGCGTTCGCCCGCACCGAGTTCCAAGTGGTGCAATTCATGCCGCTGATCATCTTCCCGCAGATCCTGTTGGGCGGCATTTTCCTGCCGCGCGACCAGCTGCCGGCGGGGCTGCGCGAGATCAGCGACTGGCTGCCGCTCTCGCATGCGATCGACGCGCTCAACGATGTAGCCGCCGGCGTGGCCGACTACGGCCCGGTGTGGGTCGACATCGGCATCATCGCGGTGTGGGCCATCGGAGCCGTCGTGCTCGGCTCGCTGACGCTGCGCCGCCAGACACCCTAAGAGGTTTCGACAGGCTCAACCAACGGATGTGCAGTCACCCGCACCCTGACCTTCTTCCCCGTCCTCTCCCCCGCTGGTCGAGTAGGCGCGCCAGCGCCGTATCGAGACCCGGTATCAGACCGGACACCGAGCCGCGCACCAGGTTTCGAGAGGCTCAACCAACGGATGGGCAGTCACCCGCACCCTGACCTCTGCCCCGCCCTCTCCCCCGCTGGTCGAGTAGGCGCGCCAGCGCCGTATCGAGACCCGGTATCGGACCGGACACCGAGCCGCGCACGAAGTTTCGACAGGCTCAACCAACGGATGGACAGTCGCCCGCACTCCGCATTCTTCCCCGCCCTCTCCCCCGCTGGTCGAGTAGGCGCGCCAGCGCCGTATTGAGACCCGGTATCAGACCGGACACCGAGCCGCGTACGAGGTTTCGACAGGCTCAACCAACGGATGGACAGTCGCCCGCACTCCGCATTCTTCCCCGCCCTCTCCCCCGCTGGTCGAGTAGGCGCGCCAGCGCCGTATTGAGACCCGGTATCAGACCGGACACCGAGCCGCGTACGAGGTTTCGACAGGCTCAACCAACGGATGGACAGTCACCCGCACCCCGCCGTCCTCTCCCCGTCCTCTCCCCCGTCCTCTCCGCCGCTGGTCGAGTAGGCGCGCCAGCGCCGTATCGAGACCCGGTATCAGACCGGACACCGAGCCTCGCACGAGGGTTCGACAGGCTCAACCAACGGATGGGCAGTCGCCCGCACCCCGCCGTCCTCTTCCCCGTCCTCTCCCCTGCTGGTCGAGCAGGCGCGCCAGCGCCGTATCGAGACCCGGTATCAGACCGGACACCGAGCCTCACACGAGGTTTCGACAGGCTCAACCAACGGATGGGCAGTCACCCGCACCCCGACCTCTGCCCCGCCCTCTCCCCCGCTGGTCGAGTAGGCGCGCCCGGCCAGCGGCGGGGCGGGCTCAGGCGCCGAGCACCTGGCGCAGGTACGGGTTCGCGAAGATGCGCTCGGGGTCGAGCCGGTCCCGCACCGCCAAGAAGTCGTCGAAGCGCGGGTACACGGTGCGCAGCGACTCCGCGTCGCGGTAGTGCATCTTGCCCCAGTGCGGCCGGCCGCCGTGTCCCATCATGATCTTCTCGACCGCGCGGAAGTACTCCTCCGGGTCTTCCCGGAAAAAGCGGTGCACGGCGATGTAGCCGCTGTCGCGCCCGTAGGCCGTCGACAGCCAGTTGTCGTCGGCCGCGGCGGCGCGCACCTCCAGCGGGAAGGAGATCTTCCAGTCCTTGCGCGCAATCAGTGTGCGCACCTCGACGAGGGCGTCCGGTACCTCGGCCAGCGGCAGCGCGTACTCCATCTCACGGAAGCGCACCGTGCGGCTGGTGGTGAAGACCGACGGTGACAGGTCGGTGAAGTCGCGGTTGCCGGTGACCTTGTCGGCCAGCCGGCTGAGGTGCGGGATGATGCTGGGCACGGCAACACCGACGTTGCAGAGCGCCCGGTACAGCGTGTTGCCGACGAGCTCGTCGTCGACCCACCGTTTGAACGGCGGGATCGGTGAGAGGGCGGCATCCCCCGGCAGTCGGGTGTTCGTCTTGGTCAGCGCCGTGTCGGTGTGCGGGAACCAGTAGAACTCGAAGTGGTCGGCGGATGCGGTGCGCTCCAGGAACCCGTCGAGAACCTGCTGCAGCGGCTCGGGCCGTTCGACGGCCTGCAGCACGAAGGTGGGCACCAGTTGCAGCGTGACGTCGACGATGATGCCGAGGGCTCCGAGGCCCAGCCGGGCCGCGGGCAGCAGCTCGGCGTTCACGGTGTCGCCGCTGCAGTCGGTGCCAATCCGCATCAGCTCGCCGTTGCCGGTGACCAGCGTCAGGCCGATGATCTGGGTGGCGAGGCCGCCGAGTTTCAGGCCGGTTCCGTGCGTGCCGGTGGAGAGCGCGCCGGCGATGGTCTGCCTATCGACGTCGCCCATGTTCGGCAGCGCCAGTCCGAGCGGGCCGAGCAGAGCGGGCAGCTGGTACAGGTTGGTTCCGGCGGCGAGCGTGACCTGGTGCTTGGCGGCGTTGTGGTCCAAGACGCCGCGCAGCCCGGAGAGCTCCAGCTGCACGCCGGGCGCCACCGCGATGCCGGTGAAGCTGTGCCCGGCGCCGACGGCCTTGATCGTGAGGCCGCTTCCGGCGGCGGCCCGAACGGCCCGCTGCACAGCGCCGACGCTGGCCGGTCGCTCGACACGCACAGGGCGCACCGTCTCGGTGCGGCCCCAATTGTGCCAGCGCGCCCCCGTCGCAGCCATCGCCGCCTCATCTCTCGTCGTTCTCTGCTTCATTGCACCGTGGGCGTTGCCATCCCGGACGCGCTCTGCACTCACAGGAATGCCTTTCCCTCACCGCGGTAGCTGGGCATCATGCCCAGCACCCGATCCCCATCGATCAGTGCGAACTCGTTGACGTGCTCGGCGAGCTCGCCGGATTTCGTGTGCCGCAGCCACACCCGGTCGCCCGGTCGCAGCCGGCCGGCGGCCTCCCCCGTCAGCGGGCTCTGTACCTCGCCGGCCATCTCGCGCGCCACGAAGCTGAGGCCCTCCGGCCACGCCAGCTGGGGCAGCCGATCCACGTCGGGCGGGCCGGATGCCACCCAGCCGCCGCCGAGCATTGTGGCGGTGTCGGCCGTCGCCTTGCGCACGATGGGCAGCGCGAAGGCTGCAGCCGGGGCGGGGGCGAAGTGCTCGTAGTTGTCGAAGAGGTGGCCGCCGAAGATGCCGCTGCCGGCGGCGATCTCCGTCACCGAGGCGTCACTCGAGGTGCTCTCCAGTGAGCCGGTGCCGCCGCCGTTGACGAACTCCAGCGGCGTGAGGGCGCGCACGGCGGCCACGGCGGCACCGCGGCGCTCGTGCAGCTCGGCGATCGACTGCTTCTGCATCCAGCGGTTGATGGCCCCGTCGACGGGTTTGCCGATCGGCCGGTTGCCGACGCCGGCGATCTGCGCCTCATACGCCATCATGCCGACCAGGTCGAAGCCGGCCCTGTCCACGATGTAGCCGGCCAGAGCCCGGGCCTCGTCGACGCCGTGCACCGGGGAGCGCCACACGCCGAGGTGGCCGAGAACGGGCGCGTTCCACGAGGCGTCGAGTTCCAGGCACACCCGGATGCTCTCCCGCTGCCCCGGTTTCAGCACCGCGTCGATGACGTCGAGCTGGTCCGGCGCGTCCACCATCAGGGTGATCCGGGCGGCCAGTTCCGGCGTGGTGGCCAGTCGGCGGATGCTGGCCCGGTCGACGCTCGGGTAGCCGACGACGACGTCGTCCACGGTCTCGGCCAGCCAGAGTGCCTCGGCCAGCGTGTAGGCCAGCACACCGTGGTAGCCGGGCAGGGCGAGCAGCTGCTCAATGACGCCGCGCACCCGGAGGGACTTGCTGGCGACGCGGATCGGCATGCCGGCGGCCCGGCGCACCATGTCGCTGGCATTGTGCCGGAGAGCGTCCAGCTGCAGAACCGCGAACGGCGGGTCGAGCTCGGCGGTGGCGGCGTCCAGGCGGCGCCAGTAGTCGGCGCCCCGGAAGCGGGCAGGCAACGTTGACGTCGCCATGCCGACATCCGGCAGCTCGAACCCCGAGCGCAAGCCCAGTTCGATACTCATCAGCGCACCCCCTTCACCCGCGAGACGGCGAGGGCGCCGGCAAAGGCGAACACGGCCGACATCAGGAACAAGCCCTCGAAGCTGCCGAGCACCGCCACGGTTGCGGCGCCGAGCATGGGCGCGATGGCCTGTGGCACCGTCGTGGCGATGTTCATGATGCCCAGGTCTTTGCCGCGGGTGGCCGGGTCCGGCAGCACCTGGGTGGCCAGGGCCTGGTCGACAGAGAGGAAGCAGCCGTAGCCGAGGCCGAGCAGTCCGGCCGCAACCATGGCGACGGGCAGGCTGGGGAAGAACGCCAGCATCAGGGCGGCCACGGCCTGAGCCGAGGACGACATGAACACGAAGGCTTTGCGCCGGCCGAGGCGGTCGGAGAGCCGGCCGAGCACGAGCGAGGCGAGCACGACGAAGACCATGTAGATCAGCGTGAGCAGGATTAGGTTGTCTTCGGCGTTCGCGTCCTTCAGCTGGAACATCAGGAAGTACAGCAGCAGGCTGGTGCCGAAGGCGTTGCCGAAGTTGACCAGGATGCGGCTGAGCAGCGTCCAGCCGAAGTCGGGGTAGCGACGCGGGCTGATCCACAGGCTGGCCAGGATGCCGCGGGTGCTCAGTCGTTCGCGCTGCGCGGGCAGCAGCACCGCGTCCGGCCGGAGCAGGAACGGGATCATCAGCAGCACCAGCAGCAGGGCCATCGAGAGGTAGCCGAGCAGCTGGCCGGTGAAGACGGTGAGCACCAGCACGAGTCCGAGGATGGTGCCGACGGCCTGCGGGGCCGACATCCAGCCGGAGACGTAGCCGCGCTGGTTCACCGGCACCTGGTCGGAGATGGTCGCGGTGAGTGCGGCGGTGAGCACGCAGAATCCGGTGCTGGCGAGGATCCAGCAGATCGCGATGCCCACCAGCTGGGTCTGGAAGCCGAGTGCGGCCAGGGCGGAGGCGAAGAGCAGCGTGCCGGCGGCGATCCAGGGCCGGCGGCGGCCGAAGCGGGAGGTGGTGCGGTCGCTGAGCGCCCCGGTGAGCGGGAAGGCCAGCATCGCGATGAGGCCGGCGATGCCGGAGATCACGCCGAATGCCACGACGCTGTCCGTCCAGTGCTCCGGCTTCAGCTGGGCGTCGATCTGCACCGGCAGCAGCAGCTGCACGGGCGTCAGCTGGGCCATCCAGATGCCCAGCCAGGCACTGCCGAAGGCCGCGATCCAGCGGCCGGGCACGCGCTGGGTCGGCTCGGCGAAGACGCCGGGCAGTGCCGGGCTGGCGTTGTGTGCCGTGGTCGTCGGCTCGCCGCTCATGCGTGCCTGCCCAATCCTGCGAGCGCGTCCGCCGCAAAGTCCATGATGGATGCCGCTGCCGCATCGTCGCGGTCAACCAGCCACGAGACGGTCAGCCCGTCGGTCAACGTCACGAGCATGCGGGCCACCTCGTCGACGGGGCGGCTCCAGCTTGCCCCGGTGTGCTCGGCGGCCGCGGTCAGCGCGGCTGCGGCGAGCGTGTAGTAGTGGTCGTACTGCAGCCTGGCGAGGTGCTCCATCCCCTCGGTGCGGAGCGCCTGCTGGGTGAGTTCGAGCATGGCCTGCTCGCGCAGCGGGTCGGCGCGCAGCAGGTCGGCGTAGCGCTGCAGGCCGGCACGGATGATGTCGCGCAGAGACGCATCGCCGTACGGCCCGGGCAGCACGGCGGCCTCCTCGTGGGTCACGACGAAGGCGATCAGCTCGTGCATCAGCTCGTCGCGCGAGGTGAATGCGTAGTGGAAGCTGGCCAGCGACATGCCGGCCTCCGCGACGATGGCCCGGGTCGTGGCCGCGGCGACGCCCTGGGTGGCGACCACCCGCAGGGCGGCCTGCACGAGTGCGGCACGGCGTTCCGCCGCGGAGATGCGTGGCATCTGGCCTCCTTACACAACGCTGAGCAAGTTCGTTCACGCCGCACGCGGGGCGGCAATTCAAGAGTGGGACATTCGACCCACTTGTTGAACTGAATCAGTATGCACCATCACCGCCCAATCCGCGCCATGTTCAGAGGACTCCCATCGTGGCGGTATCGTTCGACCATGCGCCTTGGAGTTCTCGACGTCGGGTCGAACACCGTCCACTTGTTGATCGTCGATGCCCATCCGGGCGCCGCGCCCGTTCCGATGGCCTCGCACAAGTCGGTGCTGCGCCTGATGCGCTATCTGCTTCCCGACGGCTCGATCAGCGAGGAGGGCGTCGCCGCCCTCCTCGAATCGGTGCGTTCGGCAACCGTGGTCGCCCGCCAGAACAACATCGACGAGCTGCTGCCGATGGCGACGTCCGCGCTCCGCGAGGCCACCAACGGCCAACAGGTGCTCGACCTGATCGCCGAAGAGACCGGGGTCGACCTGCACGTGCTCTCCGGCGATGACGAGGCACGGCTGACGTTCTTCGCGGTGCGCCGCTGGTATGGCTGGTCGGCCGCAGACACCCTGCTCTTCGACATCGGCGGCGGCTCACTGGAGATCGCTGCCGGGGCCGACGAGTTCCCGGCCGTGTCGATGTCGCTGCCGCTCGGCGCCGGCCGCAGCACGATCGCCTTCCTGCATGACGACCCGCCGACATCCGCCCAGATGAACGCGCTGCGCGAGCATGCCCGTGCGGTGCTCGAGGAGGCGCTTCCCTCCTTCGCCGACCTGCCGACGCCCGCCCACGTCGTTGGCTCGTCCAAGACGATTCGCTCGTTGGCCCGGCTGGCTGGCTCCGTGGTGGACGGCGTCGGCGCGCTGGACCGCTCGCTGCTGCGCCGGTCGCAGCTGGAGGACTGGATTCCGCGGCTGGCACGGATCCCGGCGGATGCCCGCCCGGCGCTGCCCGGCATCACCGCCGACCGCACCTTCCAGATCGTCGCGGGCGGCATCGTGCTCGCCGAGGCGATGGCCGTGTTCAAAGTGAAGGAGCTGGAAGTCTCGCCCTGGGCGCTGCGCGAGGGCGTACTGCTGCGCTACCTGGACCGGCTGGGCTAACCCGGCAGAGCGCCCGGCGGAACGGCGGAAACCGGCGCGCGCGGCGATCGCCGGCGCATGATCACACGTACCCCCACTGGGACTCGAACCCAGACTGTGACGATTTTAAGTCGCTTGCCTCTGCCATTGGGCTATGGGGGCGGGCTTTTCGAGTCTAGCCGCGAACAGAACGGCCCCGAGGCAATGCCTCGGGGCCGTTCGTCACGTGGGTCGTGCGTGCGTTACTTCTTGGCGGCGACGGCCTCAGCCGTGTCGACGACCTCGGCAGCGACCTTCTTGGGTGCACGTGCCTTGGCCGGAGCCTTCGCAGCGGCAGGAGCCTTCGCAGCAGCGGGAGCCTTCACTGCAGCTTTCGCGGCCGGAGCCTTGGCAGCAGCAACCTTGGCCGCGGGCTTCTCAGCCACGGCCTTGGCCGGGGCCTTAGCGGCGGCGACCGGTGCAGCCTCGACGGCGGGCTTCGGGCGGGAGGCGAACTCCTCGAACGCGGCACGCGGGGTGGCGACCGCGGCGAGCGAGACGATGTCGCGGCCGAGGAAGAAGTTGTTGATCCAACCCCAGATCACACGAATCTTGCGCTCCCAGCTGGGCATGGCCAGCCCGTGGTAGCCGCGGTGCGCGAACCAGGCCGGGAGGCCCTTGATCGCGATCTTGCCGGACTGGAACACACCGTAGCCGATGCCGAGGCCGGCAACAGCGCCCATGTTCTTGTGCACGTACTGCTTGGGGCCTTCGCCGCGGAGGACGGCGACGATGTTCTTCGCGAGCAGCTTGCCCTGGCGCACGGCGTGCTGGGCGTTCGGCACGCAGTAGCCGCCGACGCCGCCACCGGAGAGGTCGGGTACGGCGGTGATGTCACCGGCGGCCCATGCACCCTCGACGATGTCGTCCTCGGTACCGATGCGCAGGTCGGCGCGCACCTGGAGACGGCCGCGCTCCTCGACGGGGAAGTCGGAGCCGCGCACGACGGCGGGGTTCGCCATCACGCCGGCGGTCCAGACGATCAGGTCGCTCTCGAAACTCTCGCCGGTCGACAGCTCGACGACGCCGCCGACAGCCGACTTCAGCTGCGTGTCCAGGTGCACCTCTGCCCCGCGCTGGGCGAGGTTCTTGAGCACCCAGTGGCTGGTCTCGAGCGAGACCTCCGGCATGATGCGACCCATGGCCTCGATGAGGTGGAAGTGAGTGTCATCGAAGCTCAGCTGCGGGTACGAGGTGAGCAGCGAGCTGGCGAAGGAGCGCAGCTCGGCGAAGACCTCGATGCCGGCGAAGCCGCCACCGATAACGGTGAAGGTGAGCAGGCGGTCGCGCTCGGGGCCGGCCGGCATCGCAGCAGCCTTGTCGAAGTTGGTGAGCACGCGGTCACGGATCGCGACGGCCTCTTCGATCGTCTTGAGGCCGATGGCCTCGTCGGCGACGCCCGGGATCGGGAACGTGCGAGACACGGCCCCGGCAGTCACGACGATGATGTCGTAGTCGAAGGTGTAGGGCTCCCCGACCGACGGCGTGATCGTCGCCTGCTTGGCGGCGTGGTTGATTCCGGTGACCTTGGCGGTCACAACGGTGGTCTTCTTGAGGTGGCGGCGCAGCGCGACGACGGAGTGGCGCGGCTCGATGGAGCCTGCAGCGACCTCGGGGAGGAATGGCTGGTACGTCATGTACGGCAGCGGGTCTACGACGGTAACGTCGGCTTCACCCTTGCGCAGCCACTTCTCGAGCTTCCAGGCAGTGTAAAAGCCGGCGTAACCTCCGCCGACAATGAGGATTTTGGGCACGTTTAGAGATCTCCTACATGATCATTGGTGTGCGAAAACCGCTTACCTGCGCAGTATTCGTCTGAAATGCCGTGTGGCCCCTATGCCCAGCAGCAGAACAAGGATAGCAAATCCTGCGAGCACAAGAATCGGAACGACGACGGTGGCCATCGTGAAGCTGTTCGGGATGACGGATGCGAGCGAGTCGCGTTCCGGCGCCGGAGGGTCTGCCTTCACCACAATGGCCTCGTCGGCATCCGTTGGTTCCTCGCTCGGCGCCACCGCCGCGCGCCGGTGCAGGTGGATCCATTCCTTGAGCTGGGTGGCCGGGTCGGTGCTGGCCGGGGCGACCTCGTCATCGATCGCGGCGGCCGCGTCGATGAGCCCATTGCCGTAAATCTGCACGGGGCCGCTGGGCACGGCGGTGGAGACCACCCGGTTGATGACCTCGGCCGCGTTCAGGTCGGGGTAGGCGGAACGCACCAGCGCGACCAGACCGGACACGATCGGGGCGGCGCCGCTGGTGCCGTCCCATTTGGCGTAGCCGCCGCCCGGCACGACACCGACGAGATCCTCGCTGGGTGCAGCGACCGAGATGGTGATGCCCTGCGAGGAGGCGTCGAAGCTGGCCTCCCCATTGCGGTCGACGCCGGCCACGGTGAGCACGCCGGGGATCGTCGCCGGGGCGCCGACCGCTGTCGTCCCCGCGCCGCGGTTGCCGGCGGCCGCCACCACGACCACGTCGTGCTCGAACGCGTAGAGGAAGGCGTCGTCCCAGCTCTGCGGCCAGTCCAGCGTGTTGCGGGTGAGCGACATGTTGATCACGTCGGCACCGTTGTCGACCGCCCACCGCACGGCGGCGGCGATCTGTTCGTCGTTGCTGATGGACGAGCCCGTGTTCGTGCCGAATGCCACGGAGGCCGCAAGCAACTCGGCTTCCGGGGCGACGCCGGTCACGCCGCTGCCCGGTACGGGGCCGCGGCCGCGCCCGGCCAGCAGTGAGGCCACCATGGTGCCGTGCTGGCTGTTGTCGCCGATGGGCTTCTGCCCGTTCTGGGCACCGATGCCGGAGGCATCCATGCCGCCGACGATGGCGCCCTTGAGCTCGGCGACGGATCCGTCGATGCCGGTGTCGATGACGGCGACGGTGACGCCGGCGCCCTTCGTGGTCAACCAGGCGTCGTTGAAGCCGTAGTCGGCGAGCCAGTACTGCATGTCGCGGATCTGGTCGGCACGGGCCGGCGGGGCGTCAACAACGGTGCTGCCCAGCGTGACGGCAGCAACGATCGCCACCGCCGCAGCCGTTCCCCAGCGCCCCCAACGCCGCATCAGCGAGTTGCCGCCGCTCGCCCTATCGTCATTCGAGCGCCGGTCATTCATCGATCCCCGGGTAGGCCACGCATTCGCACACGGTGGGCGACCAGCTGGAGCGGGCCAGGGCGAGGTCGCCAATCGGGTTCACGCCGGGGCCGGCCGCGAGGGCGTGGCCAGCGAGGGCGTGCAGGCACTTCACCCGCACCGGCATGCCGCCGGCCGAGAAGTTCTCCAGCTCAGGCACGACGAGGATGCTGTCCCGGTCGGAGAGATAGGCCTCGTGGGCGCTCGCGTAGGCGGCGCGCAGCTCCTCGTCCTCGGCGAGCAGATCGTTGAACTCGTTCATCACCTGGGTGGCCTCGAGGAACGACATCGCCGCCGTGGCCGCCGGGTGGGACAGGTAGTAGAGAGTGGGGAACGGGGTCCCGTCGGCCAACCGCGGAGCGGTGGAGACCACGGTCGGGGCCCCACAGACGCAACGCGCGGCGATGCCGATCACGTTGCGGGCGGGACGGCCGAGCTGCGCCGAAACGATGGCGATGTCCCGCTCAGAAGCCGGGTCGAATGGGGGTGTCGTCATGGTGCTGGTGCGCTTTCTGCCAAGCCCGCCGTCATCACGGAGGCGAACATTGACTGTAACCAATCAAGCTGGGTGTTCTGGATTTCGGTGCTGATGGGAGCCCGTTCGCTCTCCTCGACCGGCGCCGGGAGGTCGTTGATCACGAGGAAGCTCACCTCGCCGGGCATCACGTAGTAGAGCCGGTCGCGGGCCTGCGTGATCACGTAGGTCTTGTCGTTCCAGCGCTCGCGTTCCGCCCGCAGGGATTCAACCTGCTGCAGCTGTGTCTCGACTCTCGCGCTGAGCGCGGCGATCTCCTGGCGTTGCTCGACGAGCACGCGCAGACCGGGGGCGAGCACGACGACGGCGAGCACGAGCATCACCATCATGATCAACGAGAAGCCGGAAAAACGAATGCCGCGCAGCCAGCCCCCGGTCGCGGACTCCCCGTGGCTGAGTGCCACAGGGACCTTGCGAGTCTGCGTCTTCGACGAGGTGTCAGGCATGTCCCTGAACCTCCATTCGAAACGCCCCCATTCGAGATGGGCCGAGTGCTGACTGCGCGGCAGAAACCGCGAGGATCCTTACGCGGTGAAGCGCGGGAACGCGCTGCGGCCGGCGTAAACGGCGGCCTCACCGAGCTCTTCTTCGATCCTCAACAGCTGATTGTACTTAGCGACGCGCTCGCTGCGGGCAGGCGCACCGGTCTTGATCTGACCGCAGTCGGTGGCGACGGCGAGGTCGGCGATCGTGGTGTCCTCGGTCTCACCGGAGCGGTGCGAGAGGATCGCGGTGTAGCCGGCGCGCTGCGCCATGGCGACGGCATCCAGCGTCTCGGTCAGGGTGCCGATCTGGTTGACCTTGACCAGGATCGAGTTGGCGGTGCGCAGCTCGAGGCCCTTGGCCAGGCGCTTCGGGTTGGTGACGAACAGGTCGTCGCCGACGATCTGCACCTTGTCGCCGAGCTGGGCGGTGAGGTGGGTGTAGCCGTCCCAGTCTTCCTCCTCCAGCGGGTCCTCGATGGAGACCAGCGGGTACGCCTCGACGAGCTCGGCGTAGTAGGCGACGAGCTCCTCTGCCGAGAGCTGCTTGCCCTCGAAGTGGTAGCTGCCGTCCTTGTAGAACTCGGTGGCGGCGCAGTCCAGGGCCAGCGCGATGTCCTTGCCGGGCACGTAGCCGGCGATCTGGATGGCTTCGACGATGAGGTCGAGGGCCGCGCGGTTGCTGGGCAGGTTGGGGGCGAAGCCGCCCTCGTCGCCGAGGCCGGTGGCCAGGCCCTTCGACTTCAGCAGGCCCTTGAGGGCGTGGTAGGTCTCGACGCCCCAGCGCAGTGCCTCGCTGAAGGTCTCGGCACCCAGGGGAACGATCATGAACTCCTGGATGTCGACGTCGTTGTCGGCGTGCGAGCCACCGTTGATGATGTTCATCAGCGGCACCGGCAGGGTGTGCGCGTTCGGGCCACCGAGGTAGCGGAACAGCGGCAGGTCGAGCGAGTCGGCCGACGCCTTGGCTACGGCCAGGCTGACGCCGAGCATCGCGTTGGCGCCCAGACGGCTCTTGTTCTCGGTGCCGTCGAGCTCGATCAGCGTGGCGTCGAGCACGCGCTGCTCGGTCGACTCGATGCCGTCGATCTCGTCGCCGATCTCGTCCAGAACGGCGTCGACGGCCTTGAGCACGCCCTTTCCGCCGTAGCGGGCCGCGTCACCGTCGCGCAGCTCGTATGCCTCGAACGCACCGGTCGATGCGCCGGAGGGAACTCCGGCACGTGCAACGGTGCCATCCTCCAGCAGGACCTCGACCTCAATGGTCGGGTTTCCACGGGAGTCCAAAATTTCGCGAGCGCCAACAGCCTCGATCAGAGCCACAACTATCTCCTTGAGTAAGGGGGTATGGGATGTGGAAAACGCCGTCGTGATCCGAAGCCCAGTCTACTCACGCAGCGGCCGGGCCACCGGATCGGTTACCCGTCGGTGGCCACGGCCGGGCGTGGTGACCGGGGCCGCTCAGCCGCCGAGGGGCTTGAACTCGAGGGCGCCGGCATCGGTCACATCGTTGCCGAGCAGCGCGAAACCGGTGAAGCCGTCGGCCTCAGCGCGCTCCAGCAGCGCCTTGAAGTTCTTGGCGCGCTTCTCGAGCCGAACCCGGGTGCCGGATGCCACCAGCTGGCGCTTGATGGCCATCAGCTGTGCGGCGTCGGCGTCCTTCTCGTGCACGAGCACGACCGCGTTGGCCTTGCTCGCGGCATCCGCAGGCAGCAGGTCCACGATGCGCTCGAAGCCGATCGAGAACCCGCAGGCGGGTACCTCGCTGCCGAGGAATCGGCCGATCATGCCGTCGTAGCGGCCGCCGCCGCCCAGCGAGTAGCCGAGATCGGGGTGGGCGATCTCGAAGATCGTGCCGGTGTAGTAGCCCATGCCGCGCACCAGGGTCGGGTCGAAGACGAGCTCAACGCCGGGCAGGGCGGCGCGCAGTGCGAGCAGTTCGCCGTAGGCCTCGCGGTCGAGCCAGGCGGGCACCTCGCCCTCCAGCAGCTCCCAGCCGGCGTTGGCGATGTCGTCGAGGGTGGCCGCGATGCCGTTCGCCTCGATGCCGAGCCCGGCCAGTTCGTCGGCCACTCCCCCGGTGCCGATCTTGTCGAGCTTGTCGATGGTGATCAGCGCCCGTTCGTAGAGCCCGTCGGCGACGCCCCAGTGCGCGAGGAGCGCCTGCAGGATGCGGCGGTCGTTGATCCGGATGCTGCAGCCGGTCAGACCGAGCGCGTCGAGGGTTCCGGCAGTGGCACCGATCAGCTCGATCTCGGCCAGCTGGCCGGCCTCACCGATGATGTCGATGTCGCACTGTACGAACTGGCGGAAGCGGCCCTTCTGTGGGCGCTCCGCACGCCAGACCGGCGCGATCTGAATCGAGCGGAAGACGCCGGGCAGTGCGGCGCGGTGGGTCGCGTAGAAGCGGGCCAGCGGCACCGTCAGGTCGAAGCGCAGGCCGAGGTCGGCCAGGGCGAGCGTGTCGCCGGACTCGGCGGCTGCGGCCAGGTCTTCGGCGCCGAGGCCGCGCTTCATGACGGCGAAGGCGAGCTTCTCGTTGTCGCCGCCGAGGCCGGAGTGCAGCCGGGCGGAGTCCTCCATGACCGGCGTCTCGATCTCGTCGAAGCCGTGTGCGGCGTAGCTGGCGCGGATGATTCCGAGCGCGTGCTCGCGGCGGGCCTTGTCGGCGGGAAGGAAGTCGCGCATGCCGCGGGGCGGGGTCACAGGTTGAGCCATGCCTCCTATTCTTCCAGCACCGCGGGGGTGCTCTGATCGCACCCGCGCCGCGCGCCGGCCCAGCGGATGCCGAGCAGATTCTTGGCGGATGCCGGGGCTCGCCCCTCTGGCCGGAGGCGCGCCCCGGGTGTACCGTTCGTTCACCGTCGCGTCCGCCCCGCTGCCCGGGAGGCACCATGCGCATCACCCGCCAGGCCAACCCGCTTGCCGCGCCGCCGCCCGCGCCGGTCGGGGCCGAGGCCGCCGACTTCCTCGCGCCGCGCGGCCCCGCGCCAGAGGCGACGGCCGGATCCACCCGCTTCACCCCCGCCGCTGTCGGCGCGGATGTCGCCCTGGTCGTGGTGCACGGGATGGGCAGTGCCACACCCGGCAGCACCCTGCTGGAGTGGGCGGAACCGTTGCTCGGCCGCATCGACTGGCTCGCCAAGTACGCCGGGCAGCCACCGGCCGGCCATCAGGACCGACCCCGGGCCACGGACCGCTGGGAACCCGGCGTGACGGTGTTGGACGCGACGATGACCGCGGCGAGCACCCCTCGGCTCATCGTCGACGCAACCTGGCGGAGCGGCGGCGACCTCAACAATGTCGACGACCCGGCCGCCGTCCGACACCGGCGGCGCATCGCCATCGTCGAGGCCCGCTGGTCGGAGTCCTTCGTTCCGATGACGCGCGGCCAGGTGTTCAGCTGGGGCGGCCGGTTCCTCTGGCGTGTGCTCCTGCGCATGCTGCTGCAGTTCAGCCGCACCCTGGTACGGGTGCCATCCTTCGGCGCCGCCCCGGAGAGCACGGCCGCCCTGCAGAGCGTGGGTAGCGCCCACAGCAGCGGCAGCACGGGCAGCGCCAGCACCGGCGGCCACCCTGGCGGCCGCAGCGCCCCGACGGGCTCCCGCAGCCTCGTCCGACGCGGGTTCTCGGCCCTGCTTGCCGTCTTCGGGGCGCTGCTCACAGCGGCCGTCACGGTCTTTCTGGTTCTGGTGGGCGCGCTCCTGACCGTGCTGCTGCCGCTGCTCAGTCCGCTCCTGCTCATCCCCTTCGTCAAGAAGCATGTGCAGAACATCGTCGACACCCTGGTCGCCTTCGTCGGCGATGTCGGCACCTGGCGGGAGCGCCCGGTGCGTGCCGCGGCGATGCGGGCCACGGTCCGCGACCGCATCACCGAGGCGGCCGGCATGCTGGCCGCGGGCGGAGAGATCATGGTGCTGGCGCACTCGGAGGGTGCCGCGATCTCGGCAGAGACACTGTTCGACGATATGGAGCCGTTGGAATTCGACGTCGCCCAGCTGCACACCGTCGGCGCGGCGATCACCCTGCTCGGCCTGCCCAGCACGGGCTTCGGTCTGGCACGGGAGGGCAAGGCGGTCGGCGACTGGTTGGAGAACGGCTGGCGGCCGAACGGGAAGGCCGTCGCCTGGCACAACTACTGGGCGATCTGGGACCCCTTCGCGGCGGGCCCGCTCGGCGACCTCGCCGCGAGCAGGGCGCTCCGCTGGAAGGGCTCCTATGTGCTCGGGGCGGGCGACGGCGTGATCGGGCCGACCGAGCATGCCGTGCACAACACGAGCATGCCCCTCACCGACCACCAGAGCTACTCGGCGAACGTCGCCGAGGTGATCGACCCCGTTGCGCGGGCGCTACTCGGCGACGAGCTGCCCCTCGAAGAGGCGGATGTCGCCCACCGCAGTGTGCAGCAGAGCGTGCTGATCCGGCGCGGCAGGGGGCTGAACCTCTGCCTCTCACTCGTGATCGCGGCGATGCTCCCGCTGATCCCGGCGGTGCAGGGTGCCGCAGCCGCGCTGCTCCAGGCCGGCACGGGCGCGGTGAACGGGCTGCTCGCGTGGCTCGGGGTCTCAGCCCGGCTCTCGCTCGACGGCATCCTGAATGAGCAGGCGACGGCGCTCACCTTCTGGCCGAGCCTGCTGGCCGCGGTTCTTGCGGCGGCCCTCCTGGTGTGGCTGAACTCGCTCTACGCGACCCGGGCAGAGCGGCGCGCGGTGTGGGAGCGGCTCACCCCGACAGATGTCGCCCACTGGTACCGCAGTGAGCTGCTGGTGCGCGCCGGTTATGCCGTGGCAGCGGCCGTCGCCGTCGGCACCGCCGTGGCCGTGAACGCTTCCGGGGCGCTGCCGGTGACTCTCCTCCTGCTCGTGCTGGCCGCGCTCAGCGTGACGATCGCGCCGGGCCTTGGCCCGGTGCCGTTCACCGTCGCCCAGTACCGCGCCGGCGCGGATGTGAAACCAGCGCCAGCGCCCGACCCCGCAGCAGCGCCGAAATGACAAGTGAGCGTGTTCCCGGGGCCCGGGAACACGCTCACCTGTGTTTTCGAGAGGCCTGACCTCTCGGCTGCGCTGCTTAGAGGGCGCCGCCGGCCGCCTCGGGGGCGTCGGAGTCGAGGCCGCCGTCGCCGATCGTCTCGCGGGCGACGAAGTTCTCGATGTCGAAAAGGTTGTCCTTGGCGCGCTCGGCAATGGTGCGCAGCGTGCTCATCGAGGCGACCTCCTCGACCTGCTCCTTGAGGAACCAGAGCATGGCCTGCTCGCCGAGGGCGTCGCCGTCGCGGCGGGCCGCCTTGAAAAGCTCCTCGATCTGGCCCGTCACCTGCTTCTCCTGCGCGAGGGCGAGCTCCACCGGCTCGACGACGTTCGCGAACTCGTTCTGCACGGCCGGGACGCCGGGGATCGTGATGGGCAGACCGCGGTCGAGGCTGTACTGCACGAGCATCATGGCGTGGTTGCGCTCCTCGACCGACTGGCGGTAGAAGTGGGCGGCCAACTGCGGCAGGTCGTGGCCGTCGAACCACACCGCGATCGCGATGTACTGCTGAGAGGCGGCAAACTCGTTGCCGATCTGGATGGTCAGGAGTTCGTTGAAGGTCTTCTCGCTCATGACAGCGACGTTACCGCCGCGTTCGCGCAGTTACTAGGCAGGACAGGCTAGCCTGAGGCACATTCTGCAATCGATGGGGGCACGATGAGCGATGGGACAGCGGCGGGTTTGAGCGCCGAAGGGATGCAGGCCAACGGAATTCAGGCCGGTGGAATCCACGTGAGCGGCGTCAGCCGCAGCTTCGGGGCGGTGCACGCGGTGCGCGACGCCACGCTGCAGGTGAGCCCGGGTTCGGTCACCGGGCTGATCGGCCCGAACGGCTCAGGCAAGACGACCCTGCTGCTGATGCTCGCCACTTTGCTGCAACCAGACGCCGGCAGCATCCGCATCGCCGGCTTCGACCCGGTCGACGACACGGCCGCCGTGCGCGCCCGAATGGGCTGGATGCCGGATGTGCTCGGCGCCTGGCCGACGCTCACCGTGCGCCAGGCCATCGAGACCACCGGCCGGTTGTACCGGATGCCGCGCGCCGAGGCCGCGCTCCGCGCCGACGAGCTGCTCCACATCACCGGGCTCACAGCGCTCGCCGCACAGCCCACCCGCGTGCTCTCCCGCGGCCAGAAGCAGCGGCTGAGCCTGGCCCGCGCCCTGGTGCACAACCCGGCGGTGCTGCTGTTGGACGAGCCGGCTTCCGGGCTGGACCCGGCCGCCAGAGCCGATCTGCGCACCCTCGTGCGCCGCCTCGCCGGCGAGGGCACCGCGATCCTGGTGTCGAGCCATGTCCTCTCCGAACTCGACGAGATGGCGGATGCCGCCGTGTACATGTCCGGCGGTGTCACGGCGAGCGCCGAGCAGATCGCCCGGGCGCAGCGCAGCCTGCGACAGTGGCGGGTACGCGCTCTGGACCGGTCGGTGCTGGCATCTGCAATCGCCGGCATCGGGCTTCCTGCAGACCGCGTCGCCCTCGACAACGTGGGCGCGCTGCTCGCATTCACCGACGAGACCGAGGCGGCCGCCACGCTCGCCCGGCTCGTCGGCGCCGGCGTCGCCATCAGCGACTTCGGCCCGGCCGTCGGCGTGATGGAGCACACCTTCCTCGACTTAAACCGCACCGAGGGAGGGAGTGCCGCATGAGCGCGACACTGACACCAACGACCCCCACGACCGACTCCGGGCCCGATTTCTGGGGCGGCGTCCGGCTGATCATCGGCCTTGAGCTGCGCCAGAGGGTGCGCGGCGTTGCCTGGTACGTGCTGCTCGGCGTGTTCTTCGTGATCGTCGGACTCGTCACCGTGCTGCTCTGGTTCGCGACGAACGCGATCGATTCCGGCGGCGGCGGCATGTTCTCGACGATCATCTTCTTCGTCCTGTTGCTCGCCTCGCTCGTCTCGCCGGCGCTCAGCGGCAACGCCATCAACGGGGATAGGGATTCCGGGGTGCTGGCCACCACCCAGGTGACGCTGATCAGCACCTGGCAGCTCGTGCTCGGCAAGTTCTTCGCCGCCTGGCTGACGGCGCTCGCCTTCCTGGCCGCCGCCCTGCCGTTCCTGCTGTTCGCCGTCGTGCTCGGCCAGGTGTCGCTCGGCACGATCGCGGTGTCGACCCTTGTGCTCGCGCTCGAGCTCGGCGTGATCGCGGCGATCGGGGTCGGCCTCAGCGGCATCCAGGTGCGGCCGCTGTTCTCGATCGTCACCACCTATCTGGTGATCGCGGCGCTCAGCGTCGGCACGCTGATCGTGTTCGGGCTGGCCGGGTTGGCCACGCAGACGCAGGGCACGTTCACGATGACGCAACGGGAGTACAGCACGGATCTGAACGACAATGGCATCGACGAGTGGACCTGCTCCACCCCCGAGGTCACCGTGCGATCGGTGCCGCGCTTCGACCTCTACTGGGGCGTGCTCGCGGCGAACCCCTATGTGGTGCTGGCGGATGCCGCGCCCGGCACGTTCGACGGGAACGGCAACCCGAAAGACCTGTTTGGCTGGATCGCCGTCGGCGTGCGCTCCGCGCAGCAGACGCCGGAGATCAACAGCAGCTACGACGACTGCGCACGCGACGCCGAGGAAGTGCACTACCCGACTGCCGAGGAGATCTACAACAGCGCGGTGCCGTCCTGGTTCGTCGGCCTTAGCATCCACCTGCTGCTTGGCGCCGGAGCTCTGTTCTGGGCGGTCAAGCGCACCGATACCCCGGCCAAGCGCCTCCCGACCGGCAGCCGGGTCGCCTAGCGCCCGGCCCGCTCCCCACTCCGCGCTCCCCACTGCCCACTGCCCACTGCCCGCTGCCCGCTGCCCGCTGCCCGCTGCCCGCTGGTTGAGCCTGACGAAACCCCGGAGGACTCTCGTGCTGATCCGCCCAGCCCAGACGGCCGACCTCGCGCGCCTTGCCGAGATCGAGGCGGCCGCCGGTGAGCGGTTCCGCACGTTGGGAATGTCGGCGATTGCGGATGACGCACCGCCCTCTCCCGACGAGTATGAGTCGTTCCGCGCGGCTGGCCGAGCGTGGGTGGCCGTGGACGACGGCACAGAAATCGTCGGCACTGCGGTCGTCGGCACTGCGGTCGTCGGCACTGCGGTCGTCGGTTATCTGCTGGCGCGCCTCGTGGACGGGAACGCGCACATCGAGCAGGTGAGCGTGCACCCGGATTCGGCCAGACGAGGCATCGGCGCGGCTCTGATCGAGGCCGTCGAGGAGTGGGCGCACGGCCATGGCCTCGCCGCGCTGACACTCACAACCTTCGCCGACGTACCGTGGAACGCGCCCTACTACGCCCGGCTGGGCTTCGTCGAGCTCGCCGTGAGTGAGTGGGGGCTGGAGCTCACGGCGCTCGTCGGCGCTGAGGAGGCACACGGCCTCACCCGCTGGCCGCGCGTTGTCATGCACCGGCCGCTCGCTACCGGGGATGACCCGCCAGAACGCGACCAGGCGAAACACAGGAGCAGAGCAGGACGACCCTCGCTACAGAGCCCGCAACGACCCTGATCCTGTTTTTTGCGAGCCAGCGGTGAGGCCTGGAGCGGGTTTCGACAGATCAACCAGCGGGAGCCGCGACCGTCCGATGGCTCGCGGTCCCCGGTGCTACTCGGCGCCCTCTGCCTCGCGGATCTCGGCCTGGAAGTCGCGCAGTGTGCTGCGCAGCGCGCGCTCGGCGTCGAGGCCGCGCGCCTTGGCGCTGGCGACGATGGCCAGCAACATCGAGCCGAGCTCGTCCTCGCTGCCGAAGGGGATCCCCGCATCCGGGTCGCTGTCGATCAGGCCGAGCTTCGTGGCTTTGCCGAGCAGTTTGTCGGCGAGGCCGAGCGAGGGCATGCCCTGCGGGATACCGTCGAGCACGCTGGTGCGCTCCGGCTTCTCGGCCGCCTTCAGGTCGTCCCAGAACGCGACCACGTCCTCAGAGGTCTCGGCGACGACGTCGCCGAAGACGTGCGGGTGCCGGCCGATCAGCTTGGCGTTGAGGGTGGCCGCGACATCCTGCACGGTGAACGCCTCGCCCTCGGTATGCTCGGCGATGTCACTGTGCAGGATCACCTGGTAGAGCACATCGCCGAGCTCCTCGATCATCTCCTCGCGGCCGCCGGCCTCGATCGCGTCGACGAGTTCGTGCGTCTCCTCGACCAGGTACTGCACCAACGAGGCGTGCGTCTGCTCGGCATCCCACGGGCAGCCGCCCGGCCCGCGCAGCTGCGCCACTGTCGCGATGAGCGCATCCAGCGGCGTGCCCGCGGCCTCCGCGGTCGGCGAGGGGGCGGATGCGGCAGCGGCGGTTTCACTCATGCGACCAGCCTATGCGTCGAGTCCGTGGCTCGCGGAGCGCTCGCTGCCGACGATGCCGACGACGCTGAAAGCGAGCACGCCGAGAAACCCGCCCACCAGCAGGACCAGCGCCCAGGGCGCGGCCCAGTCGGGCACGCCGAGCCAGCCGAGGAGCGCCACCGTTCCGATCAGCAGCGCCACGCTCAGCGCGAGCCGCTCCAACATGCGACGGGTGAGCTGCACGGTCCGCGTCGCGGCGGGCGGCCGCGGCGATAACTGCACGCCCGGGGCCGGATGCCCCTGGCCCCCGCCGATCGAGGAGAGCACAGGCATCAGGGCAGCAAGCGTCCACATCAGCGCGGCGACGCCAAGACCGACGAACACCGGAGACAGGAAGCCGACGAGGCTCTTGGGTGCCCAGCGGTCCGGCTGGAAGGCGGCGTCGAAGTGCACGGGCATCGGATCAGGCGCCGCGGGGAAGAGCGCGATCCCCACGCCGAGCACCACACAGAGATACCCCGCCGCGGCGAAGAACGGCCAGCGCCGGGGTGGCGGCAGTGCCATGTCCGGCTGCCTCTCTGAATCCCCCATGCCTCGACACTATCTCGCCGATGTTCGTGCCTTCCGGCGCCCGCCCGGCCGACCCATGCCCCTCGCCTTCCGCGCGCCGCCCACTAAACTGGAGCACGGTGAGCCGGGAAGTCTGGTCGGCGGGCAGTAATGCTCAACGACGTTGATCGAACCCAATCTGGAGGGCCCTCTGTGGCAATTTTCCGTTCCGAACGCTACGCCGCCATGCTGCTGCTGGGGGCGGCCGTCCTCGGCCTCATCCTCGCCAACAGCGCTATCGGCCCCGCGCTGCTCACCCTGAAGACCGACCACATCGAGCTGCCGTGGCTCGGCCTCGACATCTCGCTCGGGCACTTCGTCAGCGACGGCCTGCTGGCCATCTTCTTCTTCATCGTGGCCGTCGAGCTGAAACGTGAACTCGCGATCGGCGAGCTGAACAGCCTGAGCAAGGCCGCCCTGCCGGCCATCGCCGCGTTCGGCGGTGTGCTCGTTCCCGCGGGCATCTACCTGCTGATCACGGCTGGCTCCGGCTGGGAGAACGGCTGGCCGGTACCGACCGCCACCGACATCGCCTTCGCGCTTGGTCTGCTCGCGATCTTCGGCAAGGGCATCCCGACCCGGGTGCGCGTGTTCCTGATGGCCCTGGCCGTGCTTGACGACCTGGTCGCGATCCTCATCATCGCCTTCTTCTTCACCAGCGACGTGCAGCTGAGCTCCCTCGGCTACGCGGCCGTCACCCTGCTGCTGTTCTCCGGTTTCAGCCGGCTGCTGCGACCGCGCTCCAGCTACATCTTGTCGCGCAAGCCACAGTGGCCGCTCATGTTGGTGATGTGGGTGCTTGCGGTGCTCACCTGGTATTTCGTGTTCCAGTCCGGTGTGCACGCCACGATCGCCGGCGTGCTGCTCGGCCTCGTCATGTCGCGCCGCCCGGGCGGTCGCGCCGTGCACGCGATCGAACCGTACTCGAACGGGCTGATCCTGCCGCTGTTCGCGTTCTCGGCGGCGCTGGTCGCGATCCCCGCGGTGAGCGTCAGCCAGCTGAGCCCCGCCTTCTGGGGAATCCTGGTCGCCCTGCCGGTCGGCAAGCTCCTCGGCATCACCCTGGCCGGCTGGCTCAGCGGCCTCGTCGCCAGCAAGTTCGGCGGCGTCTCGCTCAAGATCGGCGACCTGCTCGTGGTGGCCTCCCTCGGCGGTGTCGGATTCACCGTGTCGCTGCTGATGAACGAGCTGGCCTTCGCCAGCGACCACGAGGTTGTCGACGAGGGAACCATCGCGGTGCTGCTCGGCTCGGCCATCGCTATGGTCTTCTCTGCGGCGTTCGTCAGCTGGCGCGCAGCCCAGTACCGCGCCGGCAAGATCGCCGCGCACCCGCACGACACGGCCGAGCCCGAGTCCGCTCCCCTGTTCTAGCGGTTTCGACAGGCTCAACCAGCGGGCCGGCGGATGCCGCGGGCTGCGGCGCCCGCCGGCTCGCCCTTTCCCGCTGGTAGCCAAGCCTCGTGAGAGGTCTCGATACGCTCGTCCCTCGCTACTCGACCAACGGGAATGGCTCAAGCGAGCGGTCTTTCCCCGCTGGTCGAGTAGGCGCGCCAGCGCCGTATCGAGACCCAGTTTCCAACGGGAAACCGAGCCTCGTACGAGGTCTCGATACGCTCATCCCTCGCTACTCGACCAACGGGAATGGCTCGAACGAGCGGTCTTTTCCCGCTGGTCGAGTAGGCGCGCCAGCGCCGTATCGAGACCCGGTTTCCCACGGGAAACCGAGCCTCGTACGGGGTCCCGACGCGCTCCGGGTGGCGGCAAGCGCAGCCCGCCGGGCTACTCGGCCGTCTTCTCCTGCACCACAATGGGCGGCGGGAAGATCGCCGTCAGCAGGTCGCTGACCCAGCCGATCATCGCGGCATCCGGGTTCTCCTTGTCGGAGAGGTCCGGCATCGGCACCGACAGCACGCCCTGGGCCGCGAAGTAGCGGGACCCCAGGTACATGCGTTGCAGTCGCACCTGGATCGAATCGGGCAGCGTGGCCTGGGCGATGCGCAGTTTGTCCCCCATCGCGACGACCTCGCTGAGCCCGGCCCGCTGGGCCTGGCGACGCAGCTTCGACACCTCGATCAGCGTCTGCACGGGCGCGGGCGGTTCGCCGTAGCGGTCGGTCAGCTCCTCGAGCACGAGGCCGATGGTCTCGTCCTTGGCGGCGATCGAGCTCGCCGTCGCCAGCTTCTGGTACGCCTCCAGGCGCAACCGCTCGCTGTCGACGTAGTCCTCCGGGATGTGCGCATCCACGGGCAGCTCCAGCCGCAGCTCGGTCTGCCCCTCCGCGACATCGCCGCGGAACGTCGACACCGCCTCGCCGATCATCCGCAGGTACAGATCGAAGCCGACACCCGCGATGTGCCCGGCCTGCTCGCCGCCGAGCAGGTTTCCCGCGCCGCGGATCTCGAGGTCTTTCAGAGCCACCTGCATGCCGCTGCCGAGCTCGTTGTTGGCCGCGATGGTGGCCAGCCGGTCGTGCGCGGTCTCGCTGAGCGGTGTGTTCTCGTCGTAGAGGAAGTAGGCGTAGGCCCGTTCCCGGCCACGGCCGACGCGGCCGCGCAGCTGGTGCAGCTGGCTGAGGCCGTACTTGTCGGCCCGGTCGATGATGATCGTGTTCGCATTGGCGATGTCGAGGCCCGTCTCGATGATCGTTGTCGAGACGAGAACGTCGAATTTGCGCTCCCAGAAGTCGGAGACGACCTGTTCGAGCACCGCCTCGGAGAGCTTGCCGTGGGCAACGGCGATGCGCGCTTCCGGCACCAACTCGGCCAGCTGCGCGGCCACCTTGTTGATGCTGGACACCCGGTTGTGCACGAAGAACACCTGGCCCTCGCGCAGCAGTTCACGCTTGATCGCGGCAGCGACCTGCTTCTCCGAGTACGGCCCGACGAAGGTGAGGATCGGATGCCGGTCCTCCGGCGGCGTGGCCAGCGTCGACATCTCGCGGATGCCGGTGACGGCCATCTCGAGCGTGCGCGGGATCGGCGTCGCGCTCATCGCCAGGATGTCGACGTTGGTCTTCATCTTCTTCAGCGAATCCTTGTGCTCCACGCCGAAGCGCTGCTCCTCATCGATGATGACGAGGCCCAGATCCTTGAAGATGATCGAGCTGGAGAACAAGCGGTGGGTGCCGATGACGACGTCGACGGTGCCGTCGAGCAGGCCGGCGATGGTCTCGGCCGACTCCTTGTCGGTCTGGAACCGGCTGAGCGCCCGCAGGTGCACCGGGAAGCCGGCGAAGCGCTCCTGGAACGTCTCGAAGTGCTGCTTGACGAGCAGCGTCGTCGGCACGAGCATGACGACCTGCTTGCCGTCCTGCACCGCCTTGAACGCCGCGCGCACGGCGACCTCTGTCTTGCCGAAGCCGACGTCGCCAGAGAGCAGGCGGTCCATCGGGATGGGCCGTTCCATGTCGGCCTTGACCTCGTCGATGGTCTGCAGCTGGTCGGGAGTCTCCGCGTAGGGGAAGGCCTCCTCCAGCTCGCGCTGCCAGGGCGTATCCGGTCCGAAGGCGTGGCCCTTGGCCGCCATCCGCGCCGAGTACAGCTTGACGAGCTCGACGGCGATGTCGCGCACCGCCTTGCGAGCCTTGTTCTTCGCGTTGGCCCAGTCACTGCCGCCCATCTTGCTGAGCGCGGGCGCCTCGCCGCCGACGTAGCGAGAGAGCTGATCGAGCTGGTCGGTGGGCACATAGACCCGGTCGCCCGGCTGGCCGCGCTTGGACGGCGCGAACTCCAGCACCAGATACTCGCGCACGATCGTCGGTGCCGCCGCGATGCCCGCCGTGCGGGACGGACCCTTGGGCCTGCTGCCCGCCGCGACAGTGCGCTGGGTCATCTCGATGAACTTGCCGATTCCGTGGGTCTGGTGCACGACGTGGTCGCCGGCCTCCAGCTGCAGCGGGTCGACCACGTTCTTGCGCCGGCTGGCGAGCTTCTTGACCTGGCGCGAGTCGTAGCCGACGGCGCGGCCGTAGAACTCGCTCTCGCTGATCAGGGCGAGTTTGGCATGCGGCAGTTCAAAGCCGTGCGCGGCCTCGGCCTGCACCAGGTAGGCGACGCCGGCATCCGGCTCGGCGGGGAACGCGTCGACGATGTGGGCGGCCAGCCCACGCTCGGCGAGCACATCGCTGGCGCGTTGCACCAGACCGTGCCCGCCGGCGACGATCGCCACGCTCCAACCGTCGGTCAGGCGGGCGGCGACGTGCTCGATGGCGCCGCCGACGTTGCCCTGGAAGCTCGGCACGGTCTGGCTCTGCACCCGCACCGTCGTGCCGACCTCGAGGTCGGCGACGAGCTCGGCGATCGCCGCGTCATCCATCTCGCTGGTTGAGCCTGTCGAAACCGCGGCATCCCCGGAATCGAACACGGAGAAGGTCCACCACGGGTGGTCGGGCGTCTTGTGCCCCGGCGCGCCCAGCCGCACCGCATCGCGCACGGTGTTCAGGGTGAGGAAGTCGCCGGATGCCAGGTCGATCGGGGTCTCTGCACCGAAGGTCGCCGCGCTCCAGGCCGCCGAGAGGAACTCCCGGTTGGTCTCGGCCAGGCTGACCGCACGGCTGGCGACTCGCTCGGGCGAGAGTACCGCGACGGCGGCGCCATCGGGCAGGTAGTCCGTCATCGGCACCAGCTTGTCGACGAGCGCGGGCGCCAGGCTCTCCATGCCCTCGACCGGGATACCCTCGCCGATCTTGGCCAACATCTGGGCGAGGCTCGGGAACTCGTGCTGCATCTCGCGCGCCCGCTGGCGCACCTGCTCGCTGAGCAGCAGCTCACGGCTGGGCGGCAGCAGCACGCTGCCAACGGCGTCCGGCAGCGAGCGTTGGTCGGCCACCGAGAAGGCGCGCATCTGCTCGATCTCGTCGCCGAAGAAGTCGACGCGCACCGGGTGCTCCGCCACAGCAGGGAACACGTCGAGAATGCCGCCGCGCACGGCGAACTCACCGCGCCGGGTGACCATGTCGACGCGGGTGTAGGCCAGGTCGACGAGCGCTCCGGCGAGCTTGCCGAGCTGGTAGCCGCGTCCGCCGGCCACGAGCTCGATCGGCTCGAAGTCGGTGAGGTTGTCGGCGACCGGTTGCAGGGCTGCCCGCACCGAGGCGACGACGATGAGCGGATGCGGCGCCGCCGAGGTGTCGGCCGCGCTCCACTCCTCGGCCCAGGTGCGCATGCGGCGCAGCGCGAACAGGCGGCGGCCGACGATCTCCGCGCTCGGGCTCAACCGCTCGTGCGGCAGCGTCTCCCACGCCGGGAAGTCGACGATCTCGGCATCCGGAACATAGGCGGCCAGGTTGGAGCGCAGCGTCTCAGACTCGCGCCCGGTCGCCGTGATGATGAACAGCACGGGCGGCTTGCCCGCCTCGCGGCGCCGCTCGAGCAGTGCGGCCAGCAGCGGCGGGTTGAGGCCCTCGGCGAGCGAGAAGTCGGCATCGCGGGAGTACTCGGCCAGGGCCGCTTCGAATGTGGCGGCGCGCGAAAGCGCATGAGACAAGCCCTGAAGTATCACCCTCAGATTCTACGCAGCCGCGCGCTTGCCCAGCCTCCGTCGCCCCAACGGAGCCCGACTCCCGCGCTGACGCGAGGGAGCGCCAGCGGCCGGCGCCAACTCTCGCAGCCAGTCCGCCCTGAGAGACAGCAGCGGCCCAGAACCGCTGGGGTCCTGGGCCACAACACAGTGGTGCGCGCTTACGCGGCGGCGTTCTTCGCCTTTCGCGGCTTCGGCTGGCGCGAGATCGCCTTGGCGAACAGCGGCCAGAGCAGCAGGGCGACCGAGGCGCCGAGCGCGATGCCGGCCATGGTGTCGCTCAGCCAGTGCGCCGAGAGGTAGGTGCGGTTCAGCACCGAGACGATGACCAGCACGACGCCGGTGATCCAGGCCCACTGGCGGTTGATCAGCAGGCAGAGCACGACAACGAACAGCGTGAACCCGGTGAGGTGTCCGGAGGGGAAGGAACCGAAGTCGACCGTGACGAGCGGGTCGTTCGGGCGCTCCCGGCTGACCAGGTGCTTGACGACCTGGGCGAGGGTCGAGGCGAGCATGGTCGCAACGAAGAAGTAGAGCGCGGCCCACCAGCGGCGCAGCACGAGCAGCGCGACGAGCGGGATCAGGATGGTGAAGATGGAGCCGATCGGCCCACCGGTGGTGTGGTCGACCACGACGTTGAACGCCGTGAACGCGTCGCTGCGCGGGGCGAGCATGAGGTCGTGCCACCAGCGGTCGATCGCCACGAACCAGGGCGAGTCCGCGCTGGCCAGGACGCTGGCGAAGCTCACGGCGAAGACGGCCAGGCTGACAAGCCCCCAGGTGAGCGCGAGGCGCGTTGGCACCTGTGCGCGGCGGGCGGGCACCTCAGCCAGGGTCGTGCTATCGGATGAAATCGCCATTGATACTCCTTGAAGATGCGCCGTCCAACACCGAACGGCATTCGGTTTCTAGGAGCCATAGTGGCCTAGCCCGGGGCAGCCGTCAACTTGCGCCGGTGCGCGGTGGGCGGAGCGGCCGGCCGTGGCGGCCAGGTGCTGCGGCTACGCGGAGGGCGCGTGCACCTTCTGCTGCGCGGCGAGCAGGCCGTCTGTGATCACGAGTTCGACGGCATCTGCCGCATCGGAGAGCAGGTTGGGCAGCACTGCGCGTTCGGTCGAGGAGAAGCCCTGCAGCACAAAGTCGGCCGGGTCCTGCCGGCCGGGCGGGCGGCCGACGCCGACCCGCACTCGCACGTAGTCGGGCGAGTCGGCGGCCTTGGCGATGTCGCGCAGGCCGTTGTGGCCGCCGTGGCCTCCGCCGCTTTTCAGCTTGACGGTGTCAAAGGGGATGTCGAGCTCGTCGTGCACGACGATGAGGCGTTCCAGCGGCAGCGAGTAGAACTTCAGCAGCGCCGAAACGGGGCCGCCGGAGGTGTTCATGTAGCTGTTCGACTTCGCCAGCACGAGCTTGGGCCCGCCGGGGCGGAGGAATCCCTCGGCCACTTGGGCGGGTGTCTTGTGTTTCTTGAAGGTGGCACCGATGCGTGCGGCCAGCTCGTCGACGACCATCTGGCCGACGTTGTGGCGGTGGTTGGCGTAGCCGGGCCCGGGGTTGCCGAGCCCGACGACCAACCAAGTGTTGCCGGGCACAGAATTCACGGAGTGCTCCTTCTGCGCCCGGCGAAACAGGGTGAAAATGATTACTCGGCAGCCTCGGTGCCCTCGGCCTTGGCCGCGGCGAGTGCGTAGACGCTGAGGACGAGAGCGTTGGGCTCCTCGACCAGGGTGGAGCCGGCGGGCAGCACGACGTCCTTGGCGAGGACCTGAGCACCCTCGGTGAGGCCGTCAACGTTCACGACGACGCTGGTCGGGATGTTGGTGGCCTCGGACTCGAGACGCAGGGTGTGCAGGTCCTGGTCAACCTGGGTGCCGGAGAAGGGCTCGCCCTCGACGTGCACGGGGATCTCAACCTCAACCTTTTCGCCCTTGCGGATGACGATGAGGTCGATGTGCTCGATGATCTGGCGGACCGGGTCCTTCTGCACGTCCTTGACCAGGACGAGCTCGCTCTTGCCGGCGATGTCCAGGTTGAGCAGCGCGTTGGTCTTGCGCAGGATCAGGCCCATCTGGTGTGCGGGCAGGGTGACGTGCTGCGGCTCGGAGCCGTGGCCGTAGATGACGGCGGGGATCTTGCCCACGGCGCGGATCTTGCGGGCAGCGCCCTTGCCGAAGGACTCGCGGACCTCGGTTACAACCTTGTCAACGTCGCTCATGATGATTCTCCTTGTGGGCAGATGCCCATTGTGGGCGCGGAGCCCAGATCGATGTCCGTCCAGGCCGGGGGCCTGGATCGTCAACTCGAACGCATGTCAGCGTGAGGACAAGCCGCAAAGCCCCTCCACCGCGTCGATAACGGATGCCAGATTCGCCGGTTTCGGCAGATCTGCGGCATCCCTCGCCGAAGTTCAGTGGCCTAGTCTACCAGCCAGCGAAGCCGGCCCCAGACGCCCGCTACTCTCAAGGTATGTCTTCCCGCCTGCACCAGCTAGTGATCGAAAGTGTCGGTCAGCGCGTTGTCGCGGGCGAGCTCGCCGCTGGAGAGACACTGTTGGCCGAGCGGCTCGAAAACGAGCTCGGTGTCTCGCGCTCGGTGGTGCGCGAGGCCGTGCGCGTTCTGGCCTCGCTCGGACTGGTCGAGTCCGTCAAACGCGTGGGCATCCGCGTGCTGCCGATGAGCTCATGGTCGCTGTTCGACCCGTCGGTCATCCGGTGGCGCATCGCATCGGATGGCAAGGGAGCTCAGTTGCGCTCGCTGACCGAGCTGCGCTCCGCGGTCGAACCCGCAGCGGCGGAGTTGGCGGCGGAACACGCGCCGGACGACGTTGCCGCCGAGCTGATGGCTGTGGCAGCGCAGATGCGAGCCGTCGGCCGATCCGGCGACCTGCAGCGCTTCCTAGAGCTCGACGTCCGTTTCCACACTCTTGTGCTCTGCGCCTCCGGCAACGAGATGTTCACCGAGCTGCGCGGCGTCATCGGCGAGGTTCTGCGCGGCCGGACGGACTACGGGCTGATGCCGACACACCCGCACGAAGAGGCCCTGCAGTGGCACGTCGATGTCGCGGATGCGATTCAGGGTCGACGGGCGGAGGCCGCGCGTGCCGCCATGGACCGAATCATGCGACGCACGACCGCCGAGGTGGAGCAGGTGTGGCTGGATCAGCCGCGCCAGTTCCTCGCCGAGTGACTCCCGGGTTTCGTTCGGCGCCTTAACGCCGACAGGCCCAACCGGCGTGGAACCCGCTGATTGAGCCTGTCGAAATCCGTCGATCATCGGTAGCCGTCCAGAGGATGCCTGAGAACTGGCTGCCGCCTTTCGCGACGCTGCGCGTCGCACTAGGAGAAGCGCAGAAGCACCTTGCCGCTGGCGGAGGAGTCGCGCGCGACCTCGAAGGCCTCCAACGCGTCGGCGGCGTCGAACTCGTGCGTGACGACGGGTCCCACCTGGAGCGATCCGTCGGCCAGCGCGGCGATGACCTCGTCGATCTCGTCGTTGAAGCGGAACGAGCCCACGAGCTCCAGCTCCCGGGTGATCGCCAGCGAGATCAGTGCGGGCTGCTCGCCGGATGGCAGCAGGCCCACCATGACGACGCGGCCGCCCCGGGTGGTTCCGCGCACGGCCGAGGCGAGGCCCCGGTAGTTGCCGGAGGTCTCGAAGGCGATGTCGGCCTGCACCGACGCGATGGTGTCGGCATCCGTCGCCACGATCGTGCGCGTCGCGCCGACGGCGGTGGCGATCTCGAGCGGCTTGTCGAACATGTCGACGGCGATGATCTCGGCGGCGCCCGCGCGCTTCAGTACGGCGACGACGAGCGCGCCGATCGGGCCGCTTCCGACGACGAGCACGCGCTTGCCGGCGACGTCCCCGGCGCGCGAGACCGCGTGCCAGGCGACGGCGGCCGGTTCGACGAGGGCGGCCTCACGCAGCGAGAGGCCAGCCGGCAGTGCGCGGAGCATGCGTGCGGGCAGCACCGCGTACCGGGCGAAGGCGCCCTCGGTGTGCGGGAACCGCGCCGCGCTACCCAAGTAGGTACAGCCGGGCGAGAGGTTGGGGCTCTCGGCGGGGTAGGGCGAGCCGTCGCCGGCGCCGGGTGTCGCGGGGTGCACGGCGACGTCGGTTCCGGATGCCGGGCCGCTGCCGTCAGCGGCGGCGACGAGCACGCGGCCGACGACCTCGTGGCCGAGCAGCATCGGCGCCTTGAGGATGGACTCCCCCGCTGCGCCGTGCTGCCAGTAGTGCAGGTCAGAGCCGCAGATGCCGCCATAGGCGATCTCGACGACGGCCTCGTCGGCGGCGGCGGTCGGCACGGCGACAGACTCGATGCGCATGTCGCCGGCGGCGTGGGCAACGACGCCCAGGGTTTCGGTGGGGATGGTGCTCATGTTTTTCCTCCGCTGCTTCGTGTAGCTAAACGACGACCGTCATGCCGCCGTCGATGAAGACGACCTGACCGTTGACAAAGTTGGATCCTGCCGACGCCAGCCACACCGCGGGACCAACAAGGTCTTCGACCGTGCCCCAACGGTGTGCCGGCGTGCGGCCCAGGATCCACTCGTTGAAGACGGTGTCGTCGACGAGGTTCTGCGTCATCTCGGTGTGGATGTAACCCGGCGCGATCGCGTTGATCTGCAGGCCGTGCGACGCCCACTCGGCCGTCATGGCACGGGTGAGGTTGCGGATGCCGCCCTTCGACGCCGTGTACGGCGCGATGGTCGGGCGGGCCAGGTCGGTCTGCACCGAGGCGACGTTGATGATCTTGCCCGCGCCACGCGGGATCATGTGGCGCGCGGCCTCGCGGCCGACGAGGAATGCGCTGGTCAGGTTGGTGCGCAGCACGCGCTCCCAGTCTGCGACGTCGAGGTCGAGCATCGGCACGCGGTGCTGCACGCCGGCGTTGTTCACGAGGATGGCGAGCGGGCCGACCTCTGCCTCGATCCAGTTGATGGCGGATGCCGTGGCGTCGGCGTCCGTGACGTCGAACGCGATCGCGCGCACCCGGTCCTCACCGACCTCGGCGGCCAGGGCCACGCGGGCGGCCTCGAGCCGCGCCTCATCGAGACCGTTGAGCACCACGGTCGCGCCGGCGGCCGCGAGGCCCTTGGCGATCGCCGAACCGATGCCACGGCTGGAACCCGTGACGAGGGCGATCTTGCCCGTCAGGTCGAACATGTTCACTGTCATAACTCTCCTCGATACTGCTTATTAAGCAGAGAGGCGCGAATCACCGAATGCGATCCGCGCCCCTCTCAACCGCTGTGATGCTGATGTTGCTAGAGGGTGCTGGCAATCAGGTAGATGCCGAGCGAGAGGATGAAACCGCAGGTTCCGATCAGGGCCTGGCCGACGGTCCATGTCTTCAGCGTGGTCTTGGTGTCCATTCCGAAGAACTTGCTCACCAGCCAGAAGCCAGAGTCGTTGACGTGGCCGGCGAACACCGAACCAGCCGCGAGGCTGAGCACGATGGCGACGGTCTGCACCGCGTTGAATTCGGGGTTGCCGAGCACGACCGGCTGGATGAGGGCCGCGGCCGTCGTGAGGGCGACGGTGGCCGACCCCTGGGCGATGCGCACGACGGCGGCGATGACGAAGCCGGCAACGATGACCGGCAGGCCGATGGCGTCGAGCGAGTCGGCGATGGCGTTGCCGATTCCGCTGGCGCGCAGCACGCCACCGAACATTCCACCGGCACCGGTGATGAGGATGATGGAGCAGATCGGGCCGAGCGCGCTGTCGACGACGGTCTCAACGAGCGAGCGCTCCTTCTGCTGGCGCCATCCGAGCAGCCACATGGCCATCAGAACGGTGATCAGCAGGGCGATCGGCACCTCGCCGAATGCGCGCAGCACCTGCACCCAGGTGTCTTCGAGCGAGACGACGCCGGCGGTGGCCAGCATGTTGAGGCCGGTGTTCAGGAAGATGAGGCCGAGGGGAAGCAGCAGCAGGAAGACGATGGTGCCGAGCTTCGGGGCCGAGCGGAACTTGTTCTCGATCGAGTCCGCCGGGGCATCCAGGATGGTGGGGACGGGGATGTTGAAGCGGCGACCGAGGAACTTACCGAAGAGGTAGCCGGCGACGTACCACGTGGGGATCGCGACGAGGAGGCCGAAGATCAGCACGAGTCCGACGTCGGCACCGAGCAGGCCGGTGGCGGCTACGGGACCCGGGTGCGGCGGCACGAAGATGTGCATGACCGAGAAGGCCGCTGCGGCGGGGAACGCGTAGAGGAGCAGCGAGCCACCAAGACGGCGTGCCACCGTGAAGATGATCGGCAGCATCACGACGAGGCCGGCATCGAAGAAGATCGGGAAACCGAACATCAGCGACGCCACCGAGAGCGCGAGCGGCGCGCGCTTCTCGCCGAACGTCTTGATCAGGGCGTTGGTGAGCACCTCCGCTCCACCACTGACCTCGAGCATGCGGCCGAGCATCGCGCCCAGACCCACGAGCAGCGCGACGCTGCCGAGGGTGGAGCTGAAGCCGCTCATGAGCGTCGGAACCAGCCCAGCGGCAGGGATGCCCGTAGCAACCGCGGTCACCACGCTGACCACGATCAGCGCCACGAAGGCGTGAATGCGGAACTTCATGATCAATACGAGCAGCAACGCGATCGCGCCGGCTGCGACGAGCAGGAGGCCTGGCGTACCAAGCGTCCAGTTGAGCTCGAGGTCAGTCATCGTTGTCTTTTCCTTTTTGTGATGTTGTTGTGCATCAGTGTCGATGCGGTGATACAAGCGCCACACTGCGTTTGTGCGGCGCCGCACGGTGGCGGGCGCGGCCAGAGGCCGCGCGAGTCTTACTGGACCGTTGGGCTGAGGGCGCCGAGCGCGGCCCGGACGAAATCAACGATCTCGGTCGGGGTCATGGTCAGGTCGACCGCGATTCCCCGCTCATCGCTTTGCAGCGGCTCCAGGGTGGTGAACTGCGAGTCCAGCAGGCTGTTCGGCATGTACTCGTGCACGCGGTGGCTCTGACGCTCCGAGATCACGGCGCGTTCGCCAGTCAGGTGCACAAACACGGTGCTCGGTGCGTGTGCCACGAGCTGGTCGCGGTACTTGCGCTTGAGTGAGGAGCAGGCGACCACGATCGGGTGGCCATCCGCAAGCTCAGCGCCAATGCGCTCGGCGATGATCTCCAGCCAGGGCGCCCGGTCTTCGTCGTTGAGCGGGTGACCCGCGGCCATCTTCTCTTTGTTGGCCCGAGGGTGAAGGTCGTCACCGTCGATGAACTCGAATCCGAATGCGGCACCGAGAGCGGTTCCGATCGTGGACTTCCCCGATCCTGAGACTCCCATCACGATCAACGGAGGCAGGCTCGCGGGGATGTTGCTCCCGTTCACTGGGCTATTGGGCACGGCGATGAACTCCTCAGACGCTTCATTACATCTGACTCTTTACCGTTACCGGAGTTATAAATCAGATTTATTACAAATACGCTAACACGCCGATACGGGCTCAGCTCCCACCCATTCGACACTCAAAAAGGCACCAGCGAACAGTCGATCTTTGCCAAGCCTCCCCGTCGATGGAGCCAAACCCGTCATGTGCACATCGTGCGGCCAGGCCTTTGCTAGCGTTATCGAAGGGTCGATCACTCTGCCCGGCATTCCACCCAACCGTGTATTGGAGCATCCCCATGTCGAATTCTCAGGCAAACATCGGCGTGATCGGAATGGCGGTGATGGGCTCCAACCTCGCCCGCAACCTCGCCAGCCGCGAAGGTAACACCGTCGCGATCTACAACCGCTCCGCCGAGAAGACGCGTGCCGTCGCCGCCGAGTTCCCGGACGCCGGCTTCGTTGCATCCGAGACCATCGAAGACTTCGCCGCCTCTCTGCAGAAGCCGCGCACGGCCATCATCATGGTGCAGGCCGGCCGCGCCACCGACGCCGTGATCAACCAGCTCGTCGAGGTCTTCGAACCGGGCGACATCATCGTCGACGGCGGCAACGCGCTGTTCACCGACACCATCCGCCGCGAGAAGGCCGTGCGCGAGACCGGCATCAACTTCGTCGGCGCCGGCATCTCCGGCGGCGAAGAGGGCGCCCTGCTCGGCCCGTCGATCATGCCCGGCGGCAGCGCCTCGGCGTGGGAGACCCTCGGCCCGATCCTCCGCTCGATCGCTGCTGTCGTCGATGGCCGCCCGTGCGTCACCCACGTCGGCACCGACGGTGCCGGCCACTTCGTCAAGATGATCCACAACGGCATCGAGTACGCCGACATGCAGCTCATCGCCGAGGCCTACGACCTCATCCGCCGCGGCACCGGCAAGAGCCCGGCCGAGATCGCCGACATCTTCGCCGAGTGGAACACCGGCGAGCTCGAGAGCTACCTCATCGAGATCACCGCCGAGGTGCTCCGTCAGACGGATGCCGCCACCGGCGCCCCGCTCGTCGACGTGATCCTCGACCAGGCAGGCGCAAAGGGCACCGGCGCGTGGACCGTGCAGACCGCCCTCGACCTCGGCATCCCCGTCTCGGGCATCGCCGAGGCCGTGTTCGCCCGCTCGCTGTCGTCGAAGCCGGCACAGCGCGCCGCGGCATCCGCCCTGCCCGGCCCGGACGGCGACTTCACCGTCGCCGACGTCGACGCCTTCGTCGAAGACGTGCGCCTCGCCCTCTACGCCTCGAAGATCATCGCCTACTCGCAGGGCTTCGACGCCATCGTCGCCGGTGCAGAGGAGTACAACTGGGACATCAAGAAGGGTGACATCGCCGCCATCTGGCGCGGCGGCTGCATCATCCGCGCCCAGTTCCTCAACCGCATCACCGACGCGTACGCCGAGAACCCGGGCCTCGTCGCGCTGGTCACCGCGCCGTACTTCACCGACGCCGTCGCCGGAGCCCAGTCGGCATGGCGCCGCGTCGTGATCGCCGCCGCCCAGGCCGGCATCCCCTCCCCCGCGTTCTCGTCGTCACTGGCGTACTACGACGGCCTGCGCGCCGACCGTCTGCCGGCCGCGCTCGTGCAGGGCCAGCGCGACTTCTTCGGTGCGCACACGTACAAGCGCGTCGACCGCGACGGCACCTTCCACACGCTGTGGTCCGGCGACCGCAGCGAGATCCAGGCCGTCGACACGCACTAACACTCACGCCCACCGCATGCGGTGGCAACGAAGCGCCGCCCCACCGAGTGGGGCGGCGCTTTCGCATTGCTGCGCGCGGCCTGCCGATCTCGACGGCGGCCCCGCAGCGGCGTAGCATCTCCCGGTAGTCGCCCCAGAGCGGGCGCGCTCAGGAGCACACCGCCATGACTTCACGTTCAGAGCACGTCGTGCCCCAGCAGCGCGCGCGCGCCCGACTGGCCCGGCGCAGGGTGAACGGCCTGCTCTCGGCCGCCGCGCTGCTCGCGCTGGTCGCACTCACGGCATGCGCGCCGAGCAGTGCGCAGGGCGACGGATCCCACTCCTCCACGGGCAAGCCGGGCCCGTCGGGCGAGACGCCGGCACAGGGCTACCCACTGCACACCAACATCGTCTCGACGACGTTCTGGGTCGGCGAGATCTTCGACCCGAATGCTTCCGACGGCAGCCAGATGATCTCGACCTACGACAGCCAGTGGTTCCAGCACTACGGCGGATGCGACGGCACGAGCGTGGCCGGAACGTGCGAGACCGAGGCACGCACCGCGGCCAATGACTACTTCCCGACCTCGATGACTCCGCTGCTCAACCCCTTCTACCTCGATTTGCCCTTCGACGACGTCAACGACCCCGACGCATTCGCCCGTCGGGCCGAAGTGATCCCCTGGGCGAATGCGCCGGAGTACCAGGGCCAAGCCCAGAACAACGAGGTGAGCATGATGCTCAACCGGTGGGTCAAGCTGATCAAGGGTGACCGGGTCTGCTACGGCCAGATCGCCGATGCGGGGCCCGGCCAGTACAACGACGCCGACTACGTCTTCGGCAGTCAGGACGCCCGCCCGCAAAACCGCAAGTTCAACGGTGCGGGCATGGATGTGTCGCCCGCCCTGAACGGCTGCCTCGGCTTCAGCTCCCTGAACGGCGAGGACGACCGGGTCGACTGGCAGTTCGTCGAGGAAGCAGATGTGCCGCCGGGGCCCTGGCTGCGCCGGGTCTCCCAGGGACACGAGGTGCACTAACCACAGGGCGGCGGCTCGCTCTCACCGCCCTCAACCGCCCGGGCTGGCGACCTCGCCCCGGACGACGTCGAGCCGGCGCTCGGGGCTCACCCACCGGCCATCGCCGTGCATCCTGCGCGATGCCCACAGGGTGCTCAGGCAAATCCACGCGTCAGCGGCGCGCACAATCGGGAAGAAGACCCCGACCGCCAGGAGCTTCGGTCGCTTGAGCACGATCGCCGCGAAGAGCGTGAGCGCGTAGTCGGGCAGCACCAACACGAAGAGCACCTGCCACGGGGTGACGATCGCCAGGAGCGAGTCAGACCAGACGACGGCACTGCTCCACACGTGAAGTTGCGGCCAGATCGCGTTGTCTACCTGCAGCACGGTATTGGGGTTCGAGGCCTGCAGCAGCGCGGCGACGATCGTCGCGGCGAGCAGCGGCAGAAGCAACAGGTAGACCATCGCGCTCGTCGTGATGTCGAGGATGTAGAACCCGAGCGCGACCCAGAATTTACGCCAGCGGAATCGATGCTTGCGTGCCGTCTGCCAGAACCCGAGGCTCCATCGCCGCGTCTGATTCAGGTAGTCCCGGATGGTGCCCGGGTCTTGGGTGTACGCGACCGCGGCCCGGGGGTGGAACTCGATCCGGCCCAGCTGCTTGGCATGCACCTCGAACGTCATGTTGAAGTCTTCGATCACCAACCCGGGCGGAGCGATGTCGATGTGCCGCAGCACCCGGGTGCGATACATGCTCGCGAACCCGGGAACGATGAATATCGCGTTGGCCCGTTTCGCCGCTTGCCCGTATTTCAGGAACAACTGCAGCACAACGTAGAGACGCTCGCGATAGCTGACCAGTACTCGACCGAGCCGCGTCGGCGGGGCCGGCTCTGGCAAAGTCCGCACCCGGCCGGCGACGGCGACAACTTCGGGGTCGGAGAACAGCCGGAGACCGGTGTCGAGATAGTCCGGCGCGAGGTGGGTGTCGGCATCCAGCAGCACCATCACCTTGAACCGTGTGACGATCTGGAAGTGGTCGAGCGCAGCGACCAGGGCGCCGGCTTTGCCCCTATTCGGGTTCAGATCGAGCACCTGCGCACCCTCTGCCCGTGCGATCGCGACCGTGTCGTCGCTGGAACCGTCGGAAACAACATGAATCTGCGACAGCGGCACGTGGCCTGCTGCCTGCCTGATCGTTCGCGCAATCACCGCAGACTCGTTGTGCGCGGCAAGCAGGATCGCCACGTCTTCGATTCCGATGACGTCCGCACCCTCCCCCTCGCGAGACGGCGCCCCCGGCGCCGCAGCGAGCGGATCGGTTCCGAACTTCTCTGCGGCGAAGCGGAGCAGCCCGACAATGATCCAGAAGATGGTGCTCGCGCCGACGAGCAGAACGATGACGATCCCAATGAACACTCGGCACTCCCGCCGCTCTTCCGCCCCCAAATGAGCGCCGCCGGCCCGTGACACCGCGTGCAGCCCTGCCGGCGCCCGACGGGTGCACCGAGGGTAATTCTGGCGACCACGCTAGCCGCTTTAGCCGTGCGCCACCAGAGCGTTGCACTGACACAGGAGGGGGCAGTCCCTGAGATTCGCGTGACCCCCATAGTGGGGGTAGTGGAACCCGTGGCCATTTGATTTTTGCGATGTTAGAGTCCCCTGTAGCAAAGCCGAGGAAACCTCGGCTTCAATGTAAGAAAACTTGTTTGTGATCATCGGGGTGACCACGACCCGCACGACAGGATTTCGGCATGGTCATGGATAAAATTCGTTTGCGCAGCGACACCCGCGCCGGCGCACTACTCGAACCTATTGATCTCGAACAGGTTGGGTTCAAGCAGCTTGATTTCTCCCCCACACCCGTGCTCAAACCGCGTTCGGGGCCGGTGAAATCGAACTTCCGCTATGACATCGCGATCATCGGAATGGGTTACGTCGGGCTGCCAACGAGCCTCGCTTTCGCCGAGACAGGCCTCCGGGTGCTGGGAATCGAGCTGAGCGAGCGGCGCATCGAAGCCATCACAGACGGTCATGTCGACCTGCTGGCCTCCGATCAGGAGCGGCTCAGCAACGCCAGGCACAACGGCTTGCTCACCTTGTCTGGCGACCCTGCGTTGCTCGCCCAAGCCGCAGCAGTGATCGTGTGCGTGCCGACCCCCGTTGACGCGTACCTGGTGCCGGACCTCAGCCTGCTACGGGCGGCCTGCGCCACCGTGGTGGAGCACGCCGTCGCAGAACAGGTGCTGATCCTCACGTCGACCTCCTACGTCGGCAGCACTCGAGATTTGATGGTGAACCCGCTGGTCGAGCGTGGTTTCACCCCAGGAACCGACATCTTCATCGCATTCAGCCCGGAGCGCATCAACCCGGGTGCGGCGGGCTTCGCCCACGAAGATGTCCCACGCGTGGTCGGCGGTGCAACCCCGAATTGCACCGCCGCCGCGGCTACTATCGTCGGCAGCTACGTCACGCAGATTCATCCGGTCAGCTCCATGGAAGCGGCCGAGATGACCAAGCTGGTTGAGAATATCTTCCGAGCCGTGAACATTGCGCTGGCCAACGAGTTCGCCGACGTCAGCGCGCTGCTCGATCTCGACGTTGTCGAGGTCATCAACGCCGCTGCCACGAAGCCATATGGTTTCATGCCGTTCCTGCCTGGACCCGGCGTCGGTGGTCACTGCATCCCCTGCGATCCGCACTACCTGCTCTGGCAGCTGCACAAGGAACGCCGCAGCGCACCGCTCATCGAACAGACAATGAGCCTGATCGCCGCCCGACCTCGGCATGTGGTGGATCGCGTGCGGGAGTTGCTCTCGGCCAAGGGCCGCGGCCTCACGGGTACCAGGGTGATCGTCGTCGGTGTTGCGTACAAGCCGGATGTCGAGGATGTGCGCGAGTCTCCGGCCCTCGAGGTGATGAGTTCTCTGCTGCACGAAGGCGCGATCGTCGCCTACTACGACCCGCTGTGCCCGCATGTGCGGCTCCACGACGGTTCCATGCTCGCCAGCATCGGCGATCCATCGGAGTTCGGCAGCGACGTCGCCGTGATTCACACGGCTCACACCGGGGTCGATCTCGGTTGGCTCGACGACGTCGACCTTGTGCTCGACACCAGCTATTCCGCCAGCTCCATCAGCCACGCGGTGCGTCTCTAGCGCCGCCCTCAGACGACGGATGTCGCCCGCTCTGTGCCATGCGGCATCCGTCCCCCTCCCGCAGAACACCGCAGGAACACCGATACACACGCTCTCCCGAAAACCCGCTGTGGTTCCCACCTTGCGAGCGCGGCCGACTCTAGACAGCCCGCTACAACACAACCCGAAGATCGGAATCTGATGTCTCGTCATTCAGCCCGTGCCCGCCGCGAGTCGGACGCAACCGACCCCTCGCCCGCAGAAGCACCACGGCCGCGAAGAAGACTGAGATTCATAGCCCTCGGCACCATCGCCACCCTCGCGGTGACCATGGGAGCGAGCGTGTTGGCAGTAGCACCGGCGCAGGCTGCGGGTGAGACCGTCGTCACGCTCACCTTCGACGACGCCAACGCCGACCAGATGCCCGCCGCCGCGTTGTTGAAGGACAAGAACCTTCCCGCCACCTTCTTCATCAACTCGGGGTACCTCAACCAACCGGGATGGATGAGCACGGCCGACCTGGCCACACTCTCCTCAGAGGGCCACGAGATCGGCGGCCACACCCGCAGCCACCCGGATCTCGTGCAGGTACCGGCCGACGAGGCTCTTCGGCAGATCTGCAACGACCGCGTCGTTCTATCGAACCTGGGCTACAAGGTCACCAGTTTCGCCTACCCTTTCGCCTCGTCCAACGCCAGTACTGAGGCTGCCGTGCAGAGTTGCGGCTATAACAGTGGCCGCGGGCTCGGCGACTTGCGCACCGCCCCGGGAACACCGTGTGCAACTTGTGACTTCGCTGAGTCGATCCCGCCGACGGACCCGTATTGGACTCGCGCGGCCGACCAAGTTGACTCGAGCTGGACGCTTCAGCGACTGCAGCAGACCGTCACCGACGCTGCGGCGAACGGTGGTGGTTGGGTGCAGTTGACGTTCCATCACATCTGTGACGGTTGCGACCAGCTCGCACTCTCGCCGGCCGTGTTCGACCAGTTCACCACGTGGTTGGCGGGCTGGAAGAATGGCACGAGCACCCAGGTCAAGACGGTGGATCAGGTCATCGGTGGCACTGTGAAGCCGCTCGTCTCAGGTCCGGTCTTCGTGCCGCCTCCCGCAGCCGGGCCCGGAGTGCAGGCACTGCAGAACCCCAGCTTCGAGACTGTCGACGCGTCAGGCCTGCCGACGTGTTGGTGGGACTCCTTCTACGGCATCAATACCGCTACCTTCGCCACAGTGAGCCCCGGGCGCACGGGCAATAACGCCTCACAAGTGACCGTCAGTGGATACACGTCCGGAGACGCGAAACGATTGCAGATATTCGACGGCGGAGCGTGCGCCCCGACTGTGGTCACCGGCCAGACGTACTCGCTCAGGGCCTGGTACAAATCGACTGGAGCAACCCAGTTCACCGTGTACTACCGCCAAACCGACGGCAGCTGGCTGTACGGCACCTCGAGCCCCTGGTTCGCCGCTGCGACCGACTACACCCAAGCGGTCTGGGACACACCGGCAATTCCCGCGGGCGTGAACGGAATCAGCTTCGCGCTCAACGTCTTCGGAAACGGCCAGCTCACGACGGATGACTACGCGATGTACAACACCGTTGGCGCTCCGCCTGCACAAGAACTCACCTCCGCAGTTCCCACCATCACCGGAACCGCAAAGGTCGGATCGGTACTGACCGCCAACGCAGGAACCTGGGCCCCGGCACCGGTCACACTCGCCTACCAGTGGCTCGTCGGCAACACCGCCGTCACCGGCGCGACAGCCGCCACCTACACCCCAGTGGCCGCAGACGTCGGTAAGACTGTCACCGTGCAGGTCACGGGCACGAAGACCGGCTACGCCACCAAGGCCGTGACAAGCGCCGCCACCGCGGCAGTCGCTGCCGCCACGGTCCCGCAGCTCGTCGCTCCCGTGCCCACCATCACGGGCACCGCCAAGGTCGGATCCGTGCTGACAGCCAACGCTGGAACGTGGACACCGGCGCCGGTCACCCTCGCCTACCAGTGGCTCGTCGGCAACGTCGCCGTCCCCGGCGCGACGGCCAAGACCTACAAGCCAGTGGCCGCGAACGTCGGCAAGACGGTCACCGTGCGGGTCACAGGCACGAAGACCGGCTACGCCAGCAAGGCGGTCACCAGCGCAGCCACCGCCGCGGTGGTCGCCGCCACAGCGCCGAAGCCCCCGATCCGACTGTCCGGCGCGAACCGGTACGAGACGTCGGCCCGGATCTCGGCTGCCACATTCAGCCCCGGCGTGCCCGTCGCGTATGTCGCGACAGGCAGCGACTTCCCCGACGCCCTCTCCGGCGGCCCGGCTGCCGGAGCGACCGGAGCTCCGATGTTGCTCGTGTCGAGCACCGGCATCCCGCCGGCCATCATGACCGAGTTACTCCGGTTGAAGCCGGCACGAATTGTCGTGCTCGGCAGCAGCGGCGTGGTCTCCAGCGCCATCGAGAGCGCGCTGGCGAAAATCTCGCCGACTAGCCGCATCGCGGGTGCCGACCGCTATGAGACATCCGCGCGAATCTCGGCCGCGACGTTCAAGCCCGGTGTTGCTGTGGCATACGTCGCCACCGGGGCGGACTTCCCTGACGCGCTCTCCGGCGGTGCGGCAGCTGGCTCCCAGGCTTCCCCCGTGTTGCTCGTGCAGCCCACGAGCGTCCCCGCGGCCATTCGCGCGGAGCTACAGCGGCTCAAGCCCGCGAAGATCGTCGTCTTGGGCAGCACGGGCGTGGTGTCTGCTGCGGTGGCCACAGCGCTTAATGGGATCGCACCGACGACTCGCGTCTTCGGGGCCGATCGCTATGCGACCTCAGCGAGTATCTCCGCAGCCGTCTTCTCGCCCGACGTGAAGGTCGTCTACCTGGCGACCGGCGCTGATTTCCCCGACGCCCTCTCCGGCGGCCCCGCGGCCATCAAGGAGGGCGGCCCGGTATTGCTCGTCCGGGGGACTCGATTCCCGCGGCCATCGGTGCAGAGCTCTCCCGGTTGCGCCCGCAGCGCATCGTCGTGTTGGGCAGCTCCGCCGTGGTCAACGATGCGGTGATGGCCGCCGCACAGACGTATGTGCCGTAGGGCGCAGCGGCGTCCACTGGCCGTGCCTGCGGACGATCGCTACCGAACCTCAACAGTTCAAACCACCACCACACCAATCTGAGAAGCGATAGAACGACATGATCACGACAGTCACCGGCGGAGCAGGATTCATCGGAAGCCACTTGGTTGAGGAGCTGATAGCTCGCGGCGACTACGTCACCGTGATCGACGATCTCAGCACGGGTTCGATCGAGAACCTCTCCTCCGTGCTCGGCCACATCCGCATGCGATTCATCGAGGGATCCATTTGCGATCCGGATGCCGTGGCCGCTGCGGTGGAGGGGGCGGACCGTGTCTTCCACCTGGCTGCCGCCGTCGGCGTGCGCCTCATCGTCGAACACCCACTCGAGAGCCTGCGCACAAACATCCACGGTACGGAGACAGTGCTCGACGCCGTGCGCGCCACCGGTGCGACACTGCTGCTGGCCTCGACCAGCGAGGTGTACGGCAAGAACACCGCCGACAGCCTCGATGAGGAAGCCGATCGGATCCTCGGTTCCCCACTCAAGTCACGATGGACGTACGCAGCGGCCAAGGGCATCGATGAGGCCATCGCGCATGCCTACTGGCGTGAGTACGGGCTTCGTGTGGCGATCGTACGGCTCTTCAACACGGTCGGCCCCCGGCAGACCGGGCGCTACGGCATGGTCGTGCCCACTCTCGTCGGGCAGGCGCTGGCCGGCAAGCCCGTCACAGTGTTCGGCAACGGCTCGCAGACGCGCTGCTTCGGCTATGTCGGCGACGTGGTTCCCGCACTGATCGCACTGGCCGAGGAACCCGCTGCGTACGGCCAGGCGTTCAACCTCGGGGGCCGCTACGAAGTCTCGATCAGCTCCCTCGCTCAGCGGGCCATTGATCTGCTGCAGAGCGACAGCTCCATCGTCTACGTGCCCTACGCCGAGGCGTACCCGGAGGGCTTCGAGGACATGCAACGGCGCGTGCCGAACAACGGCAAGGCCCGGGAACTGATCGGTTTCGACCCGCAGACGACGGTGGATGAGATCATCGGCCATGTGGCCAGCGCGCTCACCGCTGCCGGCCCGCGTCGAGCGGACGGCGCGGCGGGGGCGGTCGCCGACGCGAGTGAGCAGATCGGCAACCCTGCTCACGCACTTGACCAGCAGATCGCCGTCTAGCCGGGAGGCGTTCCTGCTGCCCGCCCCGCGCCCCGCGCGAGGCGGAGCCCCCTGCCGGCAAACCCGGCCCCAGCACCAGAGCAGCGATCAGGACGCCCTGCCCAGGCAGGGTGAACGCCAACGCCAGGCATCCCGCGCAGCCCAACAGCTGCACCGCGGGGTGCAGCCAGCGTTCTGCCCGAGGCTGGCGGAGGGCGGCAACGTGGGCGATCGCGTAGTAGACCAGCACGCAGGTCGCCGAGAAACCGACCAGCCACGCCGGGTCGAGCAACAGCACGGCCGCTATCGCGACGGCGGCAACCACGAGCTCGGCGACCACGGGCGAGCCGCGCCGTGCAGAGACACGGCGGAGCGCTCCGGGGAGCTCGCGGTCGCGGGCCATCGCGAGACTGGTGCGGCTGAGCCCGGCGAGGATGCCGAGCAGCGAGCCGAGGCAGGCCAGCGCGGCCACGAGGCTCACCACGAGCACCCAGCCGCCTGCGCCGCCGCCCGCGACGACCGAGGCCAGCTCGGCCAGCGGGGAGCTCGAGCGGGCGAGACGCTCCGGCCCGAGCACGAGCACGGTTGCGGCGCCGATTGCGCCGTAGAGCAGCAGCGCGATCGCCAGCGCCCAGAGGATCGCTCTCGGCAGCGTGCGGCGGGGCTCGCGCGCCTCCTCGCCGAGGGTGGCCATGCGCGCATAGCCGGCGAAGCAGAAGAACAGCAGCCCGGCCGACTGCCCGATGCCGAGCCAGCCGGCATCCGCACCGGCCACGGGCTCGACGGGGGCCGCGCCCGTTCCGCCTTGCGCTGCCCAGACGGCGACCAGCACCAGCAGGGCGCAGAGTCCGAGGAGCACAACGGCGACGACGACACCGCTGAATCGCGCCGTGCTGCGCACGCCCAGTGCGTTGATGATCGCCAGCACGAGGATGGCAGCCACGGCCACCGCGCGAGCCTGCCCAGGCCAGAGGTAGCCGCCAGCGATCAGCGCGATCGCGGCGGCCGACGCGGTCTTGCCCGCCAGGAACAACCACCCGGCAGAGAAGCCCCACCACGGGCCGAGCAGCGCCCTGCCGTAGGCATAGGCCCCGCCGGAGACGGGGTGTGCCATCGCGAGCTGCGCCGAGCTCAGCGCGTTGAGGGTTGCGACGACCGCAGCGATCACGAGCCCGATCAGCAGACCGGCACCGGCCACGGCAGCTGCCGGGGCCCAGACGAAGAAGACACCTGCCCCGATCATGGAGGCCAGGCCGATTGCCATCGCGCCGGGGATCCCGAGTTGTCGTTGCAGCGTGTTCACCCGCAGATCGTACCGGCCGCCGGTGAATGATGGGGGTCGCCGCCGGCATCCGCGATACTTGAAGCCGCGCACATATCAAGGAGATCGCATGCGGAACCCCCAATGGCGGCAGCAGGGCGAGGAGCCCGACTACCGTTTCACCCTGGCCAACGAGCGAACGTTCCTGGCCTGGATCCGCACCGCCCTCGCGCTGCTCGCCGGCGGCGTGCTGCTGCACCAGTTCTCGCACGCGCTCGGCCCGCGCTGGGTTGTCGTGGCATTGGCCGTGCTGCTGGCCATCATCGGCGCCGTGCTCAGCGTGATCGCCTACACGCGCTGGCGCGCGAACGAGATCGCCATGCGCACCGGCAAGCCGTTGCCGCACTCGGTGTTGTTGCCCCTGCTGGCCGGCTTCTGCCTGCTCACGGCGGCCGTCATCGCCGTGCTGATGATCCTCGGATGACTCAGCCATGACCACCGCCCACCCACCGGCCCCGCTGCCGCGCGATCCCGGCCTGCAGCCGGAGCGCACGGCGCTCGCGTGGAACCGCACCGCACTGGCTGTCGCGATCAACGCGGCGCTCGTGTTGCGCGCGGGCGCGCTCGGCGGGGCGCCGCTGTTCGTGGCCGTCGGCGTGCTGCTGTTGCTGGCGGCCGGCGCCGCGACCGCCTATTCCGCGATCCGCAAACGGCAGCTGCTGCGTGCCGTCGGAACCCCGCCGCAGAGCAGTTCCCTGGCGCTCCTGCTCGCCGCCGCCGTGACCCTGGTCGCCAGTGCGGCCGGGATCGCCTCGATCCTCACAATCCGGTGACCGCGGTCACCGTGCGTGCGCCGGCGAACTGCGAGGATAGAACACGATGACAAACCACCCCGAGCTCGCCATTCACGACGACGACGATTCCCGGCCGCTGCACGGTAGCCGGCGTCGGCGCCTGACTCAGATCGTCGTGCTGCTCTGTGTGCTCGGCCTGGTGCTGCCGACGATCCTGACGACGCTCAGCGTCTCGACGGCGACCGCGGAGCGGGCCTGCGAGATCACTGTGGCGGCCTACTACCCGGATGCCGGCGGATTCCGCGCCGGATTCGAGCTGTTTGGCCAGGGCGGCCCCGGTTGGCAGTGCTACCGGCTGAACCAGAGCGGCGCGGAGAGCTACCTCGCCCCGCTCGGGCTGCTGCCCGGACTTCCCAGCGTGGTGCACGGCCAGCGCAGTTGACGCCGGGCGCTCCCCCGCCCACACCGCCGCAGTCCCGCTGGTCGAGTAGGCGTGCCAGCGCCGAATCGAGACGCCGCCACAGCCAGACACCCAGCCCCGTGCGAGGTCTCGATACGCTCGTTCCTCGCTACTCGACCAGCGGATTGTGGCGACAGATCCCGCTGGCTCGAAGGAGAGCCAGCGGTTGTGGCGACAGATCCCGCTGGCTCGAAGGAGAGCCAGCGGGTTGTGGCGACAGATCCGGCTGGCTCGAGGGGCGCCAGCGACCGAAGCGAACACCACGCGTCCCGCCGATTGAGCCTGTCGAAATCTAACGGACTGGTGGAGCTCAGCCCTCGGGTAGGAAGACCCGCTTGTACTTGCGCCCGTCCGGCAGCTCAACGGTCTGCGCCTCCAGCTGCCCCCGGGTCACGCGCAGGTAGATCGCCTGCGCGGTGACGCCGAGCTTCTCTGCCGCCTCGGCAACCGAGAGCCCGGGCAGATCGGTCGGCTTCGCGCTCGGCCGGGCCGAGCGTTTGCGGCTCGCCTGCTGCCGCTCGGCGATCGCTGCGTCGTCTCCCTGCCAGCGCGCCTTGGCAGCCGCCGGGCTGAGGTGGGCGGCTTCGCCGATCTGTGCCCAGTCGGCGCCCGCCGCGACCGCGTCGCGCACAGCGGTGAGTGACGCGGCATCCGCCTCAAGAGCCTCGATCAGCCTGCGCACGGCGGCCAGGCGGTCGAGGGCAGAAGCGGGGGACGGAGCCGCCGCGTCGAGCTCCCGTGCGCGTTCCAGGGCTGCACGGGTGTCATCGGCGAGAAAGGGCACGGCTACCTCCGGTTCGGGGGCCCGGCGGCAGCCCCACAGGCAATCTACCGAAGCCCGGTGGGCACGGGCGGACGGGCCGGGGTCGTTGTGCGGCAGAAACCGCGTTGTGCGGCAGTCATTCCTGTCGTACAACGCGGTTTCTGGGGCGGAGCACCTGATCGCCCCCGTGGCCAGCGGTCGCTGTTCCCGAGGTTTCCTGGGGACTGGCTGCCGCCTTTCGCGGCGTAACAAACGGCGCGCAGCGCCTTTTATTACGCCGCGCCGTCAAACATGCTCGTGACGGAGCCGTCCTCGAAGACCTCGTGGATGGCGCGAGCCAGCAGCGGGGCGATCGGGAGGATCGTCAGGCGGTCCCAGGTCTTCTCTGCCGGCAGGGGCAGGGTGTCGGTGACGACGACCTCGTCGATGAACTCGCTCTGCAGCAGCTCGGTTGCCGGGTCACTGAAGACGGCGTGGGTGGCCGCGACGACGACGCCGATGGCGCCGGCCGCCTTCAGCGCCTCTGCCGCCTTCACGATGGTGCGGCCGGTGTCGATCAGGTCATCCACCAGCAGGCAGACGCGGCCCTCGACCGGGCCGATGATCTCGTGCACGGAGACCTGGTTCGGAACCAGCGGGTCGCGGCGCTTGTGGATGATGGCGAGCGGAGCGCCGAGCTTGTCGCTCCAGATGTCGGCGACGCGCACGCGGCCCATGTCCGGGGAGACTACGGTCAGGGTGGCCGGGTCCAGCTTGTCCTTGAAGTGCTTGAGCAGCACGGGCATGGCGAAGAGGTGGTCGACGGGGCCGTCGAAGAAGCCCTGGATCTGCGCGGCGTGCAGGTCAACGCTCATGATGCGGTCGGCGCCGGCCGTCTTGAACAGGTCGGCGACCAGACGTGCAGAGATCGGCTCGCGGCCGCGGCCCTTCTTGTCCTGGCGGGCGTAGGGGTAGAACGGAGCGACAACGGTGATGCGCTTGGCGGATGCCCGCTTGAGCGCGTCCACCATGATCAGCTGCTCCATCAACCACTCGTTGATCGGCGCCGTGTGCGACTGGATGACGAACGCGTCACAGCCGCGCACGCTCTCGTCGTACCGCGCGTAGAGCTCGCCGTTGGCGAAGGTCCTGGCGTCCGTCGGCACCAGATCGGAACCCAGTTCCGCGGCGATGTCGATGGCAAGTTGCGGGTGGGCACGCCCCGAGACGAGAACGAGTCGCTTTTCTCCGCTGGACTTGATTCCGGACACGTGTAGTCTCGCTCTCCCCGACGGCGGGCCGTCGAACCTTTGTTATTCTGCCTGCGCGGCCTGGGCAGCATCATCCGCAGCACTGCCGGCCCGGTGCGTGTGCACCCAACCTTCCATGTTTCGCTGCGGAGCGACGCTGATGGCCAAGGCGCCGGCCGGTATGTTCTTGCGAACAACCGTTCCCGCACCTGTGTACGCTCCGTCACCAATTGTAATCGGCGCGACGAAGACCCCGTGCGACCCGGTGCGCACATGCGACCCGATTTGTGAGGAATGCTTGTTGACGCCGTCGTAGTTGGCGAAGATCGAGCCGGCACCGATGTTCGAGTGCTCGCCGATCGTGGCGTCGCCGACGTAACTGAGGTGCGGAACCTTGCTGCCGGTGCCGATCTTCGCGTTCTTCGTCTCGACGAAGGCGCCGATCTTGCCGTCGGTTCCGAGGATCGTGCCGGGGCGCAAGAACGCGAAGGGGCCGACGGTTGCCGCGGCGCCCACGACGGCGAGCGTGGCGTCGCTGCGGCGCACCTGGGCACCCTCGCCGATCTCGCAGTCAACCAGCGTCGTGTCCGGGCCGATGATTGCGCCGGTCGCGACGACGGTCGCGCCGAGGATCTGGGTGCCGGGCAGCAGCGTCACGTCGGGCGCGAGCGTGGCTTTGAGGTCGATCCAGGTGCTCGCCGGGTCCTGGATGGTGACGCCGGCCAGCTGCCAGCCGCGCACGATCAGCGCGTTCAGGCGCAGCGCGGCCTCGGAGAGCTGGGCGCGGTCATTGACGCCGGCAACCAGCCAGGCCTCGGCGACGGGCACGGCGCTCACGTCAGATCCGGCCGCGCGCAGCAGGCCGATGACGTCGGTCAGGTACTTCTCGCCCTGGGCGTTGTCGGTGGTGAGTTTGCCGAGCTGCTGGCGCAGGGCGGCGGCCGAGAACACGTAGACACCAGCATTGCCCTCACCGATGGCGAGCTGCTCCGGGGTGGCATCCTTCTGTTCGACGATGCCGTCGAACGCGCCGCCGTCGCCACGCACGATGCGGCCGTAGCCGGTGGCGTCGTCGTAGACGGCCGAGAGCACGGTGGCGGATGCCCCGCTCTCTCGGTGGGCGGCCACGAACTGGCTGAGCGTCTGGGCGTCGAGCAGCGGCACGTCGCCGTTGATGACGAGCACATCGCCGTCGAAGTCGGCAGGCAGCGCGGCGACGGCCTGCTCGACCGCGCGCCCGGTGCCGGGGACCTCATCCTGGTCGACGATGATGCTCTCCGGCAGCTCGGCGCTGACGACGGCGGCCAGCCGGTCGCGCTCGTGCCGCACAACGGTGACGATGGTTGCGGCGTCGAGGGCCTTCGCGGTGGCGAGCACGTGGCTGACCAGCGGCAGGCCGGCGATGGGGTGCAGCAGCTTGGGCGTGGCCGACTTCATGCGGGTGCCTTGCCCGGCCGCGAGGACAACAATCGCCAGATTCTGATCGGTCATGGGTTCAGGCTCCTCGGTGATGGGGTGTTGGCGCCGGAGGTGCGTCTAATGCTTCAGCTCGGCAACTTGTAGTGGTCATCGCTTTCATTCCAAGGAATTCCTTGGATTCTGGCTGCCGCCTTTCGGAGCGCCTTTTTTTCAGCGCGCGGCGCCGAAAAAAGCGCTCCGCCGCCAGGACTCGAACCTAGACCTAACAGCTCCAAAGGCTGTCGTGCTGCCATTACACCACGGCGGAACGCGCCGAAGTCACTTCCGCGCGTCATCCAGTCTGCCAGAACATGAGGCCTGTTTCCGCCGCCCCCGCCGACCCGGAGCGAGCTGTGGCCGCGATCCGGGGTGCGCGGCCGCGATAATGGGACAATGCCTGCCAGTGATGAAGTCGACCGCATCGTCGATGCGTGGTTGCGTGAGCGCCCCGATCTCGACTTCACGCCGCTGCAGGTTCTCTCCAGGGTCGGCCGGCTGGCCAAACACTTGGACCGTGCCCGACGCACCGCCTTCGCCCGCTCGGAGCTCGAATCGTGGGAGTTCGACGTGCTCTCCGCGCTCCGTCGAGCCGGCGAGCCGTTCCAGCTCTCGCCGAAACAACTCCTGCAGCAAACCCTGGTCTCCAGCGGAACGATGACGAACCGCATCGACCGTCTCGTGGTGCGCGAGTTGGTGCAACGCCGCACCGACCCGAACGACGGCCGCGGCATCCTCGTCGTGATGACCCCGGCGGGCCAGACCCGCGTGGATGCCGCGATCACCCGCCTCGTCGACGCAGAGGCGGTGCTGCTCGGCGCCCTCAGCGCGCCGGAGCAGGAGCGCCTGGCGGGCCTGCTGCGCAAGCTCTCGCTCGACTTCGACTAGCCCGTCATCCCGGTCTCGATACGCTCGTTCCTCGCTACTCGACCAGCGGGTATCCGCAGACCGTGGAACGGGTATCCGCAGACCGTGGAGCGGGTGTCCGCAGACCGTGGAGCGGGTGTCCGCAGACCGTGGAACGGGTGTCCGCAGACCGTGGAGCTGGTGTTCGCAGATCGAGTGGCGTGGGGCGCTGGCTAGCGGCGCAGCGCCTTGCGGGCGAGCTTGTTCCCGAGGAACTGCGCCAACTGCACAAACACGACGATGAGCAGCACGGCCGCCCAGGTCACGACGGGCTCGAACTGGCGGTAGCCGTAGAGCTGCGCGAAGTAGCCGAGGCCGCCACCAGCGACGAGGCCGGCCATCGCCGACATGTCAACGATCGCGACGAGCACGAAGGTGTAGCCGAGGATCAGCGGCCCGAGCGCCTCGGGGATGACGATGGTCGTCAGGATGCGCAGCGGCCCGGCGCCCATGGCGCGTCCAGCCTCGACCACCCCAGGCGGGACCGTCACCAGGTTCTGCTCCACAATGCGCCCAATCGCGAACGATGCCGCAATCGAGAGAGCGACGATGGCCGCATTGGTGCCGGTCCCGGTGCCGATCACCAGCCGCGTGAATGGCACGAGCGCGGCAATGAAGATGATGAACGGGATCGGGCGGAAGAAGTTGATGACCACATTCAGGATCACGAACACCGCTTTGTTCGGCATCAGGCTGCCCGCGCGCGTGGCGTAGAGCACGAGGCCGAAGAGCAGGCCGCCCAGGCCGCCGAACAACAGCGTCAGCGAGACCATGTAGAGCGTCTCGCCCGCAGCCTCCCAGAATTCGGGCTGCAGTTCAATCAGCTTGTCCATTACGCGGCCTCCGTCACTTCGCTCGCACCGGCGATGTCGGCGAGCACGCCGTCGATGACGGCATCCGGCCCGCGCAACGCCAAGGTGAGGTGACCGAAGGCACGACCCTGAATCTCGTTGATGCCGCCGTAGACCAGCTCGAACTCGATGCCGGCCTGCGCCAGGCTGAGGAACACGGAGGACTGGCTGGCGTCGCCGTCGCGGAAGGAAAACGTGACGATGCGCCCGGCGTGACGCTCACGCAGCACCGCGACCTCGGCCGCCGACGGCTGGCCTTTGACGACAGTGCCGACGAAGGTCTGGCTGGAGGCGTTCTGCGGGTCGGAGAAGACGTCGAAGACCTCACCGGTCTCGATCACCCGCCCCTTGTCCATGACGGCGACCTTCGTGGCCAGGGTCTGGATGACGTCCATCTCGTGGGTGATCACGACCATCGTCACCCCGAACTCCTCGTTGACCCGCTTGAGCAGGGCAAGAACCTCGTGCGTGGTCTCCGGGTCGAGCGCGCTCGTCGCCTCGTCGCAGAGCAGGATGCGTGGTTCGGTGGCGAGGGCGCGGGCGATTCCGACGCGCTGCTTCTGCCCGCCGGAAAGCTGTTCCGGGTAGTTCTTCGCCTTGTCGCTCAGGCCGACGAACTCGAGCAGCTCGTCGACGCGGGCCTGGATCTTCTCCTTGGAGGCCCCGGCCACGCGCAGCGGGTAGGCGACGTTGTTCCACACGGTCTTCGCATTGAACAGGTTGAACTGCTGGAAGATCATGCCGATGCCGAGGCGCACGGGGCGCAGCTGCTTCTCTGGCAGCCCGGCGAGCTCCTGGCCGTCCACGACGACGCTGCCGCTCGAGACCGGCTCGAGGGCGTTGATGAGGCGCACGAGAGTGCTCTTGCCGGCACCGGAGTACCCGATGATGCCAAAGACGTCCCCGGCCTCGATATCGAGGCTGACGTCGTCGATCGCGAGAATCGGATCTCCGTCGTTGGGGTTCGGATACGCCTTGGTGACGTTGCGCAGGCTGACTAGCGCCATGGGTTACTCCTCGTGCGGCCTGATGCGGGGTGGGCATGCCGCGTGTAGTTAAGGTGCGGTGCGGCCTCGCAGAGAAGACGCCCGCCCTTGTGGGGCGAGCGCTCCTCTGCGAAGCCGCGGAGATGCTGCGTGCTTCGTGGTGCTTACTTCTGTGCCTTGGTGTCTGCCTCGACCTTGGCGAGCGACGCCGCGAGGTCGGCAACGGGGGTCTGCAGGGCGAGGGCGGTGCCGCCCGAAGCCTCGAGCAGGCCGGCCTGGACGCCCTTGTCGGTCTGGAAGATCTCGACGAGCTTCTTGTAGGTCGCGTTGTCCTTGTCCTCGGCGCGAGCGGCGAAGATGTTGACGTACGGCAGAGCGTTGGCGTCGTTGGGGTCGTCCTTGGCGATGGCATCGGCGAAGGTCAGACCGGCGTCCTGCACGAAGTCGTTGTTGATGATCGCGGCAGCGACGTCGGGGAGCAGGGTCGGGGTCATGGCCGCCTCGAGCGCCTGGACCTTGACCTTGGACTTGTCCTGGATGACGTCGTTCAGGCCGGAGAAGATGCTTCCGCCGTCCTTCAGCTCGATCAGCTTGGCCGACTGCAGCACGAGGAGCGCACGGGCCAGGTTGCTGGCGTCATCCGGAACGGCGACGGTCTCGCCGGCGGGGATGTCGGCGACGCTCTTGTACTTGGTGGAGTACAGGCCGAGCGGGTAGATGGCGGTGGAGCCGATGGCGACGAGGTCGTCGCCGGCGGACACGTTGTAGTCGGCGAGGTAGACGATGTGCTGGAACTGGTTCAGGTCCAGGTCTCCTGCGGACAGGGCCGGGTTCGGCTGTGCGTAGTCAGCGAAGTCGGAGAGCTCGACCGTGATGCCCTCTGCGGCGGCGGCCTCGACGAAGGCGGGCCACTGCGGGTCGCTCTTGCCGACGACGCCGATCCTGACGGTCTCCGACTTGTCGGCCGAACCGGATCCAGCGCCGACCTCGGCGGTCGTGGCGCAGCCGGCGAGAGCGGCGAGCAGGGGAAGCGTGGCGAGAGCTGCGAGGACCTTGGTGGTCTTCTTCGAGATGGACATAACTACCTTTCGCTGTGTGTACCCGACCGGCCGGTGATCAGTTCGCGATCACGAAGCCGGGTGCGGCTTCGACATCTCTCGGCACACAGCTCCGCCATGGGGTATTTCCAAAGGGGATTTGTGTGCCGCAGCTGTGCGGGGTAATTACAACGGTACGGGGCTATTCTTCGACCGCCGAACCACTCCGCCTTAGTTCGTCACAGTTCCTGCGACGCTAGCCCTCGAGAAGCTCAGAAAGTTCGATCCAACGGGTTTCGTTCGTGACCACATCATTTTCCAGCTTCGACAGTTGGGCGGTCAGCGCCCCCAGACCGTCGTAATCTCCCTGGTCGTGGGTGGCCAGCTTCTCGTGAATCTCGGCGATCTGCTGCTGCCATTTGGCGATCTTGCGGTCGATGGACGCCAGTTCCTTCTGCGCGTTGCGCAGCTCGGCGCCACCCAGCTTCGGCTTGGCGGCCACGGCGGGCTTGCTCGGGGCCGCACTCGTTGAAGCACCGCTGTTGTCGTTGGAACCGACGACGCTTTCGAAGCCGACGTTGTCGGCATCCGCCGCCACCTGCTTCTTGCGCATCTCGATGTACTGCTCGACACCACCGGGAAGGTGCTTGAAGTGGCCCTCGGTGACGGCGTACTGCTGGTCGGTGACGCGTTCGATCAAGTAGCGGTCGTGGCTGACGACGAGCAGCGTGCCGGGGAAGGAGTCGAGCAGGTCTTCCATGGCGGCGAGCATGTCGGTGTCGAGGTCGTTGGTCGGCTCATCGAGGATCAGCACGTTCGGCTCGTCCAGCACGATCAGCAGCAGCTGCAGGCGGCGCTTCTGGCCACCGGAGAGGTCCTTGACCGGGGTGGAGAGCTGCGAGCTCATGAAGCCCATGCGCTCCAGCAGCTGGCCGGGGGTCATCTCTTTGCCGCCGGCGACGTAGCTGGAACGCTGACGGCCGATGACCTCGCTGACGCGGTCGTTCTGGATCGCCTTCAGCTCATCGAGCTGCTGGGTGAGCACCGCGACCTTGATCGTCTTGCCGCGCTTGACCGTGCCGCTGGTGGGCTGCAGGGTGCCTGCGACGAGGTTCAGCAGCGTGGACTTTCCCGCACCGTTGACACCGAGGATGCCGGTGCGCTCGCCCGGCGCAATGCGCCAGGTGATGTCGTTCAGCACCGTCTTCTCGCCGCGGTGCTCGGTGGCGGGGAACTTGACGGTGACGTCGATCAGGTCGACGACGTCCTTGCCGAGACGCTGCATGGCCATCGACTGCATCGACACGGTGTCGCGGGGCGGCGGCTCGTTCGCGATCAACTCGTTGGCCGCGTCGATGCGGAACTTCGGCTTGGCCGTGCGGGCCGGGGCGCCGCGACGCAGCCAGGCCAGCTCCTTCTTCATGAGGTTCTGACGTTTCGCCTCGGAGACGGCCGCCGAGCGGTCGCGCTCGACGCGCTGCAGGATGTACGCCGCGTAACCACCCTCGAAGGGCTCGATGATGCGGTCGTGCACCTCCCAGGTGGCGTTGCAGATCTCGTCGAGGAACCACCGGTCGTGGGTGACGACGACGAGTCCGCCGCTGCCCTGGGGCCAGCGGCGCTTGAGGTGCCCGGCGAGCCAGGCGATGCCCTCGACGTCGAGGTGGTTTGTGGGCTCATCGAGGAAGACGACGTCGTGGTCGCCGACGAGCAGCGCGGCGAGGGCGACGCGGCGGCGCTGGCCGCCGGAGAGGCTCTCGACGATGGCGTCCCAGGGCACATCGCTGAGCAGTCCGCCGATGACGTCGCGTACGACGGGGTCGCCCGCCCAGACGTGCTCGTCGATGCCGCCGACGACGGCCTGGGCGACGGTGAGGCTGGAGTCGACGGTGTCGGCCTGGTCGAGCATGGCGAGGCGCACGTCGCGGCGGCGCGTGACGCGGCCGCCGTCCGGCTCCATCCGCCCGGCCAGCAGTTTGAGGAGGGTGGACTTTCCGTCACCGTTGCGGCCGACGATGCCGACGCGGTCGCCCTCATTGAGACCCACCGTCACTTCGTCAAAGATTACGCGGGTGGGGAATTCGAGGTGCAGCCTTTCGGCGCCAAGCATGTGTGCCATATCGCCCCCAACTCTACTGGGCGCGCCTGTGTGCCGCCCCGCGAATGCGATGTGAGCGGCGGGGCGGATGCCGGCGGCATCCGCGGCGGGTCGGTCAGGAGTGGATGACGCGGGCGCCGTGCACCGGGCCGTGGGCCCGCACCGCCGTCAGCCGGGAGGCCGAGAGCGCCACCTGCAGTTCGAGCGCCGTGTCGGAGTCCGGCGCGAGGAAGGCCAGTGTCGGGCCGGAGCCGGAGACGATGCCGGCCAGCGCGCCGTTGGCCTCGCCGAGCTCCAAGATCTGGCCGAGCCCGGGGGCCAGGTGCAGCGCCGGGGCCTGCAGGTCGTTGTGCAGCGCCTCGGCGAGCAGCGCTGAGTCGCCGGCGCGCAGCGCGTGCAGCACCCGGGCGTCCACCTGCGGCGAGACGGCCGCCGGCCGGATGTCGGCGGCGTGCCGCTCCCGGTGCCGGTCCAGTTCGGCGTACACGGCCGGCGTCGACATGCCGAACTCGGCGACGGCGAGCACCCAGTGGAAGTTGCCCTGCGCGAGCGCCGGGCTGAGTTGGTCGCCGCGGCCGGTGCCGATGGCGGTGCCGCCGGCGAGGGCGAACGGCACATCGGCGCCGAGCTTGGCGGCCAGAGTGTGCATCTCGTCCTTGCCGAGCTCGGTGCCCCAGAGCGCGTCACAGGCGATCAGGCTGGCTGCGGCATCCGCGGAGCCGCCGCCCATGCCGCCGGCGATGGGCACGTTCTTCTCGATCTCGAGCCGCACACCGCCGCGGTAGCCGGTCTTGCGGGCGAGCAGCCTGGCCGCCTTGATGGCCAGGTTGCTGCCGTCGACCTCGAGGCCGGAGGTGTCGACGCTGCCGCTGAAGCTCACCGAGAAGTCGTCGGCTGGGTAGGCGCGCACATCTTCGTACAGCGAGACGGCCTGGTACGCCGTCGCCAGGTCGTGGTAGCCGTCGTCCTGCAACGCACCAACGGCGAGGAAGACGTTGATCTTGCCCGGCGCCCTCGCGTGCACGACTGGGGAGGTGGCGGCGAGAGTCATATCTTCACGCTATCCCAACTCGGCCGCGGCCTGCAGCCAGCCCTGCATGCGGGCCTTCGCCGGGGCGACGTCTTCGGCGCCGCCGAGCCGTTGCCAGGTGAGGCCGGCGGAGGATTTGCCTCCCTTGCTCGGCGCGATGGTGGCCAGCAGCGAGCCCACCGGCATCGCCCAACGCGCCGTCACGTACTTCGCTGCACGGCTCTCGGATGCCGGGGCGCCGAGCTCCTCGGCCAGGGCGGCGACTACCGCGTCCAGCGCCGGCAGCTGTTCGAGCGGAAGCGTCTTGGACACGCTCGCCTCGAAGCTGCCGTCCTGGCGCTGGCCCGGCAGGCGGATGCCGCGGGCCTGCTCGTAGCCGACGGTGACGCCCTGCGCCCACCAGCCACCGAGCGGGTAGTGGGCGTCGAGCCAGCGGGCGATCGCGGAGTGCTTCCAGGCTGCCGCGCCCTCTGCGTCGAGGATCGCGAACCACTCCGCCCAGGTCTTGCCGGTGGCGGCGGCGAGAGCGTCGTCGCTCACTCCGTCTTGACGCCCGGTGACGATCTCTTCGGCCATGCTCGCAACGCTACTGGCTGTGCGCGCGGACACGCCAGTGTCGTAGTGCGCTGGCATCAGCTGGTTGAGCCTGTCGAAACCCGGCCCCCTCCCGCTGGTTGAGCCTGTCGAAACCCGGCCCCCTCCCGCTGGTTGAGCCTGTCGAAACCCGGCGCCCTCCCGCTGGCGCGGGCTGGGCGCACCAGCCTCGGTATCTGTTCCTGAGGTTGCCTGGCTAGTGGCTGCCGCCTTTCGCGCTGCTACGCAGCGCGCGCGATGCGCAGGAAGTCGTGCACGGTGAGCTGCTCGCCGCGCTCGGTCGGGCTGACGCCCGCGGCCTCCAGCACGGCGCTGGCCGTCGCGGTGTCGCCGAGCACGGGAGCCAGCGACTGGCGCAGCATCTTGCGGCGCTGCTGGAAGGCGGCATCCACCAGCGCGAACGTGGCGAGGCGCTCCTCCTCGGTGCCGATTGCACCGGTCTCATCGATCGCCGCGTCACCGCTGGACGCGGCATCCCGCCGGTCGAAGCCGACGAGGATCGAGTCGACGTTCGGCACCGGCCAGAACACCTGACGCGAGACGTGGCCGGCGGTGCGCCACGAGCCGTACCACTCAGCCTTGACGCTCGGGCTGCCGTACACCTTGGAGCCGGGGGTGGCGGCGAGGCGCTGGCCGACCTCGGCCTGCACCATGACGATGCCGGAGCGGATCGACGGGAAGTGCTCGAGGAAGTGCAGCAGCACGGGCACCGAGATGTTGTACGGCAGGTTGGCGACGAGGCGCGCGGGCTCCCCCGGCAGCTCGATGACCTTCATGGCGTCCTGCGTGATCACGGTCAGATCGACGCCCGGCTGCATCAGCTCGACCGTCTTCGGCAGCTGTTCGGCGAGGCGCTTGTCGATCTCGACGGCGGTGACGGATGCCCCCGTCTCCAGGATCCCGAGGGTGAGCGAGCCGAGACCGGGCCCGATCTCGACGATGTGCTCGCCGCGCTGGACGCCAGCAGTCTTCACGATGCGGCGCACAGTGTTGGCGTCGATGACGAAGTTCTGGCCGAGCTTCTTCGTCGGGGTGACGCCGAGCAATTCGGCGAGGTCGCGGATCTCGGCGGGGCCGAGCAGCTTTCCGTGGCCGGGCACGTTCTCCGGCACCTCTTCTTCGTGACGGTGTGCGGTCATGCGATGCCTCCGATGGCCTCGGTGTAGCTCGGGACGGTGGGCGATGCGACGGGTTCTGCATCCCAACGGCCGTAGACGAGCTCGGTGTTGGAATTGATCTGGGCGGCCAGCACGCTGGCGTCGGTGCCGAGTTCTACGGCCATGGCGCGCAGCGTCAAGGGCAGCAGGTACGGTGCGTTCGGACGGCCCCGGAACGGGGTCGGCGTGAGGAAGGGTGCATCCGTCTCGATCAGGATCTGAGAGCGGGGAATCACCTGCAGGGCGTCGCGCAGGTTCTGCGCGTTCTTGAACGTGACGGTGCCGGCGAACGAGAGGTACCAGCCGTTGTCGGCGCAGATCTCGGCCATCGCTGCGTCACCGGAGAAGCAGTGGAACACGGTGCGCTCCGGCGCCCCGACCCGCAGCAGGGTCTCGATCACGGCCTCGTGCGCGTCACGGTCGTGGATCTGCATGGCCAGGCCGTGCCGCTTGGCGATGTCGATGTGCGCCTCGAAGGAGCGGTACTGCGCTGCGCGGCCCTCTTCTCCGGTGCGGAAGAAGTCCAGCCCGGTCTCGCCGACGGCCACCACGCGCGGCAGCGCCGCGAGCCGGTCGATCTCGGCGATGGCCCCGTCGAGGCCGCCTTCCCACGTGCCGTCCGGGCCGCCGGCGGTGTCGTAGACCGGCGCCTCGTTGGGGTGGATGGCGACCGCTGCGAGCATCCGCGGTTCGACGGCGGCCGTCGCGGCCGACCACCGTGAGGTCGGCACGTCGCCGCCCACCTGGATCACGCCGCGCACGCCGACGGCCGAGGCCCGGTCCAGCTGCTCGCGGTAGTCGATCGGGTCGTCGCCGTCGGCGATCTCCAAGTGGGTGTGGTTGTCGTAGATGCCGACGGTGAGCGCCTCGGGCAGCGGCGGATAGCTCAGCTCGCGTCCCTCGGTCTGTTCGCGCGTGCGGACGTGGTTCTCACTCATCGTCGTTCCTGATTCGTAGCGGCGAGGATGTTACTCGGCCGAGGTCTCGATCCGCGGGAACAGGGCCTCGAGGGTGCCGACGGATGCCGCACCCGTCCACTCCCACGCCTTGTCGATGCGCTGCTCCTGCACGACGCCGTCGCCGCCGAGAGCGGTCCACAGCTTCGCCGTGGCCTTCGGCAGTACCGGGGAGAGCAGCACGGCGAGCGTGCCGAGGCCGCGGACGGCGGTGTACAGCACCGTCTCCAGGCGCTCCCGCTTCTCCGGGTCCTTGGCCAGGGCCCACGGCTCCTGGTCGGTGATGTAGCCGTTCAGCCCGTCGACGAGCGTCCAGACCTCGGCGATCGCCTCGTGGATGGCGAGCCGGTCGATGGCGATGGATGCCGTGGCGGTGGCGGTGCGCTCGATCGCGTGGATGACGGCATCCGCGTCGGTCATGTCGGCGGCGGCGGGGATGACGCCGTCGCAGTAGCGGTTGACCATGGCGATCACGCGCGAGGCCAGGTTGCCGAAGCCGTTGGCCAGCTCGGAGGTATAGCGGGCGTGCAGGTCCTCCCACGAGAAGGAGCCGTCCTGGCCGAAGCTGATGGCACGCAGGAAGTAGTAGCGGAACGCGTCGGAGCCGAAGGTGTCGGTGATCTGCGTGGGGGCGATGCCGGTCAGCTTCGACTTGGACATCTTCTCGCCGCCGACCAGCAGCCAGCCGTGACCGAAGACGCGGTGAGGCACCGGCAGGCCGGCGGCCATCAGCATGGCAGGCCAGATGACGGCGTGGAAGCGAAGGATGTCTTTGCCGACCAGGTGCGTGGCCGGCCAACGGCGCTCGAACTGCTCGTCGTCCTGGCCGTAGCCGACGGCGGTGACGTAGTTCAGCAGCGCGTCGAACCAGACGTAGACAACGTGCGACTCGTCCCACGGCACCTTGACGCCCCAGTCGAAGCTGGAGCGGGAGATGGAGAGGTCGTCGAGGCCGGAACGCACGAAGGACATGACCTCGTTGCGGGCGCTCTCGGGCTGGACGAAGTCGGGGCGCTCCTCATAGAGGGCCAACAGCTGCTCGGCGAATGCGCTCATCTTGAAGAAGTAATTCTTCTCGTGCAGCAGCTCGACCGGCTTGGAGTGGATCGCGCAGACCTTCTGGCCGGCGTACTCGCCTGTGCCGTCGACGAGGTCGCCCGGCTGCTTGTACTCCTCGCAGCCGACGCAGTAGTAGCCCTCGTACTCGCCGGTGTAAATGAAGCCGGCGTCGTAGAGGTGCTGCAGGAACTTCTGCACGTTCTCTTCGTGGCGCTTCTCCGTGGTGCGAATGAAGTCGTCGTTGGAGAGGTCGATCGTCTCCAGCAGCGGCTTCCATGCCTCCTCCACCAGCTTGTCGGCCCATTCCTGCGGGGTGACGCCGTTGGCGGTCGCCGTACGCAGGATCTTCTGGCCGTGCTCGTCGGTTCCGGTCAGGAACCAGGTGTCGTCGCCACGCTGGCGGTGCCAGCGGGCGAGCACATCGGCGGCCACCTCGGTGTAGGCGTGTCCGATGTGCGGCACGTCATTGACGTAGAAGATCGGCGTGGTGACAAAGAAAGAGGAGCCATCGGACATGCGCTCCATTCTATTCGGGCGCAGGATGCCACCGGGTCCCCGTTACCGGCCGCTGGTGCCGTTCAGCGCTCGGCGGCCGCTTCGCCATCTGATTCGACGGTCGCTTCGGCCTCTGCCACGGCGGCGGATTCCGCGGCGAGCTCGGCGTCCAGCTGCTCAGAGGGGTGCGGGTGGTGTTGCCCGCGCAGGTGCCCGAGCACCGGCGGCAGGTTCTCGAAGACGCGCATCCGCGGGTGCTCCGTCGGCACGTCAACGGTCGACGCAGACTCTTTGAGCGGCACCCCGTGCGAGGTGGCGCCGTGCACGCGCTGCCGGGCGTAGCCGACCGGGTGCATGCCGAGCAGGAGCTTGCCCCTGACATGGCCGCGGTCCAGCTCCTCGAAGGCCTCCCGCACCTCGTCGATCGCGAAGATGTCGGAGATGGGCAGCAGTAGCCGGTGCTGTTCGGCCAGCCGAGCGAGCCGGGCGATGACGGCGGTGCCGGACTCCTCGGTCACCTCGTCCTCCGCGGCCTTTTCGGTGTTGTCGGCCTTGTCGGGCTCCGCAGCCTCCGATTCCGCAGTCTCCGATTCGATGGCGCCGGGTGCCACGGTGCGGGCTTCGGAGGGGCCGGTGCTGCCGTACTCGTCGGGCCCGAAATCCTGCACGCCCTCCCAATCGAGGACGCTGCGGATGCGCGCAGCCGGCACCCCGAGTGAGCGTGCGATCTCCATGTTGTCGCCGCCGAAGGTGTCCAGGTAGGCGTCGACGCCCTCCGGTGCGAGTTCCCGGATCCGAGCGGCGACATCGCCCTCGTGCACGACGGGGATCACGTCGAGCTGCCGCAGGAAGTCGGCGTTGCGCTCGCTGACGGTTCCGATGACCCGCGCGCCGCGCAGCCGGGCCAGCTGTGCCGCGATGCAGCCGACGCCGCCGGCGGCCGCCGAGATGACGACGGTGTCGCCCTTGCCAATGCCCAGCGCGTTCACCGCCGCCCAGGCCGCGATGCCCGTCACGAACAAGCTGCCGGCGACCTCCCACGGCAGGTGCGGCGGCTTGGGGGTGAGGTTCGCGGCCGGCACGGCCAGGTGGGTGGCGAGCGAGCCGCGCGAGGTGTGCCCGATCACCGCGTCGTTCACGGCGACCCGACTGACGCCGGTGCCGGTCGCCATGACATAGCCGGCGAAGTCTGAGCCGATGCCTTGGGGGAAGTGTGCCGGCATCCGCTCGGCCAGTTTGCCTTCGCGCAGGCGTGAGTCTGCCGGGTTCAGCCCGGCGGACACCACCTCGATCAGCGCCTCGCCCGGGCCGGGCACCGGCATCTCAATCTCGACGACCTCCAGAACATCTGGGCCGCCATATCGGGAGTACTTCACTGCTTTCGGCACGGTGCACCTCCACCACGGGCGTTAACGGTTAGAACAACTACTGGCCTTCCACTGTTCCCGGTGCGGCTGCCGCTACGGCAGGATCGCGCCGGCTGAAATATTGAGATTTGCGGCGGTGATCGTGCGCGCGTGATCCGATGCGGCGAACACCGCGACAGCGCCGACGTCCTCCGGCACGGCTGCCCGGCCGAGCAGCGTCTCAGCGGCGACCATCTCGGCGATCTCTGCCGACTCGGGGCTCTCGGCGGGGTTGGCGTCCACGATGCCGCCCGTTTGGATCATGACGGTGCGCACGCCACGGCGCCCGAGCTCGGCGGCGAACTGCTTCTGCAGCTGGTCGACGGCCTGCAACGCGACCTGGAAGCCGCCGATGCTGAACTCGCGCACCGGGTCGCCGGAGCCGCCGAAGAACAACAGAACGCCGGAGCCCTGCTCGACCATCTGCCTGGCCCCGGCTCGTGCCGTGAGGAAGGCGGTGCGCACGGCACGGTGTATCGGCTGCTCAAAGTCGGCGAGCTCCATCTCGACGAGCGGCGTGCCCATCACCTCGCCGACCGCGATCACGTTCAACGAGATGTCGATGCGCCCGCCCGCCGCGACCACTGCGGAGGCGTGCCGGTCGACCTGCCCCTCGTCGAGCGCGTCGACCACGGCAGGCTCGGCCCGCCCGCCCGCCGCGCGGATCTCGGCGGCGAGCCGTTCCAGCGGGGCCGCGGTGTGCCCGGCCAGGTGCACGGTGGCTCCTGCACGGGCGAAGGCGCGCGACACGGCGCTGCCGACCTGGCCGCCGGCGCCGTAGACGATGGCAACCCGGCCATCGAGGACCTGGGGCTCAGCGTTGGTCTGCTGCAGGGGCATGAGGGGCACCTCCGCTGCCATGCTCGCACCGTCCCCGGGCGCCCGCAATCCCCTCCCACTCGCAGAACCACGAGTCGAGTGCGACCGGCTCAGCCCACTCTGGCGGGCTAGTCCTGGGCCAGTTGCTGAATGCCGTGCTCGGTAGTCACGCCGGGCCAGAGGCCCCGCATCTTTCACGCCTCCCGAATCGGGGCGCCGTCACTTCGGGCTCAAGATCCAGATCGCCACGCCAGTTCCGTTCGCGAGTTCGGAACGTTCGCCGCCGGAGATTTCGTCACCCTCGATCACGGGACGAAGACTCACACCTAAGTAGTCCTCACCACGACCTCGCTCCCACGTTGTTTGGCCGTTCGCAGCGTCAGGGAGCCCACGAACGGAGAAGCCGGCTTCCTCGAGCTGCCCGAGCAGAACTGATTCGGCGTCAGCTCCTTCGACAATGGCGACGAGCGTCGGGGGATCACCCAAGAACCACTTACCCCCGTAACGCTCCTCGAACGTGACGTCTCCAGCGTCACCCACGCTGAGCAACTCGGCCGCGGCATCCACCTTGTCAAATGCGCCGGGCGGGGCGAAGTTGATCGCCGAACAGCCAGAAAGAACGACAAGCGACAGGCCCAAGGCCGCCATCACCGAAAAAAGTCGACGCCTGCCCGCAGGTTCCGCTTTTCCCAGTCTTGACATGCACGCAGCATACTCAGGGAGCTCGCCGTTGCTCTCCGCGCCGCGAAGCGAGTCGCTCCCCCTGTCAACGGGGCTTGGACCGGTCACGACAGGAGCCGCGCTCCTCTCGTCCGCTTACAACTGCAACGGCAAGTCTCGTCGACCAGGGCGCGATGAGACTCGCCCTTCTGGTGGCGACCGGCTCAGCCCTGCGGCCTGGTGGCGACCGGCTCAGCCCTGCGGCGCGGCGGGTGCGACGGGCTTGCCCGGCTTGGCCGGCTTGGCCTCGAGCGCCGCCTGGTAGAGCTCGCGTTTGCCGAGCCCGGTGCCCTCCGCGACGACGGCCGCGGCATCCTTCAACCGCTCCCCCGCTGCGACGAGCGCCAGCACCTCGGCGACGCCGGTGGCGAGGTCGCCGACGCGCTTCTCCGCTCCCGCCACGACGATGCAGATCTCGCCCTTGACCCCGGATGCCGCCCACTCCGCGAGCTCGGCCGCGCTTCCGCGCTTGACCTCCTCGTAGAACTTCGTCAGCTCGCGGCAGACCACGACCCGGCGGTCGGCTCCGAACACGCTGGCCATGTCGGTGAGCGAGGCGGCCAGCCGGTTTGGCGACTCGAAGAAGACCATGGTGCGGCGCTCATCCCGCAGCTCGCCGAAGGTGCTGATCCGCTCGCCATGCTTGCGCGGCAGGAAACCCTCGAAACTGAAGCGGTCGGTCGGCAGGCCAGAGACGGCCAGTGCGGTGAGCACGGCGCTCGGGCCGGGCAGGGCGGTGACAGTCACGCCGGCGCTGGCCGCGGCGTCGACGAGGTGGAAGCCGGGGTCGGAGACGGTCGGCATCCCGGCGTCGCTCAAGACGAGCACATCGGTCTCGCGGGCCAGCTCGACGAGCTCGATCGACTTCTCCCGCTCGTTGTGGTCGTGCAGCGCGATCAGGCGGGGCCGGTTCTCGATGCCGAGGGCGGCGAGCAGGCGCTGCGTGACGCGGGTGTCCTCTGCGGCGATCACGGTGGCGGTGCCGAGCGCCTCGACCAGCCGTACAGAGGCGTCCTTGAGATTGCCGATGGGGGTCGCCGCGAGAATGATCATGAGTCCAGTCTGGCCTAGCATGG